>CAZKPC010000027.1:8159-25335 GCA_964554565.1 uncultured Halobacteriales archaeon
CGCTGGAGCGTCTTCCTGGTCGGGCTCTCCCTCGTCGCCGTCACGCTCGGGTCGATCCTGATCGCCGATCGGCCTATCCTCGAAACCCTGGCCTTGCGGGGCGTCCTGCTCGGCCTCACGGTCGGGAGCTGCGCGTTCGGCTACTGGCTCGTGCGGACCGGCACGGACCCCGACCTGATCGCCCGTGTCGCCGGCTGGGGCGTCGCCGTGGCCGCTGTTCTCGGGTTGCTCGCTGCCTGGGCGATCGTGTCCCAGCTCCTGCTCGGCCAGCAACCGCCGCCGCCGGTTCGGATCACCCTGGGGGGAACGACGGTTGGTTTCATCACCGGCTGTGTCGCCGGCTACTACCACGAGAAGAGCCGGCGCCGCGCCAAGGAGCTCGCGGCGATCCGTGGCGAACGGCTCGAGGTCCTCGCGAGCTTGCTCTCCCATGACCTGCGGTCGCCGCTGGATGTCGCCTCCGGGCGGCTCCGCCGTCTGCAGCAGGAGCTCGGCGAGGACCACGAGGACCTGGCCGCGATCGAGCGGTCCCTCGATCGGATCCAGGATCTCGTCGAGGACACGATGCTCCTGGCCGGCGGCGGCGAGCCTCTCGAGGAGCTGGATTCCCTGTCTCTGGGGCAGTTCGCGAAGCAGTGTTGGGGGACGCTCGATACGCCGGACGCCCAGCTCGTCGTCGAGTCCGATCTCACGTTCGCCGCCGACCGGGGCCGGGCGGCTACACTCTTTCAGAACCTCTTGCAGAACGCGATCGAACACGGCGGCGACGAGGTGACGATCGAAATCGGGCGGCACGACGACGGCTTTTACGTCGAGGACGACGGGCCGGGCGTCCCGGCCGAGGAGCGAGACCGCGTCTTCGAGCTGGGCTACGCCGGCGAGGAGGGCCGCTCCGGCCTCGGTCTCTCGATCGTGAACGAGGTCGCGCTCGAACACGGGTGGGACGTCACGGTCACTGAGGGGACGAACGGTGGCGCCCGGTTCGAGGTCACCGGGGTCTTGGTCGACTGACCGGCGGCGCGACGCGGGCTGAGGGGCTCCCGGCCTTTACCTGCCAAGGGCTCCGCTGACGGTTCGGGCGTGGGATTAAGTGGCGCGCCACGTAATCCGGGTGCAATGGCCAAGTCCCTGCTCGAGCGGACGGCCAGGTGGGCCTGGACCCGCGACGAAACCGGGAAACCGGCCACGATGCGGACGATCGGGTACACGATCACGCTCTACACGGTCGCCTTCCTCCTGACCATCGCCGGCGGCGTCCTCCTCTGGCTCTACGGGAACCAGGCCGCGGGCTTCTCGATCCTGATCTTCGGGACCTGGTTCACGGCGTTCATGGGCGCGGTCAACATCGGCTGGGAGCTGCTGCAGTTCCGGGCGGAGAACCGGGAGCCGGCGGAGCAGGACGAGGGCCCCGATCGGGAACTGGCCCCGGACATCACGGTGGAGGACGACACGATCATCGGGTTCGTCGTCACCGTGTTCGGCATCGTGGCCCTGATCCTCGCCTACGAGCTCGCGATCTACATCACCTCGACCCTCTGAAAGCGGTCGACTTCCGGTCCCCGACCGGAGCAACCTTGTACGCGGCCCGTCAGAGGCGTGCCATGGGTTACGCCTGCCCCGTCTGTGACGCGCCGCAGGCCGACGGCGAGCACCTCGCCAACCACCTCGCCTTCACCGCGATGCTGCACGAGGACGAGCACGCCGAGTTCCTCGACGCGCGGATCGATGACTGGCAGGACAAACGGCCCCCGGCCCTGGCGGCCGAGCTGGTGCGCCACGCCGACGAGACCGAGTACGACGCGGTCTTCGAGGACACGACGGAGGGCCCGGGGATGGGGCACGGCGACGGCGATGGGGCCGCCCCCTCCGACGGGGCGGCTCCGCCCGATGCGGATCCCGCTATCGATTTCGACGACCTCGACGACGGGACGCTCGACGCTGAGACCGAGCGGGTGATCGAGGAGGCCCGGAAGCTCTTCGAGGGCGGCGACGAACCGGGCGACGAGGAGTAACCGCTCGGGATCCGTAAGCGGCAAAGCCGCAGCTCACAAGCCGGATGTATGGAGACCGGGGTTGGCGAGGAGTTCGAGACGGAAGCGGCGGCCCGCGACACGTACGCGGCCGCCGGCTCGACGGCCCAGACCGTCCTGCGCGAGGCGGCGAAGGCCATGGAGTTCGACGAGGCCGAGTACGAGTCACGGGTGACGCCGGCGGTCGTCGAAACCGTCCGGGACGTGGTCTTCGCCAACCGGCTCGGCGTGACCGTCGGCAGCCGGGCGGAGTTCGAGGACTGGCGGGCCGGGACCGCCCTCGAGGTGACGACGATCGGCAGCGATCAGGTCGACAACGTCGCCTGGCACGCCGCCCCCTTCGCCGGAACGGCGGTCGCGGCGACCTTCCAGAACGAGCCGGAGGCGGCGGTTGAGACGCTCCGTCGACAAGCCGTCGGCCGGATCTACCGCCCGCGCTTCGGCGACTAGATGAAGCCCGCGTCGGCCAGCCGGTCGACGCCCTCGCGGATCCGGTCCTCGGTATCCACGAGCGACGCTCGGGCGTAGCCGGGCGTGTTGAAGGCGCTCCCGGGCACGAGACCGACCTTCGCGTCCGTCACCGCGCGCTTACACCAGTCCATGTCGTCGTCAGTCTCGATCGGGATCATCGCGTAGAACGAGCCCTCCGGCACCGGCATGTCGAAGCCGCGTTCCTCGAAGAGGTCGACGAGCAGGTCCCGGCGCTCGCGGAAGGTCTCGACCATCCTGCCCGTGAAGGCGTCGGTGTCGGTGCCCTCGAGCGCCTCGATGCCGGCGTGCTGGATGAAGTTGCCCGCACACGAGACCGAGTGGGAGTGGACCTTACCGACCTGGTCGACGAGGTCCTCGGGGGCGGCGAGGTAGCCGAGCCGGAAGCCGGTCATGCAGTGGGACTTCGAGAAGCCGTTGATCGTGATCGTGCGCTCCCACATGCCGTCGAGCGATGCGAGGCTGGTCTGACGCTCGCCGCTGTAGATGAACTCGTTGTAGATCTCGTCGGAGATGACACGGACGTCGTGGTCGACCGCGATATCGCGAACGCCGTCGAACGCGGCATCGGAGAAGACCATCCCGCTCGGGTTGTTCGGCGAGTTGACCATCACCAGGGCGGTGTCGTCCGTAACGGCGGCCGCCAGGTCGTCGAGGCCCGGCTCGAGCTTGAGGTCGTACGGCGCCAGGTCGACGTGGACCGGGTCGCCGCCGGCGAGCTTCACCATCGGCTCGTAGGACGACCAGACCGGGTCCAGCATGACGACCTCGTCGCCGGGCTCGACGAGCGCCTGGACGGTCTCGTAGAGGGCGTGCTTGCCGCCAGGGGTGACGACGATGTTCTCGGGCCCGTAATCGAGCCCGTCCCGGTCGCCGAGCTTGTGCTTGACAATGGACCGACGCAGGTCGGCGATCCCGTTCGAGGGCGTGTAGGTCGTGTGGCCGGCATCGAGCGCGCCCTTCGTGGCCTCGACGATGTTCTCGGGGGTGTCGAAGTCGGGCTGGCCGACGCTGAGGTCGACGATGTCCTCGCCGGCTTCCTCGAGCTCGGAGACGAGGTTGCTGATGACGAACGGGGCGGCCGGTTCCACGGCGTTGACGCGCGCGGCGAAGTCCTGCATGGAAGTGTCTGGATGGTCCTGAATCGGGGATTTAATGAGTATTTCGCTGCCCTCGACCGGGAATCTCATAGCGCTGCCCCGCCCACCGCTGGCCATGGGCGAGTGGGCCGTCACCGAGTCGGCGATCGAGTACGACAACCCCTGGTACACCGGGGGCTACGACGCCGTCGAGCAGCCAGACGGCACGGTCAAGCGGTACTACTGGGCGCGGCTGCCGCCCGCCGTCATCGTCGTCCCGATCCACGAGGACGAGGTCGTCTTCGTCGAACAGTACCGCCCGGTCGTCGGGGCGGAGCACCTCGAGCTGCCGGCCGGGATCGTCGAGGACGGGGAGGACTACGAGGCCGCGGCCGCCCGCGAGCTGGCCGAGGAAACCGGCTACCGCCCGGCCGAGACGACCTGTGTCCAGACCTTCGACGTCGCGACCGGCGTGCTCGACCACGAACGGGGAATCGTCGTCGCCGAGGGCCTGACCCCCGGCGAGCCGGCGCTCGAGGGCAGCGAGTTCCTCGAGGTCACGACGCGACCGGTCGAGGACGCCCTCGCGGCGGCCCGGGCGCGGCCGGCCAACGACGCGACGCTGGAGGGGCTCCTGCTGGCCCGGGCCGACGGCTACCTGTAGCTCTCACGTTCCTGTCCGCAGTGGTGCCGGGCCGTTCGTCGGTAGCCGGCTCAGGCGACGTTGAAGCCCTTGTCCCGCAGGAAGTCCTCGACGCGGCCTGTATGGTTGCCCTGGAGCTCGATGGAGCCGTCCTCCACGGTGCCCCCGCAGGCGAACTTGGATTTCAGGTCCGAGGAGAGACTGTCGAGATCGACGTCCTTCGGATCGAACCCTTCGATGATCGTGACCTCTTTGCCGTACCGTCGTTCGTCGACGTGAATGGTGATCTCCTGGGCTTCCCGAGCGACGTCCTCGCAGACGCACAGCTCCTCGGGTAGTCCACACGTCGAGCAGACTTCCGCCATTACGGCATTGGGGTACAGCACCGGTGTACAAAACCCTGTCGGGCGGGCCGCTCGCCGCCGGTTAGTACCAGCGGGCCCACTCCTCGCGGAGCTCCCGGAGGAGCTGCCAGGCCCGTTCGGCGTCCTCGTCCGCGGCGCGGCCGGCGTAGTGCGCTCGCTCGTAGAGGTCGAACAGCCGGTCGATCCGCTGATCCCGGGCCCTGCTCGCGTCGCCGGCCCTGAGCGACGCGAGGTAGGCCCGCGGCGTCTCGTCGGGGTGTCGAGGCCGGTACCGCCGCCCCAGGAGGTAATCCAGCCGCTCGAAGGCCGCCTCGACGCGGCGCCGTGGCGGCCCGTCGGGCGACCGACGGACCCAGACCAGCCGCCGCCCGCGTCTGATCGCGCCGGTCCGCTGGGCCGCGGTCGCGGCGCCCACCAGCAGGATCAACCCGTAGAGGACCGTCTGGTCGTCCGGGAGGCGCCGGCCGGGGGCATCGCCCTCGGCGGCAGCCTGATCCCCTGCGCCGAGCAAGCCGGCGGGCACCGTCGGCGTGCCGCGCGACTCACCCTCGGCCACGGTCGGGGCCTCGGGCGCCGTCGTCCGCGGCGCGCCTTCGGCGGCCGTCAGATCCGTCGGGGTCCGGACGCCGGCCTCGGCGTTCGGGGCCCCCTCGGCCTGGGCTTCCGACAGCGAGGTCTGCTCGGCCTCCTGTCGCGGCCCGGCCGGGGTCGGGTCGAACGCGATCCAGCCGTGCTCCGGGAAGTAGACCTCGACCCAGGCGTGGGAGTCGAGGCCGCGCACGACCCACCGGTTCTCGCCCACCTGTTCGCCGGCCGTGTACCCGGTCACGAACCGGGCCGGGATCCCCTGGGACCGGAGCATCGCGATCATGGCCGTCGCGAAGTAGGTGCAGTAGCCGGCCTCCATCTCGAAGATGAAGTTGGCCGCGACGTCGCCGCCGGGCCGGTCGACGTCGAGGGAGTACGCCTTGTTGGCCTCGAGCCACTGTTCGATCACCCGGGCCGTGTCGTAGGGGTTCGTCGCCTCGGCGGTCAGCTGGGCGGTGAACTCCCCGACCCGGTCGGGGGTGCTCTCGGGCAGCTGGCTGTATCGCTCGAGGACGGCCTCGGGGTAGTCGTCGCCGGCGTTCCGGAGGGCCGTCGGCGAGGGCGTCGGCTGGACGCTGGTGACGCTGTATCGGTCGCCCTCCTGGAGGCTGCCGTCCGGTTCGAGCGCGCCCATGGACGTGACCCGGGCGCGGTCGGTGCCGGACGTGACGTCGACCGGCTTCCAGGCCGCCGGCATCACCGCGGTCTCCGACCGGATCTCGAAGGTCTGGCGGAGCCGCTGGCGGTCGGCGGAGATCGGCGGGGGCAGTGACTCCTCGTAGTCCCTGGACTGGCCCGAGCGGACCCAGCCGCTGCCGGTGTAGCGGTCGAACGCGCCGGACCGCCACCGCGCGGGCCGGTCGGCCGTGACCGAGAAGCGGACGGTGGGCGACAGCTCGATGCTCCCCTGGATGGTGACGCTCTCCCCGCCGCCGACGAGGCTGCTCTCGACGGTCCGGCCGCCGTCGCCCGGCAGCAGCGGGCGGGCCTGGCCACCCGGGACCAGGCTCACGGAGGTCGTCACGACGAGGATGGCCACGATGAGGGCGACGACGGCGTCCCGCTGGGCGGTCGTGCCGGCCTCCCGATCCAGGCGGCCGAAGCCGAGGGTGGCCACGCCGCCGAGGACGCCGACCAGCCCGTGGACCACGCCGACGTCGCTCGTCGAGATGAAGAACGCCAGCGCGCCGCCCCCGACGAGGACCCCGAGCGCGTACCGCCGGCGCAGGAACAGGTACGTCGAGACGAACAGCGGGCCGGGCGTGAACCCGAGGGCCCAGACGCCGGCCTTCGTCATCCGGAGCACCGACAGGCCGGTGAGCAGCGCGACGGTGTCCTGGAGCTGCCGGCCGACGTCGAGGGTGCCCGCCGGGATCGCGAGGAGGTAGGCCCCGAGCCCGCCGGCCAGCAGGACGAGGCCCATGACGACGGCGTACCGCAGCCGGAGGGTGCGACCGAGGACGATCGCCAGCCCCAATGTGCCGGCCACGAGCGCGATCCACAGCTCCATCCCGCCCGGGCCGCCAACGACGTCCATTACCTCGTAGAGGGTGGCCAGGTAGGCGCCCGTCAGGACCGCGGCGCCCAGCAGCGCGAACGCCCGATAGGCGGTGGGGAGGCCGGCCAGCCGCTCGCCCACGCGGCGCCGGGCGCTGACCGCGGTGCTCACGCGAGCCCCCCCAGCCGATCAAATAGGCCGCTCCCGTCGGGGTCGCGGGCGGGCACCGCGATCTCCCGACCGGCCACGTCGGTGAACGGCGAGATGGTCTCGCCGACGGTCACGGTCACGCCGTCCTCGCCGGCGCTGATCACGACGTCCGCGTCGCGCCGGTCGGCCTCGTGGAGCCGGCCGCCGCGCGTGCGGGCCAGCGCGTCGAGCACGCGGTCGCGCTGCTCGGCCCCGCCGCGCGCGTCGAGGGACGCGTCGGCCGTCGCGAACTCGATGCGGTGGCCGGCGGTGAGCAGGTGGACGGCCAGGCTGGCCGCCGCCGCGGCCATCTCGTCGGCGTGCCCGACGTCGCTCTCCGCGGCGATCCGGATGCTGTTCGTCGAGTCATCGGTGCTGAAGTGCTTGACCACCAGCCCCTCGCCCGGGAGTTTCGCGCTGGAGGGCCAGTGGATGTCCCGGAGCGGATCGCCGCGCTGGTAGTGGCGCAGGAAGTCGAACTCCTGGCGGTCGTCACCCCCGCCGAACTCCCAGACGAGCTCGTCGGCCCGGGGGCCCGAGAGGGGATAGATCGGCGGCCGGACGAGGATGCTCGACCGGGCCCCGATCTCGAAGGTGCGCGACATCAGGCCGAGCACGTCACGGGCCTCGATGGTCGTCGGGCCGAGCTGCCGGTCGCCCCGGCGTCGCAGGCCGACCTCGTACTCGACCGGCTCCCCGCCGACCGTCACGTCGCGCTCGTTGCCCGAGGCGACCAGGCCCTTCCCGACCGCGTCCTCGAGGCGGGCACTGTAGGGACGGTCGGCGTCGAGCTGTAGCTCGACGGGCGCGGTCGAGCCCTGCTCGCCGCGACGGGGCAGCCTCCGCTCGACCGTCGGCTGCTCGACCCGCCAGACCTGCACGACAGCATAGCCGAGCGCCACCACGCCCGGGCCCGCGATCGCGTTGAGGCCGCGGGCGCCGAACAGCGTGGCTGATCCGATCGCGAGGGCGACCGTCGCCAGGACCGCGTAGCCACGGCGTGTGGGCCTCATTCAACCGGGGTTTCAGCGAGGGCGGCCTCGATGACCTCGCGCCCGCCGTCGCCGACCTGCTCGTCGGGGTCCCGCCGGACCCGGTGGGCGAGAACGGGTTGAGCTTCGGTCTGGATGTCGTCCGGGATCACGTAGTCCCGCCCGTCGAAGACGGCCCGGGCCTGGGCGGCCCGGAGGAGCAGGATCGTCCCGCGCGGGCTCACGCCGAGGGTGGCGTGCTCGCGGGTGTGGTTCGCCAGCGCGGTGGCGTACTCCCGGACCGGCGGTTCCACCGTGACCTCGGCGACCGCGGCTCGGGCTCGCTGCACGTCTTCGGCGGTGGTCACCGCCTCGAGGCTCTCGATCGGATGGACGCCCACCATCCGCTCTAAGATCTCGGACTCCTCCTCGGCGTCCGGGTAGCCCAGCTCGAGGTTCTTCATGAACCGGTCGATCTGCGCGACGGGCAGCTCGTAGGTGCGGTCGCGCTCGATCGCGTTCAGGGTCGCGAAGACGGTGAACGGTTGCGGGACCGGATGGGTTTCGCCGTCGACGGTCACCTGCTCCTCCTCCATCGCCTCGAGGAGGGCGCTCTGGGTTTTCGGCGGAGCCCGGTTGATCTCGTCGCCGAGGACGATGTTTGCGAACACCGGCCCCGGCTGGAACTCGAACTCCCGGGTCTGCTGGTTGAAGACGTTGACCCCGGTCACGTCCGACGGGAGCAGGTCCGGCGTGAACTGCACGCGTTTGAAGCTGCAATCGATGGATTTCGAGACCGCCCGGGCGAGCATGGTTTTGCCGACCCCGGGCACGTCCTCGAGCATCAGGTGCCCGCGTGCAAAGATCGTCGAGAGGATGTGTTCGGCCACGTCGCGATGGCCCACGATGACCTGCTGGATGTTGTCGATGACCTCCTCGGCCATCGTGGCGACCGCCGACACGGGCATCGGCTCTTCGGTCCTGGTCACGGCCGTCGGGTTTGGCGTACCGTCTGTCATGGCTGCGGGTCCGATCGTTGGCGGGGTGGGCGACGGGCTGCCCGCCGCGGCCACATAGCCTGATACCGGGCTGCACGCCGCATAGGCTTGTCGGGAGCGAGTGGTGGACTGGCATAAGCAGCCGGGTTCCGGCACCCCGACGGGCCCGCCTCACCAGGCTTTGCAGTCCTCGCAGACGAGCGACTCGCCGTCCCGCCAGCGGGTGGTCACGGTCTCGCCGCAAACTCCACACTCGGTCCCCGTCGCGGACCAGGCGAACGTTTCGGCGACGGGCTCGATCCCGTCATCGCTTGCGCCCGCGTCAGCGTCCGCCGGCGCGGCGATGTCCGGGTCGGTATCGCGTTCGCCGTCGGCTTCCTCGCCCTCGCCCGCGCCGAACTCGTCGAGCGAGCGGTTGCCTGCCACGGCCACCGGTTGGATCGGCCGGCCCGTAAGACTGCCGCCCTGTGGCGATAGCTTTTCGACCTGGGCGGCCCAGGGGACGCGCATGGTCAGCTGGCCCTGGAGCGACGATTCCGACGCCAGCGACCCGGCTCCGCCCGGCGGCGTCGACGTCGAGCCGCTGCACTTCTGTGAGTTCCAGGACGGGACGATCTACCTCTATGACGACCACGTCTACATCGAGCGAGCGGGCGCGTCCAAGTTCGAGGACAAGACGATCCCCCGCGACGAGATCAGCGACGTCAGCTACTCGGGCGGGATCGCGATCGGCTACCTCCAGATCGAGCAGGCCGGCTTCGAGAACGACGACGACGGGTTCATGACGTCGCCGGTCGACGAGAACACGCTGCATTTCGGGCGGCGGGATCGGGACTGTGCCGAGACGGTCCGCGAGGAGCTGCTGTTCGAGAGCCAGCCGCCGTAGCGGGCTCAGAGCCCGACAGCGTCGTACGCCCGGCTGATGAGGTCGATCGCCGGCGCGGGGTCCGGTCCGAGCGGCGAGCCCGCGACCACGCCGTCGGCGTGCTCGAGCAGGGCGGCGAAGCGATCGGCGACGGCCTCGGGGGTCCCGGCGGCCGCGAAGGCGTCAAGCATCTCGGCCGAGACGGCGTCGAAGGCCTCCTCGAAGGCGCCGGCCCCGATGTACGCGCTGATGTCGCCGGCCAGCGCCGGATCGAGGCCGTGGCGCTCCAGCACGGGTTCGGGCGCCCCGGCGGCGATGTAGGCGACCGGCGGTCGAGCTGCCTCGCGGGCCGCGGCCCGGTCCTCGGCGATGCTCACGACCGCGTAGACGGCGACCTCGAGCGCCTCGCGATCGGCCGGCCGGTCCTGGGCGCCGTCGGCGAGCTGCTCGGCCGCCCACGCCACGTCCCGCGGGTGGGAGGCGTTGACCAGCACCCCGTCCGCGAGCCGGGCCGCGAGCCGGAGCATCTGTGGACCCTGCGCGCCGACGTAAACCGGGAGCGGATCGACGCTGTAGTTCAGTCCGGCGTCGTTCGCGGCGAAGGTGCCGTCGTGGTCAACCCGCTGCCCGGCCCAGAGCTGCCGGGCGGTCGTCACGGCCTCGCCCACGCGGGCCAGCGGCTGCGCCCGCTCGATCCCGAGGTTGGCCAGCGTCGACCGGTCGCCGGCGCCGATGCCGAAGACGGCCCGTCCGTCCGCGAGTTCCTGCAAAGTGGCGGCGCGGGACGCCAGCGTGACGGGATGGGTCTCGTACGGGTTGACTACCCCGGGACCGAGCCGGATATCGGTCGTCGCCGTCGCCAGCCGTGTGAGCGCCATGAACGGGTCGCGGTTGTTGTAGTGGCTGGCGACGAACGCCGTCCCGAAGCCGGCGTCCTCCGCCGCCGCGCCGAGTTCGACCACCGCCGCGACCGGCCGTGACGGCGTGAGCTCGATGCCCCGCATGTTCCTCTGCACCGTGTCCGCCGGGGCCCATCGGTCCTTCGATTGGTCGCGGTGCTGACAATGCGTTCTTCGGCCTGGGGCTCCAATCGGCACGTATGGATGCCATCGAGATCGATGTCCTCGGGTCGCCGGGGCTCGAGGCACCGGTACTGATCGAAGGGCTGCCCGGGGTCGGTCTGGTGGGCAAACTGGCCACGGACCACCTGCTGGCGGAGCTGGAGGGCGACCCCCTGCGACGGGTCTATTCGACGCACTTCGCGCCCGGTATCGCCGTCGACGAGGACGGCACGGCCGAGCTCCCGTCGCTGACGATCCACGCCATCACGAGCCCCGACCAGGACCTCCTCGTGCTGAGCGGGGACAGCCAGTCCGAGGACCGGCCCGGCCACTACGCCCTGGCGGAGGCCGTCCTGGAGATCGCCGCCGAGTTCGACACGAGCGGGATCGTCACCCTCGGCGGGCTCGGCACCGGCGAGCAGGTCGAGGACCACGAGGTCGTCGGGGCGGTGCCGGAAACGAACGACGGGCTGCGCGAGCCCCTCAAAGCCGCCGGAGTGCGCTTCAGCCGGGACGACCCGGGTAACATCGTCGGGATGAGCGGGGTGCTCGTCGGGCTCGGCGACCGCCGCGGCTTCGACACGGCCGGGCTGCTCGGCACGACGCCCGGCTATTACGTGGATCCGGGCAGCGCGAGGGCCGTGCTGAACGTCCTGACGGAGGCCTTCGGCTTCTCGATCGACCTGGATACGCTCGACGAGCAGGCCGAACAGGTCCAGGAGCTGCTCGAACAGCTCCAACAGGTCCAGAGCCAGGAGCAGTCCGCCGGCTCCAGCGGGGAGAACCTCCGCTACATCGGGTGAGCGGCCTCGAGCTCCGCGCTCCTTTCGCACGAATGGCAGTGCGGTCCGGCCCAGCGGTTTTGGGATCGCCGCGGGAAACACGATCCGATGTCGAGTCCGGTGAGCCGCCGGCGGGTGCTCCGCCTCGGGGGTTCCCTCGCGACGGGGTTGGCCGGCTGTTCGGCGCCGGCTGCTGACTCTCGACCCACGACGGCTGAGCTGGACCGTATTCGTGGGGTGGGGGGTAACCCGTCGATCGCACTCTCCCTCACCCGTCCGGATACTCCCAGGCTTCCAGCGCTTGCCGGACCAGGTCGGCCTCCCGCTCCCGGAACAGCAGGTCGCTGCCGGCGTGCTCGCCGAACTGGAAGTCCCGCACGACGGCCGCCGGCGTGCCGCCGTCCCCCTCGCCGAACAACAGGTTGGCCGCCGCGGCCAGCTCGTCGACCACCGCCTCGTTGGTGACCTCGAGCTCGTAGCCCTCGCGGTCGGCCTCGCCGCGCCAGTCCCGCATCGCGGGCAGCCCGGCCCAGCCGATCGCGACGCCCCGCTGGCCGTGCCTGAACGGCCGGCCGCTGGTATCGGTGACGACGACCCCGACGTCCGCCCGGAGGTTGTCGCGCACGCGTCGGGCGCTCTCCCGGGGCGCTTCGGGGAGCAGGAGGAGGTCCCAGTCGGGCGGCACGTTGGACCGGTCGATGCCGGCGTTGACGCCGATGTGGCCGAACCGCGTGGCCGTCAACAGGAACGGCGCCTCGAGGACCAGGGCCTCCGACTCCTCGAGGACGGCCTGTGCGAACCGCGGGTCCTTCGCCTCGCCGCTGATCTCCGCCAGCCGTTCGGCGATCGCTTCGGCCCGGTCGCCCGGTTCGAAGTCGTCAAGCATGTAGAGCCGGCCCTCGGCCTTCGAGAGCACCGTGCTCGCCACACAGAGCACGTCGCCGTCCGCCAGGTCCGCGTGGGCCTCGATCAGGGCCGCGAGGTCGTCGTCCGGGCCGATCTCCGGCAGCCCGTCGACCGGGAGCACCTCCATGGGGGGCCATCACTCGCCCCCGCCAAAAGTCGCGCGGGCTCCGGTCGGGCCGCCGCGGCCCTAGCTTCAAGCGCGGCCGCCGCCTGCATCGGCCGATGCCCGAACGGGCCGTCGCCGTGATCCGCCACCGGGAGGCCATCCTGTGCTGTCGGGACGACGGACTGTCGCTCCCGGCCCGCCCCGTCGAGGGCGACGCCCCGGAGACGGCGCTCGAGGCGCTCCTCGAGTCGCTTGGCGTCGACCCGGAGGCGGTCGAGCGGCGCCAAACCCATGCCGGGGCCGTGGTCGCGCTGGTGTCGACCGACGGCCGCCAAGCAGGGCGGATCGAACGTTGTCCGGAGCCGACCTGGGTCGAGCCGTCGGCGTTACGGGCGCAGGGAGCGGAGCTGCAGTGGCGGCGGTACCGGGCCGTGGCCCCGACCGTGGAGACGGTCGCCCGGGACGCCGAGCATGGATCGACCGCGATCGCCGTCGACGCGCTGTGGGCCCTTCGGGACGCCGCGATCGAGGCCGAGGGATCCGCGGCGCTCGATACGGTTCGAAAGACCGCGAGCCGGCTGCTCGATGCCCGGCCGTCGATGGCGGTCCTGGGCAATCGTGTCAATCGCGTCATGGCCGGAGCCCGAACGCCGGCCGCCGTCGCGGAGGCTGCGACCGATGCGATCATCGAAACCGATACCGCCGTGGCGGAGGCCGCGGCCCTCGCCGCTGACACCGTCGGGGACGGTCCCGTACTGACCCTCTCGCGGTCCGGAACGGTCCGGCGGGCCCTCCTGGCCGGCCGGCCACCCGTTGAGGTGCTGGTGTCGCTGCCCGGCGGGGAGGGCCGGGCGGTTGCTGAGGAGCTCACGGCGGAGGGTCTCTCCGTCACTGTCGTGCCGGACGCCGCCGTCTACGACCGCCTCCGCAGCGGCGAGATCGACTCGGTCCTCGTGGGTGCCGATGCGGTGACCCCCGCGGGGGCGATCGTCAACAAGGTCGGAACCCGGGCGACGGCGTTGGCCGCCGAACTGACCGACACGCCGGTTCACGTGGTCGCGATGAGCGACAAGACCCGGCCGCTGGCATTGGAGGACGGGGCAAAGGTCCCGCTCGAACCGCTCTTCGATCTCACGCCGGCTCGCCTGGTCACGAACGTCATCACGGAGCGCGGGGCGCTGACCGGCGAGGAGATCAAGGCTGTCGCAGCCGAGCATCGAGCGGTGACCGATTGGCGGGCCGCCGACCCCGGCTGACCCTTTTTACAACAGCGCCCGAACGACCACCCGGTGGTGATGACGAAGCGTTACCCCCACTGAGCCCCTCGTGATGACGGGTTCCGACCGAACCACCACTCCTCGATCACTGCCTCAGCGAGAACCGTCAACCCGGTCAGGCCGCGAGCAACAGGCCTACGCCTCGAACCAGGTCAGCGGCAGGTACCGCCCGCGGACCCGCCCGGGTGTCGGGACGGAACCCACCGTCGTCCAGCCGTCGGTTCCGGGACTGAGCAGCGTCCCCTCGTGGGTGGCGGTCACCGGCGACCCCGCGACGACGCCCCAGCCGATGGGGTGCTCGTCCGGGACCGGTGATTCGACGCGCACGAGGAGTTCACCGAGGGGTGCATCGAAGAGGGCGTGGTCCGGGTCCTCCTCCCACGAGGTCGAGGAGCCGGGCGCCGCGCCCGCGTACAGGCGGCCCTCGTGGACGAGCGATTCCCGGAAGTACCGTTGGCGATGGCCCCGATCGAGGCGTTGCCAGGACCGGCCGGCGTCGGCGGAGTGAAACAAGCCGCTCCCCGTCGCCGCCACGAGCGTGTCGGCGGTCGGCATCGCGAGGTGATGGATGTCGTCGGTGTGTGGCGCCTCGAACCCCGTGATCCGGCGGGTCGTCCACGTGTCTCCGCCGTCGTCGCTGACGTGAACGCCGCCGACCTCCACCCCTGCCGCCAGTCGATCCGGCGCCGCCGGATGGACACACAAGCTCCGGACCTGGGCGATGCCGTCGTGGCGCTCCAGGCCCCAGTCGAGTCGGTCGCCCAACTCACGAAGCCCGGATCGTTCCGTCCAGTCCGCGGCCCGTGACGGGATGGCCCCGTCGAGCTCTGCCGCGTACACTTCGGCCGGCTTGGTCCCGGTGTAGAGCTGCCCGCCTGCGGGATCGGCCGCGACCGCGAACACTCGCTCGCGGGGATGGGGCACCGCGGTCCAGTCCTCGCCGTCGGTCGTGTGGTACAGGCCGCCCTCCGTGGCGGCGAACAGCCCCTCGAGCCCGTCGAACTGCCGCAGCCGAAAGACCCGCTCGGACCCGAGGACGTGTTCAGTCGAACCGGGCGTGTCTGAGCCGACGCCCGGGATCCGGTAGACGCCGTCGTCGCTCCCGGCGTAGAGCATACCCGGGACCGGTGGCTGCCCGACCATGTCGGTTGTGGAGTCGGCCGCACCGGCTCCCAGTCAGAAGAACTTGAGCAGGTCGTCCCGTTTGGCCTCGTGGAGGTGGGTCCGGATCGCCGCCTCCAGCGCCTCGATGTTCCCGCGCTTCGCACTGATGGGCGCGACCCGGTCCTGCCACTGCTGCCAGGGCGGCAGCAGCCCGAATCGGTCGCAGATCGCGTCGAGCCGCTCGTCGCGGGCCTCGACCTTGTCCATCTTGTTCACTGCGATCACGGTCGGGACCCCCAGGTCGGTGAGGAACCGGTACATGTCGAGGTCGTAGGGCACCTCGCCGCGGTCGGTGTGCCGGTCGATGATGTCGACGACCGCCTTGCCGTCGACCACCAGGACCGCGACCAACACGTGCTCGGCCTGGTTCTCGATGTAAGCCACGATGTCGTCCTTGATCGCCTCCCGGCGCTCCTCGGAGACGCCGGACATGAAGCCGAACCCCGGCAGGTCCGTCACAAGGAAGTCCTCGCTCGCCCAGTCGTAGAAGTTCGGCTCGCGGGTCACGCCGGGCTTGCGGCCCGTCTCGAACTGGTGGCCAGTGAGCTCCCGCAGGAGCGTGGACTTCCCGACGTTGGACCGGCCGACGAAGACCACCTCCGCCTCCCGGTCGGGCCGGTCCTTCCACATGGGCGGCCGTCGGTCCCACGGCCCCAAAGCGGTGTCTATCGGCGGCTGCTGGCCGCCCGTCGGGTATATGGCCTCCGCGGCCGAGGGCTGGACCGTGCGGTACGTGGAGATCTCGGTCCCGACCGGCAAACGTGGCGCCGTGCTCGGGGTCCTCGACGACGAGGACATCGACTACGTGGTGGCCGACGAGGCCAGCGGCCGGGAGTACACGGCGGTCGTCTCGTTCCCGCTGCCGCCACAGGCGGTGGAACCGGTCCTGGATGACCTCCGGGAGGCCGGGCTGCCGGACAACGCGTTCACGGTCGTCATCGACGCGGAAACGGTGATCTCCCGCCGGTTCGACCAGCTGGTCGAGCGCTACGCGGAGGACGAATCGCCCGATCGGATCGCCCGGGAGGAGCTGCGGGCCCGGGCGAGCGGCCTCACGCCCGACGTCTGGACGTTCATCGTGATGACGGTCGCCAGCGTCGCGATCGCGACGGCCGGCGTGCTGCTCAACTCCGCGGCGGTCGTGGTCGGGTCGATGGTCATCGCCCCGCTGATCGGACCGGCCATGGCGACGAGTGCCGGGACCGTCATCCGCGACCGGGACCTCTTCTGGCGCGGGACCCGGCTGCAGGTCCTCGGCTTCGTGCTCGCGATCGCCACGGCGGCGGTCTTCGCGTTCCTCGTGAAAACGGTGCACCTCGTCCCGCCCGGGCTCGACGTCGTCGGGATCCAGCAGGTGAACGAGCGGCTGTCGCCCGATTTCCTCTCCCTGGTGGTCGCGCTCGGGGCGGGCGTGGCCGGCGCCTACAGCCTCTCGGGGGACGTCTCGAGCTCGCTGGTCGGGGTCATGATCGCGGTGGCGCTCGTGCCGCCGACGGCCGTGATCGGCATCGGGATCGCGTGGGCCCTGCCGGCGGTCGTCACCGGGGCGACCGTGTTGGTCCTCCTGAACTTCATCTCGATCAACCTGGCCGCCCTCGCCGTCCTCTGGTACCAGGGCTACCGGCCGGAAGAGTGGTTCCGGGAGGACGACGCTCGGGCCGAAACGATCCGGCTGGCGGCCGTCCTGGTCGCCGCCATCCTCGTGCTCTCGGCGTTTCTCGGGGCCGTCACGTACGAAACCTACCAGTCCGCCGTGACCGAACAGGACGTCCGCCAGGACGTGGAGGCGCTACTCGACAGCCCGCCCTACCGGGAGCAGCTCACGCTGCTCGAGATCCAGTTCGAGACCGAGCGGAACCTGTTGACGACCGAGGCGGAGTCGGTGGTCGTCACCGTCGGGCACCCGCCGGGCGAAACGTTTCCGGAGCTCCGAGAGGACCTGGCCGGACGGCTCTCCCAGTACGGCGTCACGGTCGAGGTCAGGTTCATTACGGTGGACGGCCCGCGGGAACCCTGAGCACTTGCAGATCTCTCGATCCCCCGGTACCGACTCGAACCGACGCGTCCCGTCCCGAACAGCCGATCCGAACGCCTCGGCTGGCGGTGCTGGTTCACGGCGGACTCGTCGCGGCACGTGCGATACGGGCCACGCTCGGCCCGGAGGG
>CAZKPC010000028.1:0-21973 GCA_964554565.1 uncultured Halobacteriales archaeon
ATAGACCGACATAAG
The DNA here is from genome assembly GCA_964554565.1 of uncultured Halobacteriales archaeon. Classification (GTDB taxonomy): domain Archaea; phylum Halobacteriota; class Halobacteria; order Halobacteriales; family Hikarchaeaceae; genus CAZKPC01. The sequence goes on from CAZKPC010000028.1 coordinate 16, forward strand.
CTCGGAGGCTCTCACGACGGAGCCGTCCGGCGCCGAACCCACCAGACAAGAGATCCCAACTATGGCGGCGGCCCAACAGAAGGCGTGTCCGGACTGTGGCGGAGTGCAGTGGCAATACGAGGGCGAGGGTGAACTGCGGTGTGCCGACTGCTCCCGCGTCATGGCGATCGGGAGCTAGCGGGCCTGAATCGGAGCCGAACCGCTGGAGAGCCTTCAGGTACTTCTCTCGTTCCCCGATCGTGATCCCGAAGCGTCGGCCTTCGCGCTCTCTGGGAATCTGAGGGACCCTCGGCTCGCGAAACTGCTACTCAAACATCGAGAGCTGGAGTCGAGAGGTGCTTTTTACTGCCGCCCGCGAGACGCGGAAGGAAATGCGTTTGCTCGACGCCACGCTGCGCGAGGGCGAACAGCGGTCTGGGCGGTCGTTCTCGGTCGACCAGAAAGTCGACTGCGCCCGGATGCTGGACGACCTCGGTATCGATTACATTCAGGTCGGCTTCCCGATCGCCCAGGACGGCACCGCCGACGTGTGCGACCGGGTTGACCTCTCGGCCCAGCTCGTCGGCATCGCCCGGGCCATCGAACGGGACATCGACGCCGCCGTGGAGGCCGGGGTGGACGTCGTCGAGTTCGGCATCCCCGTCAGCGATATCCAACGGGAACACGTCCTCGGCGCGAGCCGGTCGGAGGTGGTCGAGAAGGCCGTGGCGATCGAGGCGTACGCACGGGATCGAGGGCTCGAGGTCAACGTGTCAGCGCAGGACGCCTTCAGGGCGGAGCTGGATCTCCTCAACGACCTCGCGGTGGCCGTCGAGCCGGCCACGTTCACCCTCTTGGACACCGTCGGCGCCGCCACGCCAGCTGCGGTGGAGCGATACCTGACCGGAATCGATGCGGAGCCGGACCGTCTGGGCGTCCATTTCCACAACGACCTGGGGGTCGGGACCGCGAACGTGCTGCAGGCCGCGGACCACGGCGTGCAGAAGGCCGATGTGACGGTCGGTGGGATCGGCGAACGGGTCGGGAACGCGCCGCTGGAGGAAGTGGTGACCGCCGGGACGACCGGGCCGACGGAGATCGACTTCGGCGTGGACGTCGAACGGCTCATCCCGACCTGTCGGAGCGTCCTCGAGCGGCTCGAGGAACCGATCCCGCCGCACAAACCGGTTCTCGGCGAGACGGCCTTCGAGCACGAGTCCGGGATGCACACCGCCACCATGCTCGACGAACCCGCCGTCTACGAAGCCTTTGACCCGTCCCGGTTCGGCGGCGAACGGCGGCTCCTCTTCGGGCCGTCCAGCGGCGGCGGCGCGGCCCGGCGGCTTTTGGAACGGGCCGGGGCCAGCGATCCGTCAGAGGACCTGGTGGAGGAGTTCCTCGAGGAGCTCCGATCGCTCGAGGAGCACGTGCCCTACGACGCGGCAGTCGAGCTGGCTCGCGAGACGGTGGAGACGGCCTAGACGACGTCCGCGTCGACGAGCCCGTCGATCGCGTCCTCTGAATACCCGAGATCGCGGAGGATCTCCCGGCTGTGCTCGCCGTGGTCCGGCGGGTCGTCGGACGCGGGCCGATCGAAGCCGGTCGTCCGCACCGGGGTGACCGGGACGCGGTGGTCGTCCCAGCCGTCCTGGGGCGGCGTGATCTCGTCGAACCCGTCGATCGCCTCGAGGTGGGGATCGGCCGCGGCCTCGACGGTATCGTTCACCGGGGCCGAGGGTACGTCCTCGGCCTGGAACTGTTCGAGCAGCTCGTCGCGGGTGAACTCCGCGAACACGTCCTCCAGGAGGGCGCCGAGCTCGTCACGGTGCTCTCGTCGGTCGGCCAGGGTCTCGAACCGGTCGTCGCCCGCGATCTCCTCGATGCCGAGGACGTCACAGAGGGCCGCCCAGTGTTTCTCCGAGGAAGGGCCGATGAAGACCCACTTGTCGTCGCCCGTCTGGAAGAGACCGTAGGGCGCCCACTGTGACTGGCCGCCGCCCTCCCAGGGTTCGACCGCCTCGCCGAAGGCGTCCGAGAAGCCGAGGTGGCCGCCGACCAGTCCGACGGTGGATTCGAACATCGGCGCGACGATGTGCTGGCCCTCGCCCCCGTGTTCGCGCTGGCGGAGGGCGGCCACCACGGTGAGCGCGCCCTGCAGGGAAGCGACCATGTCGGCCACGCTGGCCCCACACCGCGCCGGGGGCTGGTCGGGGTAGCCGGTCGTGCTCATGAGGCCGGACAAGGCCTCCGCGACCGGGTCCAGGGCCGGGCGGTCGTCGTAGGGCCCCGCGTTGAAGCCCTTCACGGAACAGTAGATCAGGCCGGGGTTCCGCTCCCGCAAGGTCTCGTAGTCGGCGCCGAGTTTCTCCGCCGTGCCCGGGCTGTAGTTCTCGACGATCACGTCCGATTCGGCGACCAGTTCCTCGAAGACGCCATAGCCGTCGTCGTCGGTCAAGTCGAGCGTGATGCTGCGCTTGTTCTTGTTGAGGTAGTTGAAGGTGGCCGAGGCGAGCCGGCTCGATTCCCGGAAGATGTCCCCGCGGCTCGGGTGTTCGACCTTGATGACCTCCGCCCCGAGGTCGGCGAGCAGCATCGAACAGTACGGTCCGGCGACGATGTGGCCCAGCTCGAGGACCTGGACGTCCGCCAGCGGCCGCTCCGCTGCGGCCATCGTCACCGCGCCCCCCGGCCGGCGGGGGCCAGTCGTCCGACCTTGCCGTCGATTTCCACGGTCAGAAGCATGCTCGGCAGGAGAGCCGTCACGCTCTTCAATCTACTCACTGCCCCGGTGCTTCGCGACGTTCGCGAGTCAGCAACCCGTTCCAACCGCCGTCGGATCGACCCGCCCGACCTCGTGCCCGCGGGGCCTACTCCTCGCGAAGGTCGGCGGTGGCGCCCTCGTCGAGCCCGACGCCGTCCGGGGTGTCGTCGACGACGACCCCGTATTCTTGCCGGGCCTGCTCCCGCGAGACGTACCCTTTCCGGACGTCTTCCAATACTTCGTCCGGCGATCGATCCATTGGCGAACCGTACCCGCCGGCGCCGCAAGCCTGCAGGCTGATGGTATCCCCGGCCGAGAGCTCGTAGGTGCCTTTCGGGTGGAGGGGCCGGCGTTCGTCCCCCGGATTGAGGAGCGTTCGGGCGGTCGCTCCCGGCTCGCCGCCGAAGAGTCCGGGCGGCGGCGTCTCCGTCCGGTCCATCAGGTTCGTGAACGTCACGTCGGCGTGGAGCGTGACGTCCTTCCGCACCGCCAGCGCGCCCCGGTTCCGACCCGCGCCGCCGCTGTCGGGGACGAGGCCGAACTGCTCGACCGTGATCGGGTTGTCCTCCTCGTGGACCTCCACCGGGATGTTCGAGATGTTGAACGACGGGACCACCCCTTCCTCCCCGACCTTCCGGTCGGAGCCCCCGATCCCGCCGACGACGATGTCGAACACGTTGAACGGCTCCCCAGACTCGGGGTCGATGCCGCCGTAGTTCGGGTTGACCACGTGGCTGCTGGCCGCCACCACCCGATCAGGAACGGCGTGGGCGAACGCCTGCATGGCCACGTCGACGATCCGCTGCATGTAGATCGCTCGCGCGGCCGTGGCGGTTGGCGGTTCGGGGTTGAGGGCCGAGCCCTCGGGCACCTCGAAGGACAGCGGCTTGATCAGGCCCTGGTTCAAGTGGATCTCCATGTCGGTGACCCCCATCGTCACGAAGAGGAGGTAGGCGCGGGTGTAGTTGATCGGGCTGTTGATCGCACTGGACGTCGCCGGGTCCGTCCCCGAACAGTCGAACGTGATCTCGTCGCCGTCGACCTGGACCGTGACGACCAGCTTGACCGGCTCGGTGTCCTCGCCGTAGTTGTCCAGGTAGTCCTCGGCCCGGTACTCGCCGTCGGGGATCCCCTCGATCTCCGCCCGGAGGCTCCGCTCGGTCTCCGCGTAGATCTCGTCGACAGTGGCTCGGCTCGTGGCCAGCCCGTACTCCTCGACGAGGTCCTTGTAGAGCACCTTGCCCCGGTGGAGCGCGTTCTGCTGGGCCTGGACGTCGCCGATCACCTTCTCGGGGATCCGGACGTTCGCGTCGACGAGCCGCCGGAACCAGGGCTGGATCTCGCCGTCGCGGATCACGCGGGTCGGGAAGAGCCGCAGCCCTTCCTGGTAGACCTCGGTCGCTTCCACGGCCTGCGAGCCCGGCGTCATCCCTCCGATGTCCACGTGATGCGCCACGGTGGCCGAGAACGCCTCGACGGCGCCGTCGACGAAGATCGGCATGACGAGGAAGACGTCGGGCATGTGCCCCGACCCCATGAACGCGTCGTTGAGGATGATCGCGTCCCCGGGCTCGAGCTCCGCCGGGTCGAAGTAGTCCAGCACGTGTCGGACGGCGTAGGGCATGGAGCCGAGGTGGGCCGGGCTGAAGTTCCCCTGGGCGATGACCTGGCCGTCGGCATCGCACAGCGCCGTCGAGTAGTCCTGGCCGGCACAGACGGCCTCGCTCTTCCCGGTCCGTTCGAGGGTGCGGCCCATCTCTTCGCAGATCGCCTCGAACCGGTCCCAGACGATCGTGAGCGTGACCGGGTCGAGGTCCGCGTCGGAGTCGGAGTGGTCTGACATGGGTGTGTTCAGTCGAGATCGATCAGCAGGTTCCCGTGCTCGTCAACCGTCATCGTGTCCTCCGGCGGCACGACGGTGGTCGCGTTGGTCTCCTCGACGACGACCGGGCCGTCGAGTTCGGCGCCGACCGGCAGCTGCGCCCGATCGAAGACCCGGACCTCGGTGTAGCCGTTGGCCCGATCGAAGTAGGCCTCGCGGGTCCCCTTGGCGGCCGCTTCCAGCGACGTCTCCCGCTCGATCCGCTCGAGGGGCGGCGTGACCGTGGGCTTCGAGACCGTCACTTTCCAGGTGACCGCAGTGATGGGATCGTCCGGATCGCTGTAGCCGTACGTATCGCCGTAGGCCGCGTGGAACCGCTCCTCGATCTCCGCGACGGCCTCGCGGTCCAGCTTCCCGGTCGGCACCTCGATGTTGATCTCGTGGTACTGGCCCGCGTACTTCATGTCGGCCGACCGGCTGACCGACACCTCGCCGGACCCGCCCCGGACGACCTCCAGCCGCTCGCGACCCTCTGCCTCGAGCTCGGCGTAGATCTCGTTGACCCTGTCGACGGTGTCCGGCTCCAGTGACAGCGTCTGGGTCTGTTCGAGGTGGAACGTGATGTCGGGGACGAGGAGGCCCTTGGCCGACGCCACCCCGGCCCCGCCGGGGACGATCACCTTCGGGATGTTCAGGCGTCGGGCGATGAAGGGCGCGTGCATCGGGCCGGCGCCCCCGAAGGCGATCATCCCGAACTTCCGGGGATCGAGGCCCCGCTCGGCCGCGTGAATCCGGCTGGCCTGCATCATCGAGTTGTCGATGACCTCCTTGATGCCCGCGGCGGCCTCCGTGAGGTCCATGCCCAGCGGGTCACCGACGTGCTCACGAATGCCCCGGGCGGCCGCCTCGCGGTCGATGCTCATTTCGCCGGCGAGCGAGAGGTCCGGGTTCAGGTACCCCAGGACGAGGTCGGCGTCTGTCACGGTGGGCCGGTCCCCGCCTCGTCCATAGCAGATCGGACCGGGATCGGCGCCGGCACTCTCGGGGCCCACGGAGACGGTGCCGGTCTCGCCGACGTCGGCGATACTGCCGCCGCCGGCGCTGATCTCGACCATGTCGATGACCTCCAGATTGATCGGGAGGCCGCTGCCCTCCTTCAGCCGGAGCTTGTCGATCTCGAACGTGCTGGTCCGCTTGGGTTCGCCGTCGACGATGAAGCAGATCTTCGCGGTGGTCCCCCCCATGTCGAACGAGAAGAGGTTGTCCAGCCCCAGGTGGTCCCCGAGGTGTTGGGAGTGGAGCGCGCCGGCGACCGGTCCGGATTCGACGATCTGCACCGGTGCCTCGTGTACCCGATCGGCCGTCATGACGCCGCCGCTCGATTTCATCATGAAGAAGGGGTCCTCGTAGCCGTTCCCGGCGAAGGCCTCGAGCAGCCGATCGATGTAGCCCCGGACCCGGGGTTTCAGGTAGGCGTCGACGGCCGCGGTGTTGGTCCGTTCGTACTCCCGGAACCGCTTCGAGAGCGCGGAGGCGCGGGTGACGGCCAGCTCGGGGTCCGCGGCCTCCAGCGCCTCGGCGACGACTTGCTCATGGGCCGCATCGTGATACGAGTGCAGCAGGCTGACGGCCACCGAGTCGTAGTCGGCTGCCAGTTCGCTTGCGAGTTCCGCGAGGGCCGCCTCGTCCGGTTCGTCGACAGTACCGAACCGGGGATGGACCCGCTCGTCGACCTCGTAGATGTCTTCCCGGTCGACGATCGGGTCCGGTTTCTCCAGGAAGAGGTCGTAGATGTCGTATCGCTTCTGCCGCCCGATGATCGGGACGTCCCGGAACCCCTCGGTGACGACGAGTGCGGCCTCGGCGCCCTTCCGCTCGAGGACCGTGTTCGTGGCAACGGTCGTCGCGTGAATGAGCTGGGTGACCTCGGTCCAGGGGATCCCCTCCTCTTCGAGGAACTGGTCGAGCCCCTCCAGGACACCGCGGGACGGGTCGTCCGGCGTCGAGGGGTACTTGAACACCTCGGAGGCGCCGGTCTCCTCGTCGGTCACCACGAAGTCCGTGAAGGTCCCGCCGACGTCGAACGCCACCCGTTTGGACATCGCGTCTGATACTCCTGGTCACGGTACGGTTCGGAGGAGCACTTAAGAACTCGGGTCAGGCTTCGACCAGGGCCGCGCGGACGCATACTCTTTACTGGCGGGCCACGGATGGTCAGGCGTGGACAGGATGATGCGAGCCCTTGACTCTACCGCGGTTTCGGGGGACTGAACCATGGAAGTCATCGACACCTACGACGTCGTGGTGGTCGGCCACGGGATGGCCGGCCTCAGTTCGGGCATCGCGGCCAGGGAGTCCGGCGCGGACGTGGTGGTGCTTGAGAAATCACCCGCCGCCGAAGCCGGGGGGAACACCCAGTACACGATCGGCCTGCGGACGGTCCTGTCCGAACTGGACCCGGCCGACTACGACACCGACCGCCTCGACGACCCGGTGGAGTACACCGAGGAGACCTTCTATGACGACCTGATGCGGCTCTCGAACGGCCTCGCCGACGAGGAGCTGTGCCGCACGCTCGTGGCGAAGTCGAGGGAAACCACGGACTGGCTCAACCAGCACGGCGTCCCGTGGCTGGACGGCATGTACGACCCGTTCTACCCCGGCATCGACGACCCGGAAGCGCCCGGGGTGCTGTGGCTCGATGGCGGCGGCGCCGCGGCCGCCGACAGTCTCCAAGCTGCCGGTGAGGCCCTCGGCGTCGAGTACCACTACGAAACCGGGGCCAGGGACTTGATTCAGGACGAACACGGCCACATCGTCGGCGTGGAGGCCGCCCGGAACGGCCAACCCGTCGAGTACCGGGCGGGGGCCGTGGTCATGGCCTCCGGCGGGTTCGAGGCCAGCCGAAGCAAACAGGCGAAGTACTTGGGGGAGGGTGCGGACCTCTATACGATCCGCGGCAGCCCCTACAACACCGGCGAACTCACCGAGGCCGCGCTGGAAGCTGGCGCGAAAGCCGAGGGCAACTGGTCGGACATCCACGCGACCCTGGTCGACATCGAGTCCGATTACGCCGGCGCCAACGGCAAGACGAACGTGGTCGGCTACAACTACGGGATCGTCGTCAACACCGAGGGCAAGCGCTTCATCGACGAAGGCGGCGACCGGTACGAGTACGGCTACGTGCTCATGAAGGAGCTGCACCAGCAGCCCAACCGGATGGGGTACGTGATCGCGGATGCCGACGTCAGGAAGTTCATCGACTCGCTCGGCCCCACGGAGCCGATGGCCTTCGACTCCATCGAGGAGATGGCCGAGGGCCTCGAGATCGATCCCGCGGTGCTCCGCGACACGATCGAGTCCTACAACGCGGCCGTCCAACCGGGCGAGTTCGTCCCGCGGCGGCCGGACGGCAAGGGGACCGAGGGAATCGAGCCGCCCAAGAGCAACTGGGCCGTGCCGCTGGACACGCCGCCGTACTATGCGCTGCCGACGAAAACGGGGATCACCTTCACCTTCGGCGGCCTGAAGATCGACGAGCGGGCCCGGGTTCAGGACAAGCAGCTTCACACGATGCCCGGCCTCTACGCCGCCGGGAACACCACCGGCGGGTTCTTCTTCAAGAACTACGCGGGCGGGTTCGGGCTGGCCCGGGCCAGCGTCTTCGGGAAGATCGCCGGCGAGGAAGCGGCCCGTCACGCCCAGTGAGGGCGGTGTCGATCCCCGTCGAAGGCCCCGGCGGAATGTTTAACCAGCGGTAGGCGAACCTCACGCCATGGGGCGAACGATCGCCGAGAAGATCCTTTCTGCGAACGTCGGCCGCCCCGTCCAACCCGGCGAGATCATTCGGGCGGAGTACGACGTGGCGGCCTGCCACGACGCCTTTACGGCCCCCACGATCGATCGCCTCGAGGAATGGGGCGGGGGCGAGCTCGCGGATCCCAGCAAGCTCGTCCTCGTGCCCGATCACTACGTGCCGAGCCACAGCGAGCATGCGAAGCACCTCTACAACCGCATGAAGGAGTTCGCGGAGGAACGCGGCATCGAGCACTTCTACCCGCTGAAGGACACCGGCCTGCTCCACAACGTGCTTCCGGAGGACGGGCTGGTCAAACCGGGCGACGTGGTCGTCGGCACCGATTCGCACATGGTGACGGCCGGCGCGATCGGCGCCTTCAGCACCGGGATCGGCATCACGGACCTGGCGTTCGGGTGGACGGAAGGCTGGGTCTGGCTGCGCGTCCCCGAGACGCTACGGATCGACTATCACGGGACGTCGGGGGACTGGGTCCGAGGCAAGGACGTCGTCCTGCACACGCTCGGGGAGCTCGGCGTCGACGGGGCGGTCTATCAGGCGGTCGAGTTCGGGGGTCCGCTCGTGCAGGAGCTCCCCATGGACGACCGGTTCACGATCGCCAACATGTCGGTGGAGCTCGGGGCGATGACCGGACTGTTCGAACCCGACGACCGGCTGCGCGAGTACGTGGAGGATCGTGTCGATGCGGACGAGGAGTACGCCTTGTATGCGAGCGATGACGATGCCGAGTACGACCGGCACATCGACATCGACTGCAGCGGGCTCGATCCTCAGGTCGCCGCGCCGAGTTCGCCGGCCAACGTCGGGCCTGTCGATGACGTCCTCGGCATCGAGGTCGACCAGGCCGTGGTCGGGTCCTGCACGAACAACCGCCCCGAGGACCTCCAGCTCGCCGCCGAGATCCTGGAGGGCCACTCCCTCGACGACGATGTTCGGATGATCGTGACGCCCGGCACCCGCGGCATCGAGAAACAGGCGCTCGCGGAGGGCTGGCTCGAGACCTTCTACGATGCCGGGGTCCACATGGCCAACCCCGGTTGCGGGGCGTGTTTCGGCGAACCGATCGGCGCGCTCGACGAGCAGGAGGTCGCCGTCACCACGACCAACCGGAACTTCGTCGGCCGCATGGGCGCCGAGTCCAGCGAGGTCTACCTCGCCAACCCGGCGGTGGCGGCTGCCTCCGCGATCACCGGCGAGATCACCCATCCGCGGAGCGTGGTCTGAGATGGGTCGCGTCTGGAAACTCGGGGACAACGTCGACACCGACGTGATCACGCCGACCGAGTACCTGGGGAGCCGCGAGGAGTACGTCGCCCACGCGCTCGAACCGCTCCGCCCGGAGTTCGCCGACGAGGTGGAACCCGGCGACGTCGTGGTCGCCGGACGGAACTTCGGCTCGGGCTCCTCGCGGGAGTCCGCGGCGATCGCGTTCCTCGACAACGACGTCGAGGCCGTGATCGCGGAGTCGTTCTCGCGGATCTTCTTCCGGAACGCGATCAACATCGGCCTCCCGGTCTACATCCTCCCCGAGGCCGCGGAGATCGAGGACGGCGCGAGCGTCGAGATCGATCACGAGTCCGCCACCATCTACGATCGGAGTGCCGACCGCGAATACCAGGCGGAGGAACACCCGGAGTTCATCCGGGAGATGATTCGTCTGGGCGGGCTGAAGGCCTACCGGGACCAGCTCCAGGACGCCTGAGCCGCCGAAGGAGGCCGTTCCGAGCCGTCAATCGGCGGGGTCGGTGAGCGCCCAGACCCGCTCGGGCCGGAGCGGCAGCTCGACCGTCTCGCCGACGCCGAACGGCCGGAGGGCGTCGATCACCGCGTTCACGGTCGCCGGGGTCGCACCGATCGGCCCCGACTCTCCGATCCCCTTCGCCCCCAGCGGGTTGCTGGGCGCCGGCGTCGACAGCTCCTCGACGGTCATCTCGGGGATGTCGAACGACTTCGGCATCGCGTAGTCCTGGAGCATGCTCGCGACCATGTTGCCGTCGTCATCGTACGCGCCGTCCTCATAGAGGGCCTGGCCGATCCCCTGGGCGATCCCGCCGTGGAGCTGGCCTTCGACGATCGTCGGGTTGATGCGCTCCCCACAGTCGTCCACCGCGACGTAGTCCTCGAAGCGGACCCCGCCGGTGTCGGGATCGACCTCGACCACCGCCACGTGGACGCCCGCCGTGATGCAGAGCTCCTCGGGGAGCCAGTACGTCGTGGCTTCCAGGCCGGGTTCGCCGGGGACGTCCCAGGCGCGGTGGGCCTCCTCACCGATCTCGGCGATCGACATCGACCGGTCCGGCGCGCCGGCCACGTAGTATTCGCCGTCCTCGAACTCCACGTCGGCCTCGGCGGCTTCCAGCTGGTGGGCGGCGACCTCGCGGCCCTTCTCGATCACCCGCTCGGCGCTCTCGACGAGGGCCGACCCGCCGACGACCGCGCTCCGGCTGGCGTGGGTCCCGACGCCGTCGTTGAGCTGCCGGGTGTCGCCTTCGATGACCTCCACGTCCCCGATCTCGATCCCGAGCTTGTCGGCCACGATCTGGGCGTAGATGGTATCGTGGCCCATCCCGAAGTCCATGGTGCCACAGTAGGCGGTGACGGTGCCCGATTGGTGCACCGTGATCCGGCCGCTCTCCCAGTGGGTCTTGAAGATGCCCGCCTCCTTGCAGACGTCCGCCGGGCCGACGCCGGTGACGTGTGCGTAGCAGCCAAGGCCGATCCCGAGATAGCGGCCCTCCTCTCGGAGCTCGTCTTGCTGCCGACGTCGTTCCTCGTAGTTCACTGCCTCCAGGGCCTGTTCGAGGGCCTGTTGGTAGTTGCCGCTATCGTAGGTGACGCCCGTGACCGACTCGTAGGGGAACGCGTCGGCCGGGATCTGATTGCGTTCGCGGAGCGTCGCCGGATCGAGCTCGAGTTCCGCCGCCGCCTCGTCCATCAGTCGCTCGATCACGGTGATAGCCGGCACCTCGTGGACGCCCCGGAAGGAGTCCAGCGGCGTCTCGTTGGTCAGCACCCCGCGAATGTCGGCGTGGAGGGCGGGGACGTCGTACTGGCCGGGGATGAGTTCGACACAGAAGACCGTCGTCAGCATGTGGATGTGCGAGGAGACGTAGCCGCCGATCCCGGCCTGCCCGTCGGCGCGGACCGCGAGGATCCGGCCGTCCTCGTCCAGGGCGAGCTCGGCCTCGAACTCCATGCCGCGGCCCTGCGAGGAGGTCTGATGGATCGACGACCGGCGGGCCTGCCACTTGACCGGGCGTTCGAGCTCCCGGGCACACCACGGGATCAGGGATTCCACGTCGTAGTTGTGGATCTTGGCGCCGAAGCCCCCGCCGACGCGCGGCGCCACCACGTGGATCTTGTTCTCCGGATGCTGGAGAATGCCGGCGAGGGCGTGCCGATCGGAGTGGGGGGTCTGGGTGCTCATCCGAACGGTCAGGAGGTCGGCGCCGGCGTCGTATTCGGCGATCGCGGCGCGAGGTTCCAGCGGGTCCGGGATGATCCGGGCCTCGTCCAGGCTGGCCGCGACGGTGTGCGCCGCCTCGTCGAAGGCCTCGTCGACCGCGGCCGCGTCGCCGTGCTCCCACTCGTAGGCGACGTTATCTGGATACGCCTCGTGGAGCGTCGGGGCCTCGGGCTCGGTCGCGGTCGTGGCGTCCGTCACCGCGTCCAGGCGTTCGTAGTCGACCCGGATCTCGTCGAGGGCGTCGTAGGCCGTATAGCGGTCGGTCGCCAGCACGATCGCGATCGGCTCGCCCTGGTAGCGGACCCGGTCCTCGGCGATGACTGGCCTGAAGAGGTCGGGTGACACCTGAATGTAGTCGGTGGAGATGGAGGGAATCTTCCGGGGCGGGGGCGTCCGGCCCTCCTCGGCCATCGACTCGGCGGTATAGACGGCTTCGACCCCGTCGATCGCCTCGGCCCGGGACGTGTCGATCTCCTCGAGGCGGGCATGCCCGTACTGGCTCCGCAGGACGGCGGCATGCAGCGCCCGCGGGACCTCGATGTCGTCGGTATAGGTCGCCCGGCCCGTGATGAACTCGCGGTCCTCGGTTCGTTCGACCGGATCCCCGATCCCGGGCGCCGACACCTGGTCACCGCCACTGGCTTCGCCGCTCATCGTCCGCGGGGCTTACCCGGGCCTTTGCCTATATCTTTCGTCGGGCTGGTTCGCGATCCGGCGCCGTCAGCGTCCTCGACCGGTGATACGATCTCCAGTGGGTTACCCGTCCTGCAGTTTGTGGCGTTGGATCTTGCCCGTGACCGTCTTCGGGAGCTCGTCGATGAACTCGATCTCGCGGGGATACTGGTACGCCGCCAGGTTCGACTTGACGTGGGACTGGATCCGCTCTTCGAGCTCGACCGTCGGCGACACGCCATCGTCCACCACGACGTAGGCTTTGACGATCTGGCCGCCGTCATCGCCCTCGACGCCGACGACCGCGACGTCCTCGACAGCGTCCATCTGGATGATCGAGTCCTCCACCTCGGCCGGTCCGACGCGGTACCCTCGCGTGATGATGAGGTTGTCCGCCCGGGACTTGAACCAGAACTGGCCGTCCTCGTCCCGATAGCCGAGATCGTCGGTGTTCATCCAGCCGTCGATGAACTTCTCGGCGGTCGCGTCCGGATCGTTCCACAGCTCCGCGAACATCGCGGGATCCGGCTCCGCCAACCCGATAACCCCGACCTCGCCATCCGGCACGCGGTCGCCCGACTCGTCGATGATCCCGACCTCGTGACCGGGCACCGGATAGCCGAGGCTGCCGGCGTCGGCGTCGTGCCACTGCGAACAGCTCGAGACGATATGGAGCGCCTCCGTCTGGCCGTACATCTCGTTGAGGTTCGCGCCCAACGTCTCGACCACGTACTCGTGGAGGGCGGCTGAGACCGGCTCCGAGCCGGACATCACGACGGTCAGGCTCGAGAGATCGTAGGCCGAGGCATCGACCTGCTGCATCGCTTTCAGCATCCCGGGGACCAGGACCGCCCGGGTCGGCCCGTACCGATCCAAGTTCTCGAAGACGGTGACCGGATCGAACCCGCCGGCGGCATCGTTCAAGAGGACCGGAAAGCCGTAGTGCCACGCGCCGAGGACGAGGTTGATCCCGCCGATCCAGGCGAGCGGCGGCGTGGCATATAGGAAGGGATCGGCGTCGTGCCAGGGGAGCTCGAAACACATCTGGAACCCTGGCAGCCAGCCCAGCAGGGTCCGGTGGTCCTGGACGACTCCCTTCGGCCGGCCGGTCGTCCCGCTCGTGTAGAGGATGAAGGCCGGGTCCGTCGGCGCCGTCGCGTGAGCGTCGAACTGCGGACGACGACCGTCCGTCAGCTCGTCCATCGCGGCCGTTTCGACCCCCTCGACCGGCGGCGGTTCGGTGTCGGTGCCGACGAACAGGTCGACGGTGTCGACATCGGAGAGTGCCTCGACGAGGGCGTCGAACTTGTTGGATTCCCCCACGACCGCTGTGGGGTCCGCGTCGGCCAAGCGGTACGCCAGCCCGTCGGGGCCATACAGAACCGACAGGGGGACCGTGACAGCACCGAGCTGCCAGGCCGCCAGGTGGACACACATCACCCGGTCGCTCCGGCTGGCGACGACCGCCACCCGATCGCCGGCGTCTACCCCCGCGGCCGCCAGCGCGTTGGCCAGGCGGCTCGACCAGCGATCGAGCTCCCAGAACGTGAGCGCCCGCTCGGTTTCGGGACCGTCGGCGGGCTGGATCCGCTGGCGCATCGCCAGTCGCCCACGGCGATCCGCGTGGCGCTTCACCACGTCGGTCGCGATGTTGAAGGAGTCTGGGATGTCGAAGGAGAGCGCCTCGCGAGCCTGTTCGTAGCCCTCGTAGCGGGCGAGGTTCGGGACCGGTTCGGCCGTCCAATCGATCGGCAGCGACCCGAACCCTCCGGTCATAGGTTGGCGCGTGGGTTTGGCGGGGTGGGTTTTATCCTTATCCCAAGACCGGCCGGCGGGTCTGGTCCGGTGCGCGGGTTGGGAGTTCTCGTCGGCCTCCGCGGCTCATGGCGGTTCAGTCAGCCGACGGCTCTCGGGACTGGTGGTCCTCGATGAGGGCCCGCCATTCCGACGGCACTTCCCGAGCTTCCTCGGCCTCCGTATCGTAGACTACCTGCACGGTCTCGGCCGTCGCGGCCGTGGTCTCGTCCAGCCTGATCTCGTACTCGAGGTCGAGGCTCTTGGCCCCGATGTCCACGACGCCGACGCCGACCGTGACGGCGTTGCGCTCCCCCGGGATCGGCTCGCGGTAATCGATGCGCTGGGTGACCGTCACGGTGTTCAGGTCGTCCAGCCGGCCTTTGTCGAGCACGTCGGCGAAGTAGTCCTCGCGGGCTTCCTCGAAATACGTCGCGTAAACGGCGTTGTTGACGTGGCCCATCGGATCGAGGTCCCGCAGGCGGACGGTTACCTCCGTTCGATACTGCAGATCCCCTTCACTCATTAGCGCTCACCACCGTCCTCCAGTCGAGGTACGGTCGACCTGTCCATGTGACGGGAAGTGCCCGGAGAACGGGCATCGGGAGCGCGTCCCGACCGATCGCCGCTCTGCGCCGCCATGTGCACAGGCGTCGGTGGGGGCGGCCATAACGATGGTGGGCCGTGCCGCGTAACGGATCGAGCGAAACCACCATGGGGGCGCCTCATCCAGCTACGGCCGTGCAAACCGCCCACGAGGTGGTCGTCGGGGATGCTCGGCAGCTGTCCACGGTCGCCGACGACTCCGTCGAACTCGTCGTCACCTCGCCGCCGTACCCGATGATCGAGCTGTGGGACGAGACGTTCACGGATTTGGATCCGGCGGTCGGTTCCGCCCTTGACGCGGGTGATGGCCGGGCGGCGTTCGAGCGGATGCACGACTGCCTGGATGCCGTCTGGGCGGAGGTCGATCGGGTCCTGGTCGAGGGTGGGATCGCCTGTATCAACATCGGCGACGCGACCCGGACCATCGACGGGCTCTTCCGCATGTACCCGAACCACGTCCGGGTGAGCGAGGCGTTCCTGGAGCTGGACTTCGTGGCCCTGCCGCCCGTCCGGTGGCGCAAGCCCACCAACCGCGGCACGAAGTTCATGGGCTCGGGCATGCTCCCGCCGAACGCCTACGTCACCTTGGAACACGAGCACGTCCTGATCTACCGCAAGGGCGGCGGGCGCGAACTGGAGGCGGGTGACGAGGCGCGGTACGAGAGCGCGTACTTCTGGGAGGAGCGCAACGTCTGGTTCTCGGACCTCTGGACGGACGTCGCCGGCGAAACGCAAGCACTGGCAGGGGACAGCCGCGCTCGCTCCGGCGCCTTTCCCCTCGCGGTCCCCTACCGGCTGATCCACATGTACTCGGTGCAGGGGGACACGGTCCTCGACCCGTTTGCCGGGACCGGCACGACGTCGGTGGCGGCGATGGCGGGGGCCCGGAACTCCATCGCCTACGAGATCGACCCACAGCTCGGCGAGCGGATCGGCGACCGACTGGGTCAGGCGCGGGGGATCGGCCGGGACTGGGCCGAACGCCGTCTGCGGAACCACCAAGCCTTCGTCGAGGACCGCCGAGCGGCGGGCGAGGACCTGGCCTACGAGGCCACGCACTACGATTTCCCGGTCATGACGCGGCAGGAACGCGATATTCGGCTGTACGCTGTCGCCGATCTCGATCGGCGGGAGGGCGAGGTAATCGCCAGCCACGAACCGGTTACGGGGCTCGACGCGTAGGCCGCGGCCGGGTGTCGTCCGCGGGGAGGGCGATGCCTCCCGATCCGCATCAGACAAGGTTCAAGACCGTCCGCGGCGAAGTTTCCACGTACTGATGGACATCGCCGACATCGCCACGACCGAGGCCATCGAAGTCGACGTCGAGTCCCGGCTCGGGAAGGTCCGGGGGCTGTTCGAGTCCGAGAACCCCAAGGCCGTGATGGCGACCGAGGATGGCGATTATGCCGGCGTCCTGACCCAACGCCAGCTGCTCCGGTCCC
Organism: uncultured Halobacteriales archaeon; assembly: GCA_964554565.1. Lineage (GTDB taxonomy): Archaea > Halobacteriota > Halobacteria > Halobacteriales > Hikarchaeaceae > CAZKPC01. The sequence goes on from CAZKPC010000028.1 coordinate 16,375, forward strand.
ACGTCGAGGACGACACCAAGGTCGGGGCGATGTATCAACCGGCCCCGAGCGTGGACCGCCACGACGACATCCGGGACGTCGCCCGGGTCCTCGTCGAGGGCGGCACCATGGTCGCGCCGGTCTACGACGGGGAGCGCCGCGACGGCATGATCAGCGCCGACGACATCCTGACAGCGGTCCTGGACAGCCTCGACGTCCTGGACGTCGGCGAGATCCAGACGACGGATGTCGTGACGGTGCGCGAGGACGACGACATCGGGCGGGTGATCAACCTCCTGCGGGAACACGGCGTGTCCCGATTGCCCGTCCTCAACGAGAACGGCTACCTCACGGGGATCGTCACGACCCAGGACGTCGTGGAGTTCGTCACCCGGCGTGAGCAGCGCACCACGACCGGCGACCGGACGGGTGACTCCGACCGGATGCTCGATCTACCGGTCTACGACGTGATGTCCAGCCCGGTCGAGACGACCACGCCGGAGACCTCGGTCAAGGAGGCCGTCGAGCGCATGCTGACGAACGATTTCGCCGGGCTCGTCGTCACGCCGGCCGGCGATGACCGCCAGATCTCCGGGATCATCACGAAGACCGACGTGCTGCGGGCGTTATCGATCCGGGAGGAGGAGCACATCGACGTCCAGATCACCAACGTGAACCTCCTGGATACGCTCACCCGGCAGACCATCCGGGAGCGGATCGAGACGGTGGCGGACAAGTACGCCGACATGCAGGTCCAACACGCCCACGTCCGACTGCACAAACACAAGGAGAAGCTGCGGGGCACGCCCCTGATCCAGTGTAAGATCCGGCTGCGGACCGACCACGGTCAGGTGGCCGGGTCCGGCGAGGGCTACGGCGCGGACCACGCGTTCCACGTCGCCCTGGACAAGCTCGAACGGAACGTGCTCGAGCTGAAGGGCCTCACTCACGACGAGGAGTACAAGGGCCAGCTGCTCCGGAAGCTCGGCGAACTCTGACCGGCTCCGCGGACACTCGTCTGACGGCATGCGAGAGAAACCGCCTGAGGGCGTGGTGTCCGACGCGGGTCCGACGGCAAGTATAAGGGGCGCTCCGATATACCCAGCGGGGCGCACAGTCCGCCATGCCCCGCGACGATCCAGATACCAACCGGCAGTCCCGTCGACGGTCGCCGTTCGGCGAGCACCAGGGCCGCGAGGAGTACACCGAGAAGACCGTCCGGGGCGTGACTGTCGGCCTGATCAAGGACCGATACAACGACCACGCCTGGATCCGATCGACGCTGGTTGTGCCGAACGAGCCCTGAGGCGTCTAACTACCGCCGGACTTCCGCCCCGGAGAGTCCCGTGCCGGTGATGGCGAAGCGGGCGCTCTCCCCGGTCGGCTTGGACTTGTGCTTCTCCAGGCTCGCTCGGCGCTGGTCCGCCCGGAACCGTTCGAGCCGCACGATCACGCCGGTCCAGTGGGCGAGGGTGTACCCCCCGAGCGGTTTCGCTCGGTCGGTCTCGGGGTCGGTGTAGACCTGATTGGTCACGAGGACCCCGAGGTCGTACCGGCGGGCCAGCGACAGCAGGCCGGTGAGCTGCTTGGCGACCGTTCGGAGCGCGTCGCCGTCCTCCTGGTCGGCGGTCCGTTCGAGGCGGTAGAAGCCCGTGGCCGAATCGAGGACGATGAGCTCGGCACCGTCGGCGAACTCCGCGGCGTCCTTCACCGCCTCCGCCTGCTCGCTCCACTCGTGGGCCTCCTTGATGACGATCCGGTCGGCGAGGGACTCGGCGTCGCCGCGAGCGTCGGCGAGCTGTTCGAACCGGTCGATCGACAGCCCCTCCGTGTCGATATACACTGCCGTGCCGTCGGTGGCGGCGACCTCGATGGCCGCCGACAGCGCGACGTTAGTCTTGCCCGAGGCCGGCGGTCCGTAGATCTGCGTGACGGTCCCCCGCGGGAGCCCGCCGCCGAGGAGCTCGTCGATCGGGGCACAGCCGGTCGGGACGGGCTCGGTCACGGGGCGAGATACGCGTGGTCCGGTGTTAAACCATCGCTCCGCTTTTTCCACGCGAGGGTGAACCAACGGCCGTGATCGTCGTCACGACCGCCGATTTCGAGGTCTATCACGGCGTGGTGACGGCCCTCCGCGATCGCGATGCGACGTTCACGACCGTCGAACCCGGCGACCCGCTCCCGGAGGGGACTGAGGTCCTGATTCGGGGGCCGGCGGACGAGGCTCACGGGGCAATCGACGACGAGGTCACAGTGGTCGTCGCGCAGCCGAGCCAACCCCGACCGGCGGTCGAAACGGCGCTGTCGGCCGGCCGTGACGGCGGTGGCCGCCGGGTGATCGGGATCGATCCCGGCGAACGGCCGGGCGTCGCCGTCCTCGACGGGCCCGACGTCGTCGCGGCGTTTCAAGTCCCGCTCGCGGAGGTCCCCGAGCTCGTCGAGCGGGAGATCGACGGGACCGTTGATCCGGTCGTGCGGATCGGCGACGGGGCCCGGATCCGCGGGTCGCAGGTGATCGAGGCGCTCGAGGACGTCCGGGTGGAACTGGTGAACGAGACCGGCTCGACCCCGCATCTGGGAGCGGGGGCGCGGGGGATGGGCGATGTGTTGGCGGCGGTAAACATCGCCCGTCGGGAGGGCGACCCGATCACGGGTCGCGAGATCGACCCCACGGCCGGCGAGCTGACCGCGATTCAGGCTACCTCCCGGAGGCGATCCGCGGACAACCGCGAGATCCCGGCCTCGCTCGCTCGCCGCGTGGCTGCGGGAGAGCTCTCGATCGAGGAAGCCCTCGATGAACACCGCGAGGGCTAGTCGCCCACACACGGGACGGCTCCGATCTCGAGAAGCAGCCGGTCGTACACGGCCCCGGAGACTTTCACGGAGCTCCCCGACACGTGCATGGGTGACCCGACCCGCACCGTGCGGGAGTCGCCGACATCCGGTTCCCACGGCGTCACTGAAGGGAGGTCCTGTCCCGCCATACCGGCGTCGGCAGCGTGGATCCGCAGACCGGTTGTCGTTTAGTCCGACCGGACGATGTCCGGGAGCCGGTAACGCCCGTCGTCGGTCCGGGGAAAGTCGACCACGTCGGTCACCGCGGAAACGGGCAGCGGACCGTAGAGGTGAGGGAACGCACCGCTAGGCTGCTCCTCGTACTTCAGGTCGTTCTCGATCGCTGCGCGATCGATCAGGAGGAGCTGCGGGTCGGCCGCGTCCGGATGGTTGTACTGGGCGACCCCCACGACCCGATCGACCGGCGAGAGGTGGATGAACCCCTCCCCCTCGAGGGACTGCGGGGCGTACTCGCCGTCGACCGCCGCCCAGTCGTCGGCTTCGATGACGTGCAGCAGCGTGGCCTCGAGCGCCCCGGCCTGTCGTGCGGCCGTTTCGGCCCGACGCATGACGGCCCGGACGGGCTGGTCGATCTCGGCGGCGACCGCCGTCGCGTCGTCGAACTCCGCGCTGACATCGTAGACGGCCCCCGCGTCGTCGCTGGCGAGCTTGACCGTGACCGAGTGGCGTTCGCCGGCCTCCCGCACCGTGGCCGTGACGTACCGGCGCTCGGCGATCCAGCGGTGGCCGGCCCCCGCCTCGCGCACGCCCAACGTGCCGGTTTCTTCCGCGAGCCGTCGCGCCACGCGTTCGGCGTCGCTCGGGTCGACGATGACCTTGATCAGATGCCCCGGCCGAGCCTTCTTCATGGTCGTCGGCAGGACCGTGACGTCGAGCGCGCCGGCCTCCCTGAGGGTCCGGTGGAGGCTGCCGAGGACCTCCGGGGTGGCGTCATCGAGGTTCGTTTCGAGGACGGTCGCCGCGTCCTGCACCAGCTCACCGGCCACGTCCCCGACCGTCGCGCGCAGGACGTTCGGCCGGGCCTCGAGGTCCATATCACCCGCACCATAGCCCGACGCCTCGATCCGCAGTTCCGGCAAGGTCGAGACGCCGTCGGCGAGCTCCGCCAGCAGGGCGGCCCCGGTCGGGGTCAGCAGTTCCGACTCGATAGGGCCCCCGACCAGCGACCAATCCGCGCCGTCGGCGATCTCAACGACGGCAGGGGGCGGAACGGGGTAGACCCCGTGGCTGGTCTGCACTTCGCCCCCGCCCGCGGCGACCGGCGTGGTGATGACCTGCTCGACCCCGAGGTCGGCAAGCAAGCGGGTCACCCCGACCACGTCGGCGATCGCGTCGTCGGCGCCAACCTCGTGGAAGTGGGTGTCCCCGAGGTCGGTGCCGTGGATCGTGGCTTCGGCCCGCCCGAGCCGCTCGAAGGCCCCGAGTGCCGTCCGCTCGACCTCGCCCGGGAGCGAGAGCGACTCGACGATCTCGACCACCTCGGGATACGACCGGTGTTGGGGCTCGCCCTCCAACGGGTCGCCGTTGGTATCGAGCACCGTGACGGCCGTGGCCGTGACGCCCTGCTTTCGCACGGATTCGACGACGTACTCCAGATCGAGGGCGGACTCGATGGGCTCCAGGACGCCGGGGTCGGCCCCGGCCGCTACCAGCGCGCCGAGCAGCATGTCGCCGCTCGCGCCGGTGCGCCCGTCGAAGGCGAGCGTCCGCATGCCCCAGCCCGTGGTCGCCGGCGCGAAAAACGCCCCGGTCACGGACGGATGACGGACGGCTGTCCGACGGAGAGCCGCGCAAACTCCGGGCGGGCGGCGGGACCGCCAACACAAGAACTATCCCACCTGAGACCCCAGTTCGGGTAGCACGCCCTGCGAACCATGAACGAGGTCCAACTCGAGGTCTCCAAGGCCTATCCGAACGACTCCGGGCGCGGTATCGCCCGGCTGGATCCGGATACGCTCCTGCACCTGAAGCTCAGTCCTGGTGACATCATCGAGATCGAAGGCGGCGAGCGCACCGCGGCGAAGGTCTGGCGCGCTGACCGCCAGGACTGGAACACGGACACCGTCCGGATCGACGGCTTCACCCGCCAGAACGCCGACGTGGGCATCGGCGAGCGGGTCACGATCCGGAAGGCCGAGGCGACCAAGGCCGAGAAACTGGTCCTCGCGCCGCCCGAGGAAGCGAGCGTCCAGTTCGGCTCCGACGCGGCCGGCATGGTCAAGCGACAGATCCTGAAGCGGCCGGTCGTCGAGACCGACATCGTCCCGGTGATGTCCTCGACGAACCACCCGTTCATGCGTTCGCCGGGCCAGGCCATCCCGCTCATCGCGGTCGATACCGAGCCGGAGGAGATCGTGCTCGTCACGGAGGACACCGAGGTCGAGCTCCGCGAGGAGCCGATCTCCGGGTTCGAGAAGACCGGCGGAGGCATTACCTACGAGGACATCGGCGGGCTCCAGGACGAGATCCAGCGGGTCCGGAGATGGTCGAGCTCCCGATGAAGCACCCGCAGATCTTCAAGAAGCTCGGGATCGAGCCGCCGCAAGGCGTTCTGCTCCACGGACCGCCGGGCACGGGGAAGACCCTGCTCGCGAAGGCGGTCGCCAACGAGACCTCTGCCTCGTTCTTCTCGATCGCCGGGCCCGAGATCATCTCGAAGTACTACGGCGAGTCCGAACAGCAGCTCCGGGAGATCTTCGAGGACGCCGCCGAGGAGTCGCCGGCGATCATCTTCATCGACGAGCTGGATTCGATCGCGCCCAAG
>CAZKPC010000028.1:21983-22775 GCA_964554565.1 uncultured Halobacteriales archaeon
CGATGATGGACGGGCTGGAAGCCCGCGGCCAGGTCATCGTCATCGCCGCCACCAATCGCGTCGACGCGATCGACCCCGCCCTGCGGCGCCCGGGCCGGTTCGACCGGGAGATCGAGATCGCGGTCCCCGACGAGGTCGGGCGCCGCGAGATCCTGCAGATCCACACCCGCGGCATGCCGCTCTCGGACGACGTGGACCTCTCGGCCATGGCGGAGGACACCCACGGCTTCGTCGGGGCCGACATCGAGAGTCTCACGAAGGAGGCCGCCATGCGGGCGCTCCGGCGCTACCTCCCGGAGATCGACCTCGACGAGGAGGACATCCCCCCGAGCCTCATCGACCGGATGATCATCAAGCGCGACGACTTCCGGGGGGCGCTCAGCGAGGTCGAGCCCTCGGCCATGCGGGAGGTCCTCGTCGAGATCCCGAAGGTCACCTGGGACGACGTCGGCGGGCTCGAGGACGCCAAATCCGCGATCAAGGAGTCCATCCAGTGGCCCTTACGGACGCCCGAACGGTTCGAGCGGATGGGGATCAACCCCCCGGCCGGCGTAATGCTCTATGGACCGCCCGGCACCGGCAAGACCCTCATGGCCAAAGCCGTCGCCAACGAGACCGACGCGAACTTCATCTCGATCCGGGGCCCGCAGCTGCTCAGCAAGTGGGTCGGCGAGTCCGAGAAGGCCATCCGGCAGACGTTTCGGAAGGCCAGACAGGTGGCGCCGGTCGTCATCTTCTTCGATGAGCTCGACGCCATCGCGCCGAACCGGGGCAACGAGGACGGCAACAACG
>CAZKPC010000029.1:0-6425 GCA_964554565.1 uncultured Halobacteriales archaeon
CAACAGCTTTACGCACGTCTGCCGTGAACCCGGGCTCGATCGTTCCCGGATGGCCCTGATCGAGCTCGACGACGACACCGTCCGCCGGATCGCCGCTGGAGAGGTCGTCGAGCGCCCGGCCTCGGCTGTCAAGGAACTCGTGGAGAACAGCCTCGACGCGGACGCGAGCCGCGTCACTGTCGAGGTGGCCGCCGGGGGCAAGGACCGGATCGCCGTTAGCGATGACGGCATCGGGATGACCCGGGAGGAGGCCCGGCTGGCGGTCCAGGAGCACACGACGAGCAAGATCGACTCGGCGGCCGACCTCACGGCCGGGATCAACACGCTCGGGTTCCGAGGGGAGGCGCTCTACGCGATCGGTGCGGTTTCGACCGTGACCGTGACGACACGCCCCCGGGATGGCGAGGAGGCCACCCGCGTTCGGGTTGAACAGGGAGATATCGTCGAGGTGAGCCCCGCCGGGCGGGGGCCGGGCACGACCGTCGAGGTCACCGATCTGTTCAGCGGCATGCCGGCCCGGGAGAAGTTCCTCGCGACCGACGCGACGGAGTTCGACCACGTCAACCGGATCGTCTCACGGTACGCCATCGCGAAGCCGGAGGTGGCGGTGTCGTTGCACCATGACGGGCGGGAGGTGTTCACGACGCCAGGAGGGGGCTCGCTCGATGGGGCGTTGTTAGCGGTCTTTGGCCGTGAAGTCGCCGAATCGATGCGGTCCGTGGACGGCGAGGGGGTCAGCGGAGCGGTGAGCCATCCGGAGGTCACCCGGTCCACCCGGGCCTACGTCTCGACGTTCGTCAACGGCCGGTACGTGCCCTCGAGCGAGCTGCGCGGCGCCATCGTCGAGGCGTACGGTCGGCAGCTCGCGCCGGACCGGTATCCGTTCGCCGCGGTGTTCGTCGAGGTCGATCCGGACGCGGTCGACGTCAACGTCCACCCCCGGAAACTGGAGGTCCGGTTCGACGATCCGGCCGCGGTTCGCGACCGGGTCCGGTCGGCCGTCGAGGCAGCCTTGCTCGAGGAGGGCCTCCTGCGAAGCGGCGCGCCCCGCGGGAAGTCCGCGCCGGCCGAGGTCGATCCGCGGCCCGAGCCGGCCGGCGATCAGGAGGCGACACCGGCGAACGGACGGCAAGCGTCGGAGGAACCCGGGACTCCCGACCGGAGCGAGCCTGGCGATACCGGACACCGAATCGACGGCCGGGCGTCCGACCCCCCGGAGCCGCCGACCTGGCATCCGACCCGTCGCATTCGGGACGAGGGGACACAGACGACCCTCGACACCGAGACGGCGGACTCTGAGCCGGGGCTCGACCGCCTCCCGGCGTTGACCGTTCTCGGCCAGCTGGAGGAGACCTACGTCGTCTGCGCGGCCGATGGCGGGCTGGTGCTGATCGATCAACACGCGGCGGACGAGCGGGTCAACTACGAACGGCTGGCGGCGACCCTGGCTGACGATCCCGGGGTGCAATCGCTCGCGGACCCCGTCGAGCTCGAGCTGACAGCCCGGGAAGCGGAGCTCTTCCCGGCGTTCCTGTCGGCCCTCGAATCCGTCGGCTTCAGAGCCGAGCAGGCCGACGAACGCACCGTGATGGTGACGGCCGTGCCGGCGGTCCTCGACGGCGCCCTCGATGCGGGGCTCCTCCGTGACGTGCTCCCCCAACTGGCCCGCGACGGCGCCGCCCTGAGTGTCGAAGCCCGGGCGGACGCGGTCGTCGCCGACCTGGCGTGTCATCCGGCGGTCACCGGGCACACGTCGCTGACGGAGGGGTCGATCCGGCAGCTGCTCGAGGCCCTCGACGCGTGCGAGAACCCGTACGCCTGCCCCCACGGGCGCCCGACGATGATCGAGGTGAGCGCCGAGGAGCTCGCCGACCGCTTCGAGCGCGACTATCCGGGGCACGCCGAGCGGCGCGAGGAGGCGTAGCCGCCGCCGGAAACCCCGGACTTTAGCCGCCCCGCGGGATACAGCGGGGCATGCCCGTCGCTGACCTGCCCCGGTTGGGGCTGGGGACCTACAAGAACACCGAGTACGAACAGTGTGCGACGAGCGTCCGCACGGCCCTCGAGGTGGGTTACCGCCATCTCGACACCGCCCAGTCGTACGGGAACGAGGCGGCCGTCGGCGAGGGCCTCCGCCGGGCGTCCGTCGATCGCGAGGACGTCTTCGTGGCTACGAAGCTCTCGACGGAGAACCTGGCCCGTGAGGACGCCATCGAGACCGCCCACGAGAGCGCCGACCGCCTGGGCGTCGACGTGATCGACCTGCTCTACGTCCACTGGCCGCTCCGGACCTACGAGCCGTCCGAGACCCTCCCGGCCCTCGACCAGCTGCGTGAGGAGGGCCTCGTCCGCCACGTCGGGCTCTCGAACTTCGAACCGGACCAGCTCGAAACCGCCATCGAGACGTTGGACGCGCCGGTCTTCGCCCACCAGGTCGAACACCACCCGCTGCTGCCACAGGAGCGGCTCCGGGAGTACGCGGCACAGGACGACCACTGGCTCGTTGCCTACTCCCCCGTCGCCAAGGGCGAGGTCGCCGAGGTCGGGGTCCTGCGAGATATCGCCGCCGACCGCAACGCAACGCCGTTCCAGGTGGCGCTGGCCTGGCTGCTCGCGGAGGACCGGGTCGTGCCGATCCCGAAGGCGACGAGCGAGGCTCACATCCGGGAGAACTACGGCGCGCTCGAGCTCGAGCTCAGCGAGGCTGAGCTCGACCGGATCGACGAGCTGCCCGAGGAGCGGCGACTCGTCGACTTCGACGAGGCTCCATGGAACCGGTCGGCGATATGACGTCGGCTGTCGTCATCGGGGCGTACGGGAGCGCGGGTGTGGCGGCGGCCGAAACGCTCGCCGACGCCGGCGTGGACCTGACGCTCGTCGACGACGGTGAGCCGGGCGGCGGGCTCTGCATTCTGCGGGGCTGTATGCCCTCGAAGGAGGTCCTCTCGGCGGCCGCCCACCGCTACCAGGCCCGGCACGACCACCGACTGGACGGGGAGCCGCCGCCGATCGACCTCGAGGCGGTCGTCGAGACGAAGGACGAGCACGTGTCGGACTTCGCTGCTCACCGTCGGGCGGCCGTCCACCGGCTCGCCGAACGGGAGCACGTCGAGTTCCGACACGAAACGGCCCGGTTCGTGGACGACCGGACGGTAGCTGTGGGCGGTGACCGCCTGGAGCCGGAGTACGTCGTCGTCGGGACGGGCTCGACGGTCAACGTCCCTGACCTGCCCGGCATCGATGAGGTGGACTACTGGACGAGCAGGGACGTGCTCGACGCCACGAGTCTGCCGTCATCGGGCGTGGTCATGGGCTTTGGATACGTCGGCCTGGAGCTCGTGCCGTACCTCGCCGAGGCCGGGATGGAGGAGCTGACCGTCATCGAACACGACGAGCGGCCGCTCGACGAGGCTGACCCGGTGTACGGCGACGCCCTGCTGGACCTCTACCGCGAGGAGTTCGGGGTCGAGATCCTCACCGAGACCTACGAGCAATCGGTCGAGCCGACGGCGGACGGCGTGCGATTGCACGTCGACGGGCCGCCGGGCTCAGTCGACGCCGATGCGTTGTTCCTCTTCACCGGCCGGCGGCCGACGCTGAACGGGTTGGGCCTGGACGCGACCCGGATCGACCCCGGTGAGGGGTGGGTTCGGGACACGATGCAGGCCCGCGATGACGACCAGGTGTTCGTGGTCGGGGATGCCAACGGCCGCGAACCCATCCTACATGTGGCCAAGGAACAGGGGGTTCGGGCGGCCGAGAACCTCCTGGCGCACTCGGCTGGCGAGCGGCTCGAACCGTACGAACACATCCACCACCACGTGGTTTTCTGCGGCGCCGGCGTCTATCCGTACGCCAGAGTGGGGCTGACCGAGGCCGGGGCGGCCGCCACGGATCGGGCGGTCGTGGTGGCGACACGCGAGGCGAGCGACGACGGCGTGTTCAAGACGAAGACGGTCCCCCGCGGTCACGCGACCCTGATCGCCGATGCGGCCGACGGGACGGTCCTTGGCTACCAGGGACTGCACTACCACGCCGACACGATGGCCAAGACGATGCAGGTGGTCATCGAACTGGGCCTCGACGTCCGGGACCTCCCCGACCGGGCGTACCACCCGACGCTCCCGGAGATCCTCGACGGGCTGTTCCGGGAGGCCAGCGCCCAGCTGGAATCGTAACCGGCGGGCCGACCGGATCGAACGGCTTAGAGCTCGACCTCGGTGCCGGCGTTCGCGACGATGGCTCGATTCAGGACGGCCTCGGCCGCCGCGGCGTCGAGAACGGCGCTCCCGACGCTCTCGACCACGACGAGGTCGTCGGCTGTCGGTCGGTCGTGGCCGGCCAGCAGTGAAGCCAGCGGGACGAGGCGGTCGGGGTCTGTTCCGGTGTTGAGAATGTCGCCGATCCCGGCGACCTCTGAGGGCACGTCGGCATACACGCGATCGGCCCTCTGGAACGTCGTGCCGTCGAGCTCCTGGGTCTCGGCCGTGTAGGCCCCGATCGCCACGACGGTGGCCCCGGACGTGAGGGCTTCGCCCGGAAAGACGGGCTCCGTCGCCGTGGTGGCGGTCACAACGACGTCCGCTCCCTCGACCGCCTCCCGTGCCGAGTCGACCGCTGTGACCTCGCCCGCCAATGTCTCCCGGAGATCGGCGGCGCACTCGAGCCTCGAGTCGCTCGGCGAGTAGATCCTGGCCGTGGCGACGCCGACGGCGGCATCGATCGCCCGGGTCTGCCAGCGGGCCTGGGTCCCCGCGCCGATCACCCCGAGGTCGATCGGCCCGTCGACGAGCGACCGGACGGCAACCCCGCCGATACAGCCGGTCCGCGCGTTGGTCAACGTGGTCCCGGCCAGGAAGGCCGCCGCCCGGCCCGTCTCGGCTTCCGTCATCACCACCTGGGCGTGGACGGTGGGCAGGCCGCGGCTGGGGTTGTCCTCGTGCACCCCGACGAGCTTCACGACCGCGTAGTCGGCCCCGTGGATGTAGGCGGGCATCACGAGTCCGGTTCCGAGCGGGTCGGTCGATCCATCGTCTGCCAGCCCGGCACCGACCGGGTAGTGGGGCCGCTCCGGCCGCTCGACGGCGTTCGCGCCCTGGGCCAGAAAGGCGTCCTCGATGACGTCGAGCAGCGCGTCGAGGTCGACCAACGCGTCCACTGCGGTCTCCGAGAGCACGCGGACCATGGGCGGAGCCTGCGGGCGGCGGTCGATAGTCGTTATCCCGTGCCGGCGGTGACACAAAGGGTTTAGCGGGTGGCCGGAGCAGTCGCCGGCATGGAGGTCGCCGTGGTCGGCGGGGGCATCATCGGCCTGGCCAGCGCCCACGCGCTGGCCGAATGGGGGGCGGAGGTCGTGGTCTACGAGGCCAACTCGCTCGGTGGCGGCAGCACGGATCGGGCGGTCGGCGGCATCCGGGCGCAGTTCTCGACCCCGGTCAACGTGGAGCTCTCCAAGGCGGCGATGACGGTCTGGGACGAGTTCGAATCGACCTTCGGGGTCGACATCGCGTACCGCCGCCCGGGGTATCTCTTCCTGGCGCGGTCGGATGAGACGGCGACCGCGTTCAAGGAGAACGTGGTCATGCAGCAGCGCCGGGGCGTCCCGAGCCGGCTGCTGACGCCGGCGGAAGCGCGGGAGTACTGTCCGGAACTCGAAGCCGAGGCGTACCAACGGGCGACCTACGCGCCGACCGATGGCTTCGCGGATCCCCATCTGGCGCTCCAGGCGTACGCGAAGGCCGCCAGAGCGGCCGGCGTCGAGGTGCGGACCGAAACGCCGGTGACTGACGTCCACGTGAACGACGGCCGCGTCACCGGGATCACCGCCGCTGGCGATCGCCGATCGGCCGAGTTCGTGGTGAACGCGACCGGGCCGTGGGCCGCGGAGTTCGCGTCGATGGCGGGCCTCGAGCTGCCGGTCTCGCCCCGTCGGCGGCAGGTGCTCGTGGCGGAGCCGGACACCGCCGTCCCGGAGTCCGTCCCGTTGACGATCGATCTGGATTCGGGCTTGTACTTCCGCCCGGAACGGGACGGGACGGCCCTGGTGGGCGGCCATTTCGGCGGGCCGGATCCGGCGGCCGACCCCGACGCCTACCGGGAGTCCTACGATCTGGACTGGGCCACACAGGCGCTCGAGCGGGCGGCGGACTGCGCTGGCTACTTCGGTCCGGACAGCCGGATCCGGCGTGGCTGGGCGGGCCTCTACGCGGTCACGCCCGACCACCACCCGATCATCGAGGAGACCCGGCCGGGGTTCGTGAACGCCGTCGGTTTCTCGGGCCACGGGTTCCAGCACGCCCCGGCGACCGGGCAGCTCGTCGCGGAGCTGATCCATGACGGCGAAGCCGACCTCGTCGACATCGACGTACTGGGGGCGGATCGGTTCGCGGACGGCGGGATCGAGCCGGAACGGAACGTCGCCTGAT
>CAZKPC010000029.1:6525-20898 GCA_964554565.1 uncultured Halobacteriales archaeon
CGGATCGGTTCGCGGACGGCGGGATCGAGCCGGAACGGAACGTCGCCTGATCGTGGCGAAGGGGCCCAAACGAGGTTTCGGGGCGCCGGACTATCGCAGGCCCAGGATGGTCAGCCCGTCGAAGCGGAACAGGAAGAGGTAGATCTGATACAGGCCCGCGACCGCCAGAACGCCACCGGCCACGCGATTGATCAGGCCGGTGTTCCGCGACAGCCGCCGGAGCACCTGGTCACGCCCGAGCGCCGTCAGGCCGGTGACCAGGATCATCAGGACGCTCATGCCCACGGCGTAGGCCGCGAAGGTCGCGATGGCGCCGACCGGCCCGCCGGCGAGGGCCACGCCGGCCAGGCCGATGAACAGTGGAGCCGTACAGCCGGCCGCGGCGGCCGCGTACACGACCCCGAAGCCCACGAAGCTGGCCGGCGACCGGCGGCGTTCGGGCAGCGGAACGGAGAGCTGATCGAGTTTCAGCCGCCCGGCCGCCATCGCCGTGCCGAGGACGATGAGGAGGGCGCCGACGACCAGCTCGAGCACGCTGATGTTCCGGAGCGCCTGCGCTCCGACAGCGCTGACGACGCCGGCCAGGGCCGCGTAGACCAGGAAGAAGCCGAGGCTCGTCAGCAGACCGACTACCGCTGCCTGTTGGAGCCGCGGAACCAGCCGGTCCGGGCGCTCCTCCCCCTGCCCGAGGTAAAAGGCGACGTAGCCCGGCAGGAGCGGGAAGGCGCAGGGCGCGAAGAAGGTGGCCAGCCCGAGGCTGAACGCGAAGCCCAGCCGGAGGGCTTCCAGCTGCGTCATGCGCCGGCGTCGCGGAACGCCTGTTCGATGTCATCACGGGCGGCCAACCCGAGGTGGCGCCAGACTTCCTCGCCCGCGGGATCGAGGACGATGAGCGTCGGGATGCCGCTCACGGAGAACTCCTCGGTCGCGTGGAGCTCCGGATCCTTCGCGACGGCCCACGTCCCCTCGTATGTCCGCCAGAAGTCCCGGATGGCGTCGTCGTCCGATTCGGAGGTGATCGAGAGCATGTGGACGTCCGGGAACTCCTGATCGAGCGACCGCAGGGACTTCATCTGGGGCTTGCAGGGCGCACACCAGGTCGCGAAGAAATCCAGGAGGACGACCGTACCGCTCGGGGCCACCGGGACGGTCCCGCCCGGCGAACCGCCGACGTCGAGCGCGTTCAGGGCCAAGCCCCGACTGCCGCCCTCGTTGCCGCCACCGCCCACGTCACCGAGGCACCCGGCGAGCGACGCGAGTCCGGCGGCCCCGCCCGCCCTGAGAACCGCCCGCCGTGTCGCTCCTTGCATACGGGCCCATTGGGGGTCGAGCGGAATAAGTGCTGAACGGGACGTGCCGGTCGACTGCACGACCGTCGCGGAACCTACATGGGACCGGCGCGCGCAGGCTCCCCCGATGATCGGCAAGGTCGACCCGTCGTCGCTCGCGGCGTTGGTACTGTCGCGAACGGGCGGAACCGACGCGGCGGTCCGCCAGGGCCCGGCCTATGGTGAGGACGCCGCCGCCATCGATCTGGGTGACCGCACCCTCGTCGTGAGCAGCGATCCGCTGTCGCTGGCGGCGGATCGGCTGGGGACCCTCGGCGTCCACGTCGCCGGAAACGACGTGGCGGCGAGCGGAGCGGACCCCCGGTGGCTGACGTCGATCCTGTTCCTGCCGCGGGAGGACCGGGACCTGCTCGATACCGTGACCGCCCAGCTGGACGCCGCGGCGGCGGCGACCGGCATCTCGATCGTCGGCGGTCACTCCGAATACGCGCCCGCGCTCGACCGCCCGCTCCTCGCGTTGACCTGTCTGGGGACCACCGATCGGTTCGTACCGACCGGCGGCGCCGAACCGGGCGACCGGATCGTCCTCACCAAGGGCGCGGGCCTCGAGGCCACCGCCATCCTCGCGACGGACTTCCGGGCGGAACTGGCCGACGATGTGGCGGCCGAACTGCTCGAGGAGGCCGAGACGTATTTCGACCAGATCAGCGTGGTTCCCGACGCCCGCGCGGTCCGCGATCACGCCACCGCGATGCACGACCCCACGGAGGGCGGGTTGATCGACGGCCTGCTCGAACTCGCGACCGCGGCCGACGTGCGCGCGGTGGTGGACCGCGACGACGTGCCGATCCGAGCTCCCACCGCCGCCTGTTGTCAGGCGATGGACGTCGATCCGCTGGCGGTGTTCGGCTCCGGCGCGCTGCTCGCCACGGTCCCCGAGGCCGGGCACGAAGCCGCCCTCGCCGCACTGGACGATGCCGGGATCGACGCGGCGACCATCGGCACGATCGAGGCGGCGGAGACGCCGGCGTTAGTGCTCGACGGCGAACCGATCACCGAACCGGTTCGCGATCAGCTCTACGCGCTCTGGGAGTAGGTGTACGAGCGGCCACGGTTTTGACGGAGCGGCCGCTCGGGGAGTGAGTGTCAGTCAGAAGGCGATGCGTCGTCGTGGTGGGTGGTCGCGAAGCGGCGTCGCCGGCTCAGAGCCGGGTCAGATTGGTCGCGCGGGGACCCTTGGGGGCCTGTTCGATCTCGAACTCGACCTCCGTTCCCTCTTCTAGGTCCGGGCCCTCGACGTCGTCCATGTGGAAGAAGACGTCCTCGTCCGATTCCTCGGTCGAGATGAATCCATATCCGCCGCTGTCGTTGAAGAAGTCGACCTTACCGGTTGCCATTGCGGTTGCAGGGAGGATGGCCCGACTGATAACCCTTCCGAGATAGACATTTCGACGGAATCCGTCTGCTCAACCGGTTCAAACTACTGTTTCCTCGGTTTTTCGGGACCAACGATCGGGGACGGCTCCGCGCGTTCTCCGGCGCCGTCTCACCGACCATGGACGGCCTGGAGCTCGCCCCAGGAGCTCACGGACCCGATCCGGATCTCGATCATCGGCCGGTCTTCCAGAGCGTGGTCAGCGTACTGCGTATAGCGCTCTCGCAGGGCCCGGACCGCCGGTGCGTGGCGCTCCGCAGCCGGGTCTACCACGGAAGCGGTGCCCCGCAGCTGCAGCCAGCCGAGCCGGTCCCAGTCCTCGAGGTACCGATCGATGACGAGCGCCACGGACGCGTTCGCCCGGATGTCCCGGACGCGGCGGAGGTCGCTTGGATCGCCCGCCTTGGGTTTCTCGTCGATCGGCGTCACCAGCACCGGCCGGTCCTCGGGTTCGGTGAGCGCGAAACAGATCGGTACGACGTGGGGCCGTCCCGCCGCGTCCGCTGTAGCGAGCCGCGCGACGCGGGCGGTTTCCAGCACGGCCCGTTCCTCCGCGGTCAGCATAGGCCGCCCCTACGGCCGGACGATCAAAAACGCCCGTTTCACGCCGGCCGGCCGAGCGTCCACAGGAAGGTCGGCGTCCGGTCGGCCGCCCACGGGGACAGGAACTCGGTCACGGTGTCGTCGTAGAAGGTCAACCCCGTGGCGCCGAGGTCGCGGTGGGCGTACGCCCCCAGGTAGAGCCGGCCAGCCGTGATGGCCGCTTCGAGCTGCGCGGCCCGATAGCCACGGTCGCCCAGCCGATCGACCACCGCGTCGAGGTCGGTCATGAAGTAGCAGTTGACGGCGGCGTTGGCGCCGAGGGGCTGATCCAGCGCGAGGTGACCCGCTTCCTGCCGACACTCGCCGTCGCGCAGCTGTTCCAGCGTGTTCTGCCCGGGATGGTATTGGTAGACGCCGGCGGGGACGCCCTCGAGGCCGTTGATCAGGCAGTAGATGTCGTTGAACCGGAGCCCGCCGGACGCGGCGCCGGTGACGTCCGTCGTGACCCCCCGGGTCGCCCGGTCGAGGACCGTCGCGACCTTCCGGGCGTTCAGGTCGTCCCGGGTGTATTCCCGGCAGGATCCCCGCCGGCGGATCGTCCGGTACAACGGGACTTTCGACGCCTGCTCGGGACCGACCGGGGTAACGGGAACGTGTTCGCTGTCACCCGGTCCGCGTGATCGGATCGCGCCGTCCAGCGCCCGGTCACGCCAGGACCGGACCGCGCCCGCATCGGCCAGCATGGACCCGCGATAGGCCCCCTCGATGAGCGGGTACTCCACCACCTCGTCTGACAGCGGCACGGTCTCGGGCTCCAGTTTGGACACGTCCGGCGCCGGCGGCGCCCGATCGCCGCTCCCGATCGGGACGATCTCCAGCGGGGCCTCCTGGCTGATATCCAGCCCTAACAGGGCCGCGACGGCCTCGTCCTGGAACCCGAGCCGGACCGTGGCCGGGAGGTCGAGCGTGGCAGCCGTCGCGAGCAAGTTGGCGAGGACGGTCCCCGAGTCCCAGAACGCGTGCCGGTAGGTGCGCGCCCGGTACTTCCAGGCGTTCCGCCACCAGGTCGACGTCGCGACCACGCTGACCGGCGCGTGCTCGATCCGCGGATCGCTGCCGCTGGCCGCGGCGAGTGCCGCCCGGTAGTCGCCGGTTCGGAGGACGTCGAGCGAGCAGCGCCGTGGATCGAAGTGATAGACGCCGGCGGGGAGTGCATCCAGATCGCCGGTCACCAGGTAGAGGTCGATGTGGTACAGGGCGCCCGTACAGGCCGCGGCCCGGAACAAGAGGTCCCGGTCCCCGCGCTGGATCCGTTTCGTGATGCCGGCTGCGAGGTACAGCAGGTTCGTGACGGCCCCGAGATCAACGGGGCCGCCCTGCTCCGGGGCCGGTCCGGGTTCGGCGATCGCGCTCAACGCCGGCTGCATCGGCGGCCGGATCGCGTCGGCGAGCGGTTCGGTCGGCCGATCCTTGTACAGCTTGAACGGCCGGGGCTTGTTCTCGAAGTCCAGCCGGTGGCTGTCCGCCCGGACGCTCCGGGGGGAGTGCTTGGTCCGCTCGTGGTACTCGCCGGCGCCGGTTCCCGCGGCCATGGTCGGCCAACACGGCCGAGCGTGAAAAACGCCGCTCCGAGGAACCCGACCGGGGCGGTGCTCGAGCGTCCCGGCTCAGAACGGCAGGTAGGACCGGAGCGTGGCGAAGAACCCGGTCGCCGAGCGCTGGCGATAGCCCTCGAAGACGGGATGCAGTGCATCGAGGAGTTCGTTCCGCGTCTCGAACTGCTCGGCGTCGAGCTCGTCCAGGGCGTTCTCCAGCCGGAGCGTGTGCCCGCTGGCGTCGAAGGGCACCTCCATCCCGCCGACCGCGACCTGGACCTCCTGGCGGTCGGCCGGGAAGGACAGCTCGGCCTCCTCGAGCCGGTCATCGAGGACCGGGATCCCGAACTCGATGATGTCGGGCTCGGTATCGTCCGACGGTGGCGCGCGTGCCACGGGTCAGGCCCCCGGTCGCTCCCGGGCCGGACCGCCGAGCAACCCCTCGCCGGCACCGGCCGCGTCTGCGTGCATGTTGCGGGTTCCGCAGCCGGCGGGTCAAAAACGTGACTGTACCGGCTCCCGCCGCGGATCGAGGCCCCCGGCGAGTCGGATCACGACGACCAACCGCGGATGTAGCGCGCTCAGCCGGCGCCGATCCCGGACTGCCGGGCGATCGCCTGCCACCGGCCGCTCGCGAAGCGGACCGTGTTCACCGCGGCTTTCGCGTAGAAATCGACCAGGATCGCCGCGAAGACGGCGGGTAACCCGAGGCCCAGGCCGGGGGCGATCGAGACCCCGGCCACCGAGACCACGAAGCTGACCGGCAGGGCCAGGAAGGCGATCGGCAGGCGCAGCAGGAAGGTCCCGATGAACATGCCGTACAGCGGCCACCGCGTATCGCCGGCGCCGCGGAGGGCACCCCGCATGGTCCGGTCGATCCCGAACCCGGCTACGCCGAGGCCGAACACCCGCACGAAAGCAACGGCGAGGCCGATGTCGTCCGGATTGAACAGCAGGACGAACGGCCGGGAGAAGACCAGCAGCGCCGCGGCGATTAGCAGCTGGGTGGCCAGCCCGATCCGCAGCGTCTCCCAGCCATAGCGGGTGGCTTCCGCGTCCTGCTCGGCGCCGATGGCCTGTCCGACGAGGGTGCTGGAGGCCGTCGAGTACCCCCAGGCGGGCATCAGGGCGAACAGGATCAGGCGCCGCCCGACGGCGTAGGCCGCGAGGACCGGCGTGCCGAGGGTCCCCAGGACGAACAGGAACGGGAAGCGGCCGAACGTCTGGAGCAGGCGCATCCCGGCCAGGGGTACGCCCACGCGGAGGATCTCTTCGGCCACCCCGGTGTCCCACTGCCGGCCGCCGGGGTGTAAGGTCACGGCGAACCGACCGGAGAGCGCGAGGCCCAGGAAGACCACGCCCGTCAACACGTTCGTGACGGCGGTGCCGATGGCCGCCCCGGCGATCCCCAGCGCCGGGAACCCGAACAGGCCGAAGATCAACAGGGCGTTGAGGACGATGTTCGTCGGGAGGGTGGCGAGGCGGACGTACATCGGACTCCGGGTGTCTCCCATGCCCGCCAGCGCCCGGGCGGCGACGAGACTCCAGAACCGGAACGCCAACGACAGCGCGAGGATCTCGAGGTAGGCGGCCCCGAGACGGATGGTTTGGGGATCGTCGGTCAGGACGCCGACGAGCGGCTCCGCGTAGAACCAGCCGATGGCTGTCAGGGGCAGGGAGATCAGCAGCGACAACCAGAGGGACTGTTTGAGCGCGAAGTCCGCGTCCTCGGGCTGGCCGGCCCCCTCGTAGCGGGCGACGACGCTGATGGTCCCGCTCGAGACGGCCAGCGAGAGCGCGAAGCCGACGAAGAAGTACTGGATCCCGAGCTCGAGGGCCGCCAGCCCGGCGCCGCCGAGCGCGATGCCGACCATCACGAAGTCGGCCAGCCGCAGGAGGATCCGCAGCCCGCCGGTCACCATCACCGGCGTGGCCAGCCGGAACGCCTCCTCGCCCATGCGGCGGTCGACGATCCCGAACCGGGCGAGCAGCGCCGGGAACCCTCGGAGGCCGGCATCGATCCACGCTCGCAGCGACGCCATCCAGGAGCGCCTCACGCGGCGGGGGCCTGGGCCTTACGGATGCGGCGACACTTCGTCGCGGCCACGGTCCCTCGGAGTTGAGAGGCGAGTGGCGGTCAGGCCGCGGCTTCCGGTAGAAGTGAATATCCAAAATATATTAAATTGTTAATAATACTGTTTAACATAGCCTTCGTATTTTCGTTCTTCTGCAATTGGAACTATGGACTCGATCTAATCTGAGGCGGGCTGTTCATCTCACATCTAATAGACGCGATTCGGTGCAAAACTTCGAGGGCTGACAAGGGGTTTCAAAAATGCCATGTTATACCATGGCAAAACGATTCCCGCCAGCATAAGGAATGTTCATTAGAATGTGATTACTAAGAAATGTCCAGTCACCTACGATGGCCGAAATTGCCGGCTCCCGGACGGGCACCCTGGTCCGTGTCGCTTTCAACAGGAAGCAACGACGACCGCGAAATGAGTTGAGTGGAGCGGACCGTCGCCGTCGGCCCGTGGTGAAATAGCAACTGTGCTCAAAGGGGCCCCGTATTCACCAGACTGTTTCTAGCATTATCGCTCAGTAATCGAGTCCGGTGGGGACGAACCTCGGTGTCAGTCGTCGACGAGGCTTCAATTGACCCGACGGGAGGGCTTCAACAAATGCGGTGGGCGGCCTGAAAGTGCCATTATTATCATCCCACCGAGAACGGTCTTTCAGATCGTTATCAGCCTGCTAAGAAAAATGGACTACCTCCCCGGCGTATGGTGATTACGAATTTTGCGTCGGAATACCGCTTTTGGCTTATCCTCAAGCAGCTGCTTCTGCGTAGAAATTGAAGGCCTCGAAGACCGGTCGGTCGGTGATCCCGAGCAGGATTGCTTCGCCGTCCGGCGCGTGGTGGTGCTCTAAGTCCGGCGGGACCACGAAAATGTCCCACTGCTCCCATTCCAGCACGTCGTCGTCGACATGGGTCGCGCCCTCACCCTGGATGACGAAGTAGACCTCCGTCGAGTTGTGGAAATGGGGCTCGGTCGGCCCCTCGTTCAGCAGCTGGGCCCGGAAGCTCATGGTCGGGAACAGCGGTGGCTCGCCCGTGGCGGGGTTGACGTAGGCCACGCTGTAGCCGTCGTGGGGATCGGGCTCGTCGTTCGCGGCCCGTTGCCGGAGCGTTTCGAGCGTGTTCGCCCACTTGAACCGGTAGGGCGGCGTCGCCTCGCGGATCCCCTCGAACGGCCCCGGGATGGAGCTGTCACGTGGCTCGTTCGCGGGCCGGGCCCGGCCGTACTGGGAGTCCCAGTAGCCCTCGGTCTTGGTGACCGGCTGGCGCTCCAGTTCGTGGTTCTCGAAGACGTTCGTGGAGTTCAGCGAATCCAGGATCAGCGGCAGATCGAGCACGTCGAGCCAGGCCGCGGTTTCGTCGCCGTCGTTGACGTGGTCGTGCCATTCCCATTGGGGCGTGGTCACCAGGTCGTTGTTCAGCATCGGGAACTCCTCGCCGGCGACGACCGTCTTCATGTCCTCGTGGCCGTCGATCGTGAACCGGAGGGCGTTCGCGCCGTGCCGATGGGAGGGGGCGGTTTCGCCGGGCGACACCGTCTGCACGCCGATGTAGATGGTGTTCGAGATGGCGGTGCCGAGCGCGGCGTTGATCGGGACCGCGACACGCCGCTGGAAGCCCGGCGGGAGGTCGGCGATCGGGACGTCCGCCTCGATGTGATCGATCGCGGCCTTGATGTCGGGCCACTTCCAGATCCCGGGCTCGACGTCGTCGTACACGGTTTCGCCGAAGTCCTGTTCGACCTCCCAGAGCGGTCGCAGGTGGTGCTCCTCGAGGACCCGGCGGGTCTCGTCGCTCAGGGTCAGGAGTTCCTCGGGGTCTTCGGCCTCTTGGGCGCCCATACCCGGGCCAGGGTCGGAAACGAGAAATAAATGCCGCCGGTCGCCCCCTGAGATGGCAGTCGAGTCCGGGGGCGGCTCTACCGGTTCAGCCGCTGGCGCTGCCCGCGTCCGCCGGGCGGGCCTGCGCGTCGAAGACGGCCTGGGAGTCGAACACCTCGCGGCAGTCCTCACAGACCATCACCCGCTGGATGGCGTATTCCCAGAGCTTGCCGCCACACTCCGGGCAGTCGAAATGCGCCCGCACGAAGGGGTCGTGCTCGGCATACGGGTTCTCGAACTCGGCCATGCGGGCCCGTGGCCGGTCCGCGCGCAAAAGCGTTTGCCAGGGCCCGATGGGCGTCCACGCCGTGCTGAAGCCGGCGCGCTCCGAACCGCCGGGTCGAGTCCCAGCCGCAGTTACTCCGTCGCGGACGCGTTGTTCTCAACGCCGGGGTCGTGCTGCTCGAACCAACCGGTGAGTTCCGCCAACCGATGGGTCGCCCGCTTGGGTGCCCCGACGTCGTGGTGTTCCCCGGGGTAGATCACCAGCTTGGCGTCGATCCCCTGTTTGCGCACGCTCACGTAGAGCTGCTCGGCCTGTGTCGGCGGACAGCGCCAGTCCTCCTCGCCGGCCGTGACGAGCAGCGGTGTCTCGACCGCATCGACGTCGGTCAGGCTCGAGATGTCCCGGTAGGTGTCCGGGTTCTCCCACGGGAGGCCGAACTCCCACTCGTGCCAGGTGTGGTTGTCGTCGGTGCCGAAGTTCGAATAGAAGTCGTAGATCCCGTGTTCGGGCGCCGCGGCGGCGAAGTCGTGATACCGGGTCACGATGTGGCCCGTCGTGATCCCGCCGTAGGAGAAGCCCGTACAGAACAGTCGGTCGGGATCGGCCCAGCCTTCGTCTACCAGCTGCCGGACCCCGCTGACGACGTCGTCGGCCTCGAGATCACCCCGCGTGCCCTTCAGCCGCTCCGCCCATGCACGCCCGTAGGAAGTCGAGCCGCGGTAGTTGGGCTTGATGACCGCGTAGCCCCGGCTACACCAGGCGGCGGTCGGGAAGGTGAACTCCGGGGCGTCGTAGGACATCGGGCCCCCGTGGATGGCGGCGATGGTGGGGCGGGGCTCGTCGGCCTCCGGGTCGAAGTCGGCGGGCAGGTACACGATGGCTTCCACCGTGTCGCCGTCGCCGTTCTCGTAGGTCACCCGACGGTGCGTGGGAGCCGGGTGGTCGGCCGTGAACGACCCGTTCAGTTCGGTGACCCGGACCGCGCGGTCGCCGTCCACAGCCTCATCAATCTCGCCCGCGTCCAGGGTGAACACGTCGGACGGCTGCTCGGGCGTCGTCAGGCCGACCGCGATCGTCCCGCCGCCCATGTCGAAGAGCTGGGCCGTTCGGTCGCGCCCTTGGCCGTCCCAGACGCGGGCTGGATCGTCGGCGTCGGCGTCGAGTTCGACCAGGCGGGCCCAGCCCTCGTCGGCGAACACGGAGACGAGACGGTCCCCGGAGACCCATTCGGGCGCCCCTTCCCAGGCCAGCGTCCGGTCCAGCGAGGCGGACACGGAGCGATAGGCCCCCGCCTCGGGCGGGGCCGGGTCGTCGGCGACGAAGACCTCGGCCGGTCGGTACCAGTTCGTCGCGTAGCGGCCCACGAACGCCAGCCGATCGCCGTCGGGACTCCACCGGGGGCTCCCGACGCCGAAGCGACCGTCCGTGACTTGCCGCCGATCGCTCCCGTCCGGATCGATGGTGAACAAGTCGGTGTAGGGCTGGTCATCGGGGTTCTCGTCCAGACAGGAGACGAAGGCGATGCGGTCCGCCGCCCCCCAGCGCGGTTGGATACCGCCGAGCGGGGTCAGGCCCCCGGCCCCGTAGGCCTCGTCGAGCCGGCGGCTGTTCTCGGCGTCGAGGGTCGTTTCCGGCGCCGGCACGTCGCCGACGAACAGGTAGGTCGTGACGTCGTCGAGCCAGCCCGGCCCGTCCCGTTTGTGCTGCAGCCGCGTGACTTCGATCGGGCCGTCCTCCTCGCGGCGCCGTTCGAGGTACTCCTGCTGCTCGTCGGTCGGGTCCCGGGCGGAGACCACGAGCCGCTCACCGTCCGGCCCCCAGTCGAACTCTCGAACCCCTTCATCGAAGTCCGTCAGCTGGCGGGCATCGCCGCCACGCTCGAGGTCGAGGGCCCAGACTTGCGTCTTCGGCTCGTCGTCACCGTCGTCCTCGTCGTCTTCCCGTCGCCCCCGGTGCTGGGCGAGGTCGGTCTCGCGAGTGGCGAGGAACGCGATTCGATCCCCAGTCGGTGACCAGCTGGGCGCGGTCGCCGCGGAGGCGTGCGTCAGGCGGTGGGGCGGCGCGCTGCCGTCGGCCGGCACGACATAGAGGCCGCTCCGACGCTCGTCGTCTGCCGCATCGAACTCGTCCGCCACGAAGGCTACCTGCTCGCCGTTTGGGGAAACGGCGAGGTCAGTCAGCAGCCGCAGGTCGTAGTATGCCTCGAGCGGGATCGGTTCCGGCATGACCCCCAGGGGGGACGGCCGGCGCAAAAGGACTGGGAAACCGGTCTGGGGACGGCCCCGTAGCAACCCGCATCGTGAATCTCCAGGCAGATTTGGGCCCTTGATCCTGCAGGGAAGTCCATTGTATCCACGACAATCAGGGGTGATCGGGCGAGAGCCCGGCGGGACAGTTTAAGACCTTGGTCAGCCAAGGTCCGAGGCTATACAGACGGGTACTGAATTCTCCATCGAACCATGCCCCTCGACGAGCCCACGGACGGCGGTGTGAGTAGCGTGCCGGAGATCTCGCCCACGGCGCCGCTAGGTATCGGCCCCACGAGACAAGCATGGTAGTCAGCCAGCTCGCCGGATCGCTCATCGCGTTCGTCGTTGCGCTACTGATCGGCGGGCTCGCCATCTACATCAGTGCCAGAGTCATCGCTGGAGTGGATGACTACAGTCACGCGATCGTCACTGCGTTACTCGGTGCCATCGGCTGGGCCCTCACCTCATGGATTCCGCTCATCGGCTCCCTGATCGCGCTGATCGTGTGGGTGGCGGTCATCAATTGGCGGTACCCCGGCGGCTGGGTCAAGGCGGCGATGATCGGATTCGGGGCCTGGCTCTCCGCACTCGTCATCCTCCTGCTGTTGAACACGGTATTCGACCTCGGAATCGGGGCGTTCGGGATCCCCGGAGTCTAGTACAGCCAGTAAATATTGAACACGCATGGCAGTCGGACTGACAGCGGTTCAGGTAATCCTGAGGTCCATTACCTCACTGCAGCCCCAACTGTGGGTCGCCTCGAAACCACCATACCACCAATCGGGCGACGCCAGGATGCCGCCTCCCGGATTCGAACCGGGGACAGCTCGATCTTCAGTCGAGTGCTCTCCCAGTCTGAGCTAAGGCGGCCTGCACCGGTGGGACGGCGGAGGCCGAAAAAAGGGTTGTGCTTCGCCGGACCGCCCCCACGCCGTCCGGGACCGAGCCGGGCTGTTGAGTCACTGGCCGGGGCTCATTCCGTCGCCAGTTCGTCTGGGTCGAGGTCGCCGTCCAGATACGCGCGGCCCCGGTCCGTCAGCCGGTAGACGCCATCCGAGAACGAGACGAGCCGGTCCCGACCGGCGAGCTGCGAGCACCGCTCCTCGATGAAGGACCGCGAGTACGCGATGACCCGACGGTCGTGGAGGTCCTCCGGGGTGGCCGGGCCCTGATGACGGAGGTGTTCGAGGATGGCCTCGTCCTGTGGGGTGAGCCAGGTTCCGGAGTAGCGCATGGGTCACAGCCGTCTCGCCCTGGTCGGTCGCTGGATCCCCGCGGCCGGCGATCAGCCACGGAACTCGTCAGGTCGCACCCTGAACTGCTTGCCCAGTAAAGCCTTGCCTTCATGGGCTCGCCTAAGGACCGACCTGGGATTGCAACGTTCAAGTGTTTGGCCGACCTCGAACCGGCGTAATGGCAGGCCACTGTGAGGCGAGCGGGCGATGACAGCCGAGGGCAGCGCGGCCGGCAATCGTGGCTACGTCGGCTCGAACGTGTTCCTGGCTGGCGTGGAGGCCGATCAGTTCGAGGACACCCTCGCCTCGCCTGTCGATCTGAGTGCACACGACGACCGGCCCGACGCCCTTACGGGTTATGGGCAGGCCCGCATCGGGGCGGTCGCGACCGGCGAGCGGAGCGAGAAGACGTTCGGACGCATGGCGGCGGGTGACCTCGTGCTCTGCTACGACGACGGATCCTACGTGGGCGCCGGCCGAATCGGCGCCACGTTCGAGGACGGCGCCTGGGCCGCGGAGGCGCTCTGGGACGGCGCTGACGTCGCCGGCGGCTACGTGCTCGAGGACTTCGTCGAGCTGGACCTCCCGGCCGGCGTGGTACATTCGCTCTTCGACTATTCGGCGGACTACTCGCCCGGGGACTTGATGCGGGTTGCCGACGGCCGAGTCGGCAGCTCCCTCGCGGCCATCCGGGTCGCCGTCGAGCGGTTCTCCGAGCGCCGGAACTGACGGGCCGGTCACCGGTTTTTGAACGGTTCAGCAGGATCTATCACGTCCAGAGAGTCGTCCTTGGTCCCCAGGAGCGCTGCTGATCCGGGTCGGCCTGCGCGGTGGCTATTAATGCCACCGCCGTCTTGTGCCACTTATGCCGGAAGTCGTGACGGACGTCGGCTGCACGATCGGCGAAGGGCCGCTGTGGCACCCGGACGACGGCCGGGTCTACTGGGTCGACAACCTCGGGGAAGCGATGTATCGATACGACCCGGACTCCGGGGACACCGAACGCATCCACGAGGATGACCTGGTCGCCGCGTTCACGATCCAGTGTGACGGATCGCTCCTCCTGTTCATGGACGAGGGCCGGATCGGCCACTGGGACGAGGGCGAGCTGACGACCGTGAACGACGGCCTCGAGCAGGAGGCGGGAATGCGTTTCAACGATGTCATCGCCGACCCCTGCGGCCGCGTCTTCGCGGGCACGATGAGCGATGACGACTGGAGCCTCGGGCGGCTGTACCGGCTCGATACCGACGGGTCGATCACCGAACTGCTGTCCGTCGAACTCGCCAACGGGCTCGGGTTCACCCCCGACCGGACCGGCCTGTATTTCGTTGAATCGAACACGAACACGATCCACGAGTTCGAGTACGACGCCGGAACGGGCGCGCTCTCGGATCGGTCGGTGTTCAGCCAGCGGGAGGCCCCGGGCATGTACGACGGCCTCACGGTCGATAGCACGGGGGCGGTCTGGTCCGCCCTGTGGGACTACGGCGCGATCGTGGAACACGCGCCCGACGGCACCGTCCGCCAGACCATCGAGCTGCCGACCCACAACACCACCAGCCTCACCTTCGCCGGCCCGGACTTCACCGAGGCCTACGTTACGACCGCGTCTTACGGGACCGAGGAAGACGACGAGATCGGCGGGGAACTGCTGCGGGTGGACCTCGACACGGTGGGCTTAGCGGAGTTCCGCTCCCAGGTCGAGGTGTGAAGCCCCCCGGTCAGCAGGGGAACCGGTACGTCGGGACGCTCCGCTGATTGAGCCATAGGGGTTCGATCGGAGCCGTCGGGGTGGTCGCGATGGGGTCGCCTTTGCCTCCGATCCGTCCTCGCTC
>CAZKPC010000029.1:20998-22347 GCA_964554565.1 uncultured Halobacteriales archaeon
GAGCCGTCGGGGTGGTCGCGATGGGGTCGCCTTTGCCTCCGATCCGTCCTCGCTCGGTCCCGTCACCTCCCAGGCGGATCCGATAACACGCTGTCGGGGGTCTCCGCAGCGATCCTGTCCCGATCATCGACGAGGTCGGTGACTCGTTCCTCGATCTGCTCGACAAACGAGGTATCGGACGCCCCACTGAGGTTGCTGGTCACGATCCGGAGCGCGCCCTCAAAGGAGGCATCAGCCAAATGCACCCCGGTTTTCGCGTCCGCAACGACAGCTCCATCGACGCCAGCCACGACGGTGCTGCCGAGCTCGATGACGGCCAACCCTGCCTCCGCGATCGACACCGGAATCCCCAGCATTCGCTCGGTTTCCGACGGCGTCGGATCGGGACGCGTATCCGAGAACACCCTTTCGATGACTTGGGCGTCCTGCCCGGCCAACTCCAGGAGTTGACCCCGCTCGGTCCTGAGCTGATCCCGGAGGTCCCCGAGGTCGATCGGGCCCACCTCGGGATCCTTCTCGAGGGTGTGAACGCAGGCCATTTCACAGAGTGCAGCCGCCATCGCCCCCGTGGTCGCCACCGCCGAACCGCCGGCCGGGCCCACGCTCTCCGACGCCATCTCGTCCAGGAACCCCTCGATCGACTGTGCCCCGACGTCCATAGGGGGTGCTGAATCCGTACCCCCTTGACAGTCTAGACTTCGGAAGGCCTCCGGAACTCAGAGCCGAACTGATCGCCGGAGCTCAGGGTTAAATTCCCTAACGACGAGCAAGTGCTACTCGTCGTAGAGACTCGAGCCGGCGATCAGAAACCCCATCATAGCCGTCATCAGGGCTACAACTCCGATCGCGAAGAAACCGATTTCCGCGACCGGGGAGTCGAGCCGGTTGGCCGTCAGCATGAGGAACACCGCAGTTACGAACCCGATGAGCGCTAACGTCCGACCGAACCGGCCGTAGTCGATTCCGGTTTCGGCCTCATTGGCCACGTCGCAGAACCTCCATTAGGACGCCCTCGTAGTCGCTGTCAGTACCGGCATTGCCGAGTGAGTGTATTGATTGGCAAATCCACATCCCCGCAGTGAAGTTGATAAACGCGACCATGGAGAATAATCCGGCCTGTCCCTCGATGAACAACCCCGAGACGATCGCACCCCCGAAACCGAGCGCCATGATCACGTGAGTGACGATCGATCGAGTGCCGAAATCAGCAAGCGTGCTCGATACCCGTACTACAGTCGACATGTCTAGTCAAAGGGTAGAGCAGCTAAATATGTTGGTAATAAGAATTCGGGTTTCGAATCAAGGTCAGGTTCTGGTATTCAGAGCTTCGAACAGTCCGCTGAGTTACC
>CAZKPC010000030.1:0-21109 GCA_964554565.1 uncultured Halobacteriales archaeon
GATCGCATCAGTCTGTCGGGTGTTACAGTGGCCCTGGAAGGACCCTCCCAGTATAAGCACGTTCTATGAGAAATTATAATTGAGGTTACCGCAATGCCAATCCAAGAACTCGCTCGGAACGACGTCGTGACCGCGAAGGAGGAGGCCTCCATCAACAGACTGGCACGGTTGATGCGTGAGGAGGACGTGGGCAGCGTCGTCATCACCAACGGCGGGAGTCCGACCGGGATCGTCACGGATCGGGACCTGACAACGCGGGTACTGGCCGAGGAGCGGGAAACGGACGAGCTGCGGGCCAAGGACGTGATGTCAGAGGACCTGTGCTCCGTGAGCCCGGATTCGGGCTTCTATGAGGCCGCGGAAGTGATGAGCGACAACGCGGTCCGGCGGCTCCCGATCATCACGGACGCTGACGAGCTCGTGGGGATCATTACGGCCGACGATCTCACCGAACTGCTCGCGGACGAACACCAGCAGCTGGCGGCGGTCCTCCGCAATCAACGGCCGGCCTACGAACCGATCGAAGCGTAACCCGACCTGAAAAAGGGGACCAAGCGGGTTCCCAACCGGGGCAGCCGTCCTCCCGATCGAACACCGCGGGATCCAGAACCTCAACACCGATGAACTTCGATGAGTTTACCGGCACGATCGAGCATCGCCTCGAACTGCCAGAAACCGGCGAAACGGTACGAGCGATCCGGGCGACGCTCATGACCCTCGGCCAACGACTCCCGGCCGGGCAGGCCGAGGACCTGGCCGCGTCGCTCCCGATCGAAATCAAGTGGTACCTGACCGGGGCGGTGGCCGAACACGGCCAGCGCTTCGGGTGGCAGGAGTTCGTCGAGCGCGTGAGCGAGATCGAACGCACCGATCCATCGACCGCGGCCTATCACGCCCGAGTCATTATCGACCTCCTGGAGACCCTCGTGCCGGAATCGGACTTCCGGCAGCTCCGGGAGTCCCTCCCGGAGAGCGAAGGCGACGAGAACTGGGGCAGCCTGTTCGAACTCGTCGATGCCGGGGGCTGGGAGGCTCGAGAAGACTGACGACAGGCTCGGTTGTGGGGAATCGATAGGGCATCGAATCGTCCCTTGAAATCGATCGAGAGGCAGCGGAGGCCGAGCTATCCGGCCCACACGCCTTCGCGAACGTCCATCCAACTGACGACGGCCACATGCGGGAGCGTTACGACGGCAACGAAGACCAGGTACAGAGCCACGAAGCCCGGCAGGGTCGTCGGCGTTACTGGAGCGAGCATCCCGAATCCCGCCAGGAGGGCGATCGAAACCGCGGTCAGCGGTGCGGCGTCCCGCCCGAACGACGTGAAGAGCTTCCTTGACGAAGCGAGCGGGCCCTCCAGCCCGGCCAACCGGAGGACGTGACGGAGCGAGTGCCAGAGGCAGAAGTACACCCCGACAGCGATCAGCGGCGGCACCGTGAGGAAAAACACCCACAGCAACGCCGTCTCGAAGGCGTCGACGCGCCAGCCATTGGACCCGCCGGCGAGCCGGTAGCCCGCGCTCAAGGTGAGCAGCGTGATCGCCAGGAACCCGCCCCCGAGGAGGAGTCGGGTGTCGGTCGCGAACAGCCAGCCGGACCCGAGTTCAGCCCCGAAGAGCCCGACCCAGGCGTCCACGACCGCGCGATACCGGCCGGGGAACGCGAGCAGCGGTACGAGCATCGGGATGCCGCCCCGGGCGACCAACGTCGCCAATCGAACGGAGCGGGATCGGAGGTGGTCCGCGCCGACGAACGCGAGCAGCGCGTGGACCTCGCCCTGTCCCCAATGGAACCAGGTGAGCGCGACGAACAGCAGCGCCGCCGGGACCGGCGCGAGCAGCCAGAAGACCGCATAGAGCCCGCCGAACAGGAGGTAACAGAGTCCCACGACGGACAGCGAGACGGCGAGTGAGGTGTCCGCCAGGCGGGCGGGCACCAAGTGATCGACCGCGCCGTGAGGCAGCCCGAGCAGGAGGACGCTGAGTGCGAGCGGGCCGTAGCGAACGATTGGACCGGGCGTGACGCCAGCGGCGTTGGAGAACCCGGAGAGCAGAATGAGTGCCACAGTGACCAGCCACACCGGGCCCAACGCCAGCCGGCCGTAAGCCCGGCTGAGGGGACTCTCGGACCTGGCGAGGGCTAGGTCCATCGGGCGATGTCCCAGCGGTCGGTGACCCAGCGGAAGAGCACGAGTCCCTGGACCACGAACAGGTTCGTGACGAGGAAGAACGTCGCCTCCTCGATCGGGAGCCCGCCGGGCGCGATGCCGGTGGTATAGGTCGTCGACAGTTCCCAGATCCCCTGCCAGATGGCGATGCGGTCAGCCGCACAGAGATACAGTGTCGGAACCAGTGTCCCGACTGCGACCGTGCGCCGGGCGCGCCACAGCTGCGGGGCCCCCACGCTCCACTGGAGGACGAGGACGGGACTCGCCCAGGCCAGGATGGCCCCGAGGTAGAACGTCGACGGGCCGCGAACCAGCAGGCCGAGGCCGAGCAACCCGATGCCGACGCCGACGAGGCCCATCAGCACCCGGGAACGAATGGTGATCGCGGATTCCGCCCAGTCCGGGATCGTGAGGTGGGAGAGCCAGAGCGCCGTCAGTACCGGCTGGACCATGATGAACAGGTACTCCTCGAACGGGGCCAGCCAGAGGTACCCGACGACCGTGCCCTCGCCGTAACTCCAGACGCCCTTCGCGATGAGGTAGTTGTCCCACGGGACCGTGTACACCAACGCGACGAGGACGATGATCGCTACTCCGGCCCAGTAACCGTTGTTCTCCCACACGGGATGCCCCCTGGCTCGCGTTCGGGACACCGCTACCATCGGCGCGAGCGCGAGGAGGGCCATCACGACGAAGGCGAGGTGGAACTGGAGGTAGGTGGGTCCGCTCATTGATTCAGTGGTGGGTATCGACCGAACGGTTCATTAGCGGGAACTGGAGGTGACTGGGCCCGGTCGATCCCCGGTCCCATCAGTCTAGCCACAACCAGCGTTCCGGAGGCCTGGGCCAATCAATACGCTTATGCTTCGAACTCTTTGCTCCTAAGTCATATACCCAATAGGTTGGGGAACGTCCACCGAGCCGGATGGGTTCGGGCTGCCTCAGCGCTCACACAGCATCGAGCCTCCCGGACAGCCACTGGGGCCTCTCGCTCGTTCTGGCCTCAGGGATGCCGGCAGAACGCTTGATTCCCAGGAGCCGGAGCCGTGAAACCGCAGCACTCTGGCAGTACTGAGACACACCCCACAGCCGACTCGCAAACCGACCGAAGCTCTGTCTCAAGCTCCACTGGAGTGGGACCGCTCGCTCAGGCCTGTAACCAGTCACTGACCGATTCTCCCGTCAACACCTCCGGGATGACGACTTCGTCGGCGCCGGCCCGACGGGCCACCGTTTCGTACTGCTCGTCCCCGACGCGGACGATGACCGTCACGTCGGGGGCGAGCTGGCTGGCGGTGATGGCGATCTGGATGTTCGCGTTGGAATCATCGATGGCGGCGACGATCGCTGCCGACTTGGTGATGCCGGCGTCCTGCAGGACCTGTTCCTGTGTGGCGTCCCCCTGGATCGCCAGGAGGTCCTCCGGGATCTGTTCGAACTCGCCGGGGTCGAGCTCGATAGCCACCACCTCGCGGCCGGTGTCACGAAGCCGGTCCGTGAGCGTTCGGCCGAAGATGCCGTAGCCACAGATGATCACGTGGTCCGACAGGTCGTCGATCGCGCGTTCCTGTTGCATGCGTTTGAGTCCCTCGCTGATTTGTCCGCCGAAGACGGCGGTCAGTGCGGTTTCGCCGATCCAGAGCCCCGAGAAGATCAACCCCAGCCGGACCGCGATCGTGAAGAGCTTCGTCACCCGTTCGGGGCCGGCGTGTGACCGGAAGTGGAGCTCCACGCTGGTGGGGTCGATGAGCCAGAACACGGCGTCTACCGGCCCCACGCCCGCGAGAACGGCATACCCCGCGATGCTAGTGACTGTCACCGCCCCGAAGGCGAGGAGCGGGGTGACCGTCTGCCGCAGGACCGGCCGTGAGTCGAAAACCACTCAGTCCGCTGGGCTCGCCGAGGCCGACCCCGCCGCGTCGAGCACTTCACGGCTCGACAGCAGGATGAGGCCGAAGCCGACCTTCGCCGTCAGGTCGAGGATCGCGAAGCCCAGCGTCTCGGTGTAGAGATCGACCATGGCGAGCCCTTCCGTGCCGACCAGCCACCAGACCGGGTAGACCAGCCACACGACCACGATCAACGTCCGCAGGGTGCGGAACTTCGATTCCGCCGAGTCCGGCAGTTCCGCGGCCTTCTTGCCGAGGGTGCCGAACAGCATGTACAGCAGCACGAGCAGGAAGCCCGTCGAGACGCCCCACCAGATGAGGCGGCGGGCCCCGCCAGTCATGAAGCCGGCGCCGCCGGCCAACGTCGCGATCGCACCCGTCGCGATCATCAGCATGTCCAGGCCGACGAGCGAGCCGAGTTCGTTCCGGTTGGCCCCGGCGAGCAGGCCGAGGTCGATCAGCAGGAGCGGCGTCGTGAAGAACCAGTCCGTATAGCGGGCCCAATAGATCGGGAGCTCCTCGCCACCGACCGATACGGTGGTGAGCCCGAAACCGAGAGCCATCGCGAGGTAGTTCACGAACGCGATGGCGGTGATGAAGATCGTCACGATGTAGAACTCCTGCCGGCGTTTGTTCTGCTCGCCCCAGCCCCGGGCGATGAAGTACAGCATCCCCAGGAGCATGCCGAGCGTGCCGAGCCACAGCCAGATCTGTTCGGTGCCAGGTTCGGGCATTGCACTTGGGGATAAACCCCGTTGGCCCCTAAACCGTCTACCCAATAGTTTGGGTAATTATCCCGGTCCCGTCGCCGTCGGTCGATCCATTCGCTCAGAACTCGAAGAGCGTGCCCAGTACCTTCGACTGCGCCACCCGCAGGTGCTGGTGGAAGGTCGAGTTGTCGATGCCCATCGACTCGGCCAGGTCCTCGCCGGTCGTGCGCCGCGGCCACTCGAAGAACCCGCCGACGTGGGCCTTCCGGAGAGCGGTTGCCTGGCGATCGGTGAGCTGCTGGTTGATCGCTTCGAGGAACTCACCGCGGGTCGGGGCCGGGCGCTCGCTGTCGCGGTAGGCCGAGAGCTCCGCGCCGGCGATCTGTCGCTCCACGGCTTCGACGACCCGGCGCGGCTCGGCCTCCCGGTCGATGTCGATCACGAGGGCCCCAGTCCCGCTCTCGCTCCGGAGCGACTGGAGGTTCGCGCCGTGGTCCCGGAAGGTCTGCACGAGCGCGGACTCGCCGAGGTCGAACTCCACCACGGACTGCCGTTCATCGGTCGCGATCAGCCTGCACGTGACGTCTGCCGCGTGCTCCGGGAGGGCCGCCTCGATCGCCTCGAACGAGGTGTCGCTCGTCTCGAAGAACATGGCGGTGTGCCCGTGCTCGCCAGTCACGGTCCCGACGAGCTCGAACCGACAGTCCAGTTCGCCCGAGAGCGGGACGACGAACGGGTCCGGGCCGCCGAGGGAGAACTCGCATTCGACCACTTCGTCGGAGTGGAGTCGCTGTTGGGTCGTGATCGCGTTGAGCGCGGTCGCCATGACGTTCCCGATCGCGCCCAGGATGCCCCGTTCGTGCTCGTCGAAGGCCTCGTCCTCGGCCACCACGATCAGGACGCCGAAAGTCGCGTCGCCGTATTGGAGCGGAATCGCGCCCAGCGGGCGCTCGGCGAAGGGAGCCTCAAGCGTCGGCCAGCCCGCTGCAGGAGCCTCCGCGAACACCGGCTCGTCGCGATCGACGGCGCGGGCGATCGGGCCGTCGTCGACCAGCGAGAACTCGGTCTCGGCCAGAGCGCCCTCCGGGCCGGCGACGACCTCCGCCCAGGCCGAGTTGCTCCCCGGTTCGATGTCGGCGACGCCGGCGACGGCGTACTGGTCGCTCTCGACGAGCCGCTCGCAGACCTGCGATTCGGCGGCGTGCCGCGTCCGCGCCTCGATGAGCGTCCCCGTCACGTCCGCAACGACGCCGTTGAGGTGGTCGAGGAGCGACTCGACGGTCTCCCGTTCGCGCTGGGCCCGAGCGGCCTGCCGACGGGCGACGCGCTCGGCCTCGACCCGCTCGGTGACGTCGGTCTGAAAGCCCACGAAATGCGTGAGCTCGTCGTCGTCGTACAGCGGCGCGATGTCCACCCGGTTCCAGAAGGCCTCGCCGTCGGCGTCGTAGTTGACGAGTTCGACCGACACTTCCTCGCCGTTGTCGATCGCCGCTCGCATCCGATCCAGGGCCTCTCGGTCAGAGCGCGGGCCCTGCAGGAAGCGGCAGTTCCAGCCGAGCACGTCCTCGCGATCGTACCCGGTGAGTTCCTGGAAGGAGTCGTTGATGTAGACCATCGGCGTGTCCGACGCCGTCGCGTCGGCGATCGTGATGCCGATCGGGGCCTCGTCCATCGCCTGGTCCTTCAGGTTCTCGTCGATCCCGGCGTCCGTCGCCGCTCGGCCGGCCAGCGCCCGCTCGACGCAGTCGACGAGCGAGCGATGTAGCGCGGGCCCGGATCGGCTGGGGACGTAGTCGGTGACGCCCGCGGCGATGGCCTCGCTGGCGAGGTTCTCGTCCCCGTCGTCGGTGAAGAGCACGAACGGGAGGTCGGGGTGACGGTCACGGACGGTCCGCAACAGCGCCAGCCCGGACTCGTCGGGGAGGCGGTGCCGACTGACAACGCAGGCGGCCTCTGCGAGGCGATCGTAGGATCCCTCGGCGTCCCGGGCCCACAGGACAGTCACGTCAGAGTCCTCCAGGGCCGCGATCGCCGGCTCGGCTGCAGCCTCGTCCGGATCCACGTAGAGGACCCGACGAGTGTCACCCTCGCTTGCGGTGGCCATGTCCCCCGAAACGCCGCCTCAGGTCATGAATGGTCCCCCTGGCGGGCTTCCCGAGAGCCTCCTCACCGCTCTGAGATCTCCCTGGCGGGGTCGCGGTGGTACGGGAGGGCTTGGAAATCGGCCTCCGGAGTCAGGCCGCGGACCGGATCGGGGGCCGGATCAGATGACCGGGACGTCAACCACGTTGAAATGCTCGAGGAGGAACGCCACGAACAACAGCAACCAGACGGGCCAGAGGTCCCCGATGACGCCCAGCACGAATCCGCCGATTGAAGCCATCTCCACGTGGCAGTCAGCCACCGCTTGGAAATAGCCGCTACGGTATCAACCCGACGCGCCGGCCGGAATCAGATCTCGAGGGAAAGCTCCGTCTCCGACAGCCGACGCGCGCCGGCCTCCAGCGCGTCCTCGACCGCTTCCTGATCCTTCATCACGAAGCAGTTGAACTGCCCCAGCCCCCGGTGCAAAACCGAGCCCTTGAACAGGATCTTCGGGTGGTCGGTGTACTTCCGTTTGACCACGGCGAAGGGCTCCGGATCGGAGACCTTCGCGAGGGAGTAGCCGTGCTCGTCGAGCACCCGCTCGACGCGGCCGAACCGGGAGTCGGGCACTTCGAAGCGGTAGTCGTAGGAACTGTAGTACTGCTTGAGCGCGTCGAAGACGTCCTCGTCGTCGAAGTAATGGCGGAACCAGTAGGCGTCCTCGACCTGGAACGCGTTGATCCGCGTCCGCCCGGCCTGATGGAAGGCCGCCATCGGCACCATCTACGGGGCCTGACACTTTAAGCGTCGCGCCGATACGGCCACAATGCGCCGCGTCAGCGGCCTGGACCGGGACTTTCAGAGCTCGCCGCCGAGCACTTTGGCCGCCGTCAGCACCGGGTCCCAGGTGGTATTGAACGGGGGTGCGTACGCGAGGTCGTAGTTCGCGAGCGCGTCGACGGTGACGCCCTCAGTGACCGCGCCCACCACGGCATGGCTCCGGTGGACCGCGCCCTCCCCGTACTCGGAGGCGAGGCTGGCCCCGAGCACCCGACCGGTGGCACGGTCCGCCGTGAGCGTCACCCGCACGGTCCCGCCCGCCGGGTAGTAGCCGGCCCGCGACTCCGCTTCGATGGTTCGGCTGACGGGGTCGAAGCCGGCGGCCGCGGCCGCATCAGGATCGAGGATCCCGGTCCGGGCCGCCTCGACGTCGAAGGCCTTCACGGCCGCCGTCCCGGCGACCCCGCCGGCCGCCGTCGGCTCGCCCGCCACCGTCTGGCCGACCGCCCGACCGTGGCGGTTGGCCGTCAGCGCCAGCGGCACGTAGGTCGGCTCCCCGGTCACGACGTGGGTCGCCTCGGCGCAATCCCCCGCCGCATAGACGTCCGGGAGGTTCGTTTCCCGGTAGGCGTCCGTCGCGATAGCGCCCGTGTCACCGAGCTCAACACCCGCGTCGGTCGCCAGCTCGGTCCGTGGCCGGACGCCGGTGCCGACCAGCACCATCTCGACCGGGACGCGCTCGTCGTCGGTCACGACGGCCTCGACCGCGGCCCCGCCGTCGAGGCGCTGGACTTCGGCCCCCAGATGCACGGCCACCGACTGCTCAATCAGGTGCTCCAGGACGAAGTCGCTGGTCCCCTCGCTGAAGGGTTTCAGGAGCCGGTCGCCGCGCTGGAAGAGGTGCACCTCGAACCCGTTGGCCGCGAGGGCCTCGGCCATCTCCACCCCGATGTACCCGCCGCCGACGATGCCGACAGGCCCGTGACACGTCTCGAGGAACTGGCAGGCCGGGCCCCGATCGGGCTGCTGGAGGTCCTCCTCGGCCCGGGCCCGGGCGACGTACTCGCGGAGCTCCTTCCCGTCGGTCATCGACCCGAGCGTGTAGACCCCGGAGCGGTCCAGCCCCTCGATCGGCGGTTCGGTCGGCGCCGCACCGGTCGCGATCAGCACGTGATCGTAGGACTGGACCACGGTCTCGCCGTCCGACTCTGCGGTGACCGTGCGGTCGTCCGGATCGATCGCCACGACGTCGTGCCCGGTGCGGAGGTCGATGTCGCGGTCCTCGCGGAACTCCTTCGGCGTGACCGAGACCAGCGCGTCCAGCGATTGGATCTCCCCCTTGACGTAGTAGGGCAGGCCACAGGCGCCGTAGGACACCCACTCGCCGCGTTCGAAGACGACGACCTCGAGGTCCGGGGCCTCGCGCTTGGCCTTGCTGGCCGCCGACATTCCGGCAGCATCCCCGCCGACGACTACGAAGGGAGCCATGTCGCGAAGTTCCCACAGCCGCCGCAATAAGGCCGCGGTCCCGATGCGACCGAGCCACAGACGGCCACGCCGAAACGCCTTCGACGGCCGAGGGCGTGGTCCGGCCATGGATCCGCTCGAGGAGCTGCCGGACGGATGGGAAGTCTGGAACGCCGAGCCGGGCGGCCGGGTGGTCCTCGCGTTCAGACCGGACGTCTTCGACGGCTCGGACTTCCCGCCGGCCTGCCTCCCGACGGTCACGGTCGGCCCCGGTGCCTCGCCGGACGGTCGACCGGACCCGCAGGCACGGTCCGGCGAGTGGCACGTCGCCCTCTACCTCGAGCCGGACGTCCGGCTCCGGTCGCTCGATGCGGCCTTCACGGACCATGACGCCGCAGTGGAACAGGCTGTCGCGGTGACCCGGGAGTTCGTCGCCGGCGCCGTCGACGTCCGCGGGGCCTACGCCGAGCCCCGGGAGGCGTACCTGGATCAGTTGGCTGCGCTGCTCGAGGACACGGACTGAGCGCGCGGTGGGCCGTACGGCGAAAGCCCCTATTCGGCCGGTTCGGCTTCCGGCGGGACCAGCGGGTCGATGGGGGTGGCCCGGTAGCCGAAGATGTCGGCGTACCCGTCGTCCGAGAGGAGCACCGGATAGAACGCGCCCTCCGCCGTCAGCGGCTCGCCGTCGACCTCCGCGAAGGGTTCGCCGGCCGGGACCTCCTCGAAGTTCCGGGCGACCGTCCGGTAGTAGTCGCCCGGCGGTTTCGGAATCGCGTCGCCGAGTTCGAACCGCGGGACCTCACGGGCCGTGGCCGTGCCGGCCAGCACCCCGGCCGCCGTGAGGAACTCCCGGGCGATCCGGTAGGCGTTCTCGGCGGCCTGCTCCGTGCCTTGTCGGCCGGCCTCGAGCTCGATCAGCTCGGCATCGACCGCGAAGATCCGCCCGTCGTTGTGCGTGAGCTCGACCAGCGCGGATATCGAGAGGTAGGGACAGAGCTCCCTGGCCTGTGCGTGGGCGGCGTTGATGATGGCGAAGGGTTCCGCGGTGGAGCGGGTCGAGTGCAGCGACAGGCCCACACACCCCTCGAGCTCCACCGCCATTCGAGTGGCCAGTTCGTATTCGTAAGCGCCGGTGCCGTCCTCCTCGCCGAAGGCGCGGTTGAGGTCGGCGTCGATGTACCGAACCCGGCGGTCCAACGCCTCCTCGTTGGCGATGATCAGTTTCACGGGCGCTTCGACGCGTGGCGGGTCCGCCAGCAGGCGTTCGATCGCGCGGGCCCCGCAGGGCTCGTCGCCGTGAACGGCGCCCACCACCGCGACCGACGGCTCGCCCTCGCCCAACTGCTCCACGCGCATGCGTGCCGTGCTATCACCGGCCGCCGTATCAATCGCCCGCTTTCGGCGGGCCGTTTATGCGCTCGGCGCGACTGAGGTCGAGCAGCTGTCGCGATGGACGAGCACACCCGGGACCCGACCGTGGCGGCCCCGTCCGGCGACACGGCGCCGACCGGCTGGGACGCCGCCGCCGGCCGCTGGGACCACGCGACGCTGCGCCGGGCGCTCGTCCACGGGGTCCGGCTCTTCAATGACCGGGAATACCACGGCGCCCACGACTGTTTCGAGGCCGAGTGGTACAACTACGGGCGGGGCACGACGGAGAGCGCCTTCCTCCACGGCATGGTCCAAGTGGCCGCCGGCGTCCACAAACAGCAGGACCTGGACGACGCGGCCGGCATGGCGTCGCTGTTCGAGACGGCGCTACAGTACCTCCACGGCGTGCCGCGTGACTTCTACGGGCTCGACGTGATCGGCGTCCGGACCCGGGTGACCAACCTGCTCGACGGGCCCGCGGCGCTCTCGGAGTGGCAGCTGCGCCTCGACGGCGAGACGCCGACGGCTACCGAGGCGGATTACACGTATCTGGACGGGCTGCCGTAGCCGGGTCCAGCCGCTCAGTCGCCACGCTGGGCGAGCTCGAAGCGGTCCGGCGGGAGGCGGAGCTCGTCCAGGCCGGGCAGGTGTTTGACGTTGAAAACCACCTTGAGATCGGCGTCCCGGGGGACGCCGACGCAGGACAGCTGGAACCGGTCCTCGAGCGGTTCCGACTGGAGGATGTGGTTCACCGGCATGTCGAGGCCCCCCTCGAGGAGAGCGACGGCACAGTTCGCACAGGCCCCGCCGCGGCAGGCATAGGGCCACGTGAAGCCGGCGTCCTCGGCCGCCTCGAGCAGCGAATCGCCCGGCCGAACCTCGAAGCTGCCCCGATCGTCGCCGTTCAGGCCGGCCGCGTCGGCTTTCTCGAAGAGGTCCGGGTCCGCGAGCGACCAGCCATGGTCCTCGACGGCCTCGTAATCCAGGTACTCGACGTGGCTCACCGGGCGGTGGGCCTCGGGCGCGGGCTCCGGTTCGAACTCCTCCAGCGGATCCGGGTACTCGTCGTCGGTGATCGCCGCGTGGGCCGCCCGGACCGCCCGGAACTCGTCCGTCGTACCGCCCTGGTCCGGATGCGTTTCCTTGAGCCGTTCCCGGTAGGCCCGCTCGATCTCCCCGTCGCTGGCGCTCGGCTCGACGCGCAGGACCTCGTACGGGGAGGGCACGTCTACCGCTAGCGAAATGGTGAAGATAAGCGTTGTCCCAGCGGCCCGATCGGTTGGATCGGCGGCCGGCGCCCGGTGGGCGCGATCGTCCGGAGAACGAGCCGGGACCGGAAGCGGGTTCGATAGCGCTGCTCGGCTGTCCACGACTTCCTCGCGGTGGCTTGTCGGACGTCAGTTCGCGAGTTCGACCCCGGTGACTTCACACCGCGCCCCGCCCGCATCGCTCTCGGTGAACCGAACGTCCCAGCCGTGGGCTTCGGCGATGTCCTGCACGATATAGAGGCCGAACCCGATCCCCTCGCCGCCGGTAGAATACCCGGACTGGGCTACCTGATCCCGGGCTCCTTCGGGAATCCCGGGCCCGTCGTCGGCCACGTAGAACCCGTCCGCCAGGTCGCCGATCGTGATGGTCACGGTCTCGCCCCCGTGGTCGACCGCGTTTCGGATGAGGTTCGCCAGCAGCTGCTGCAACCGGCTGGGGTCCGCTCGGACCGCCTGGCTCGTCTCGATCTCGACGGTAGCCGCGGCCGTGTCGATGGTCTCCAAGCACTCCTCCGTGAGGTCCGACAGCGAGACGCTGGTGGGCTCCTGGACGGGTTCCGTGTCCCGAGCCACGGCCAGCAGGTCCTCGATCAGCGCGAGGCTGCGGTCGATCGCGCGGTCCGCCTTGTCCAGCTGCGGGCTCTCGCAGTCCTCGGCCGCGAGCTCGAGGGCCATCTCGGCGACGTTCAGCGGGTTCCTGAGGTCGTGGCTCACGACCGACGCGAACTCGTCGAGCCGCTGGTTCTGTTCCCGGAGATCCGCCTCCCGGGTCAGCCGATCGAGGGCCTGCTCGGTATGGGAAACCAGGAGCTCCGCGAGCTCGAGGTCCTGGTCGTCGAAGGCGTCCTCGGCCTCCGCGATCATCTGGCAGACGCCGTGCTCCCCGATCGGGACGCTGATGCCGCTGGCGTAGGGCCCCTGTGGGTTCGCGACCGGATGGTTCACCGCGTCCCCCACGTTGTAGGACTCGCCCGTCCGGTAGGTTTCTCCGGCCAGGCTGTCCGCCATCGAGAGTTCGTCGAAGTCCTCGGCCGGGAACTCCTCCGACAGCGCCACCACCCGGAGCACGTCGCCGTCGGCGAGACAGACCAGGCAGTTGTCGAACTCCAGGACCGATTCCGCGGCCTCGACCGTCCGCTCGCAGACCTGCACCGTGCTCTCGTAGGTCGGCAGCTCGGTCGCGATCGCGTGGAGCTCCCGGAGCACCCGTTCGCGCTCCTTGCGGTCGGTCACCTCCCGGGCCACCCAGGTCACCGCGCGCTGGCCGTCGACCCGGGTCGCGAGCGGGGCGGCCCGGCCCTCGAACCATCGCGGGCCCGCCTCGCCATCGAGCTGGTACTCGACGGACTGGGTCTCGCCGGTCTCGAGGGTGCGTTCGACGACCTCCAGCAGCGTCTCGGCCTGGTCGGCCGGCATGTCGTCATGGAGCCTGTCGCCCGCGGCTGGTGGGGAGCCAGCCAGGGCGACCTCATCGCCGACCCGCCCGCTCAAGTTCTCGACGTACCGGCCCGTTTCGTCGATGATGAACGCCAGATCCGGGAACGAGTCCGCGAGGGCCTGGATCCGCTCGGCCGAGGCTTTCTGCTCGGTGATGTCCTGGATCGTGCCGCGGATCAGGACGGTCGTCCCGTCCTTGACGGTGGGGTCACCACGGGTCCGGACCCAGCGTTCCTCGTCCGCGGCCGTCACCAGCCGGAGCTCGAGATCGTAGGGCGTGCCCGCCTCCAGCGCGCGCTCGAAGGCCGCCCGGATGTGGTCCCGGTCGTCGGGATGGTAGAACTCGATCGCCGTCGCGGGCTCCGGGTCGAAATCGGTCGCCAGGTCGTGGATCTCGTAGACCTCCTCCGTCCAGGTCAGGGTCTCCGATTCGACGTCGTACTCCCAGGCGCCGACGTTCGCGATGTCCTGGGCCTTCCGGAAAAGCTCGTTCTGCCGCTCGAGCTGGCGCTGCCGCTCGCGAGGCTCGGTGACGTCGATGTAGAACGCGTACCCGTCGAAGGCCGCGTCGTCCGGCAGCTGGAGGTTGCGAAACCAGAAGTCGCGGCGCCCGTCCCGGGCCTGGCGCTCGAGCACCTCGTCGATGGTCTTTCCATCCCGCACCTGCTCGTCGATGCGATCGGCTTCGGCCGCCCGGTCGGCAGGGACCACGAGGTCGTCGATGGGTTCGCCCACCGCGGCGTCGGCGTCGAAGCCGAACACCTCGGTGAACGCCTGGTTCACCTGGGCGACGTGGGGTTCGCCGTCGCGATAGGCATACGCGACCGTCGGCTCGGGGAAGTTCTCGAAGAGCAGCTGCAGCCGGTCCCGCTGCTGTCGAGCCGCGGTTTCGGCCTGCCGCTGGGCGACGGTGTTGGTGATTCGGTTGGCGAGGAGCTCGTACTGTTCCGTCCCGGTCGTCTTCTGGAGGTAGTCGGTCACCCCGGCCGAGACCGCCTCGCTCGCGATCTCCTCGGAGCCCTTCCCGGTGAACAGGATGAACGGGAGGTCGGGGAACTCCGCGCGGACGGCCTCGAGGAACTCGATCCCGTCCTGCCCGGGCATGTCGTAGTCGCTGACGATGCAATCGAGGTCCTCGGCGAGCCGATCCAGCCCCGCCTCGGCACTGGTGACCGTCTCGACGGTCAGCCGGTCGTCCGCCCGCTCTAAGAACTCGGCCGCGGTCTCCGCGAACAGCGGCTCGTCGTCGACGTGGAGCACTTGGATCCGGCTCGGGACCGCGGACATGCTGTGGAGTACGCCATGCACGAACCCACCTTAACGATGCTGGAAGTCGCCGCTCGAGTCGTCCGTTCGCCCGCACGCTGCACTGGGACGGCGTCGCGACTATCCATGCTGGCCTGCGCAGAACGGGGTGGTGCGAGGGAAGATCGTCCCGATGGCGGGGGGCGATCTCCCGCACTGCCGGGGTCCGGACCGACCGCGGTCCGGGCAGTGCGAGGGAAGGGATTCGAACCCTTGGACCCCTACGGGAGCGGATCTTGAGTCCGCCGCCGTTTCCTAGCTTGGCTACCCTCGCCCGCAGCCGGTTCGCGGGCGGGGGCTGGCAAAAGGGTTCTGGGCTCGATCCCCGCCCGGTTCCGAGACCGGAATCCTGAAACCCGGACACGCCAACCGCGGAGCATGAGTGAGACGGCGTCCCTGGACCCGGTGCGAGCCTGGCTCGCCACCGTCGGCACGCTCCTCGCGGGCCTGGTCGTCGGGGCGGTGTTCCTCCCGGGCCTGATCTACGACCGGTTCCTCTGGCAGTACTTCTGGGGCCCCGTGGTGGCCGATGCGAACAGCGCCGCCTGCGCCATCAAGAGCGCGACGGGCGTGTCCTTCGGCGGGAGCGCCTCGAGCTGTTCGGCGGCGTCGGGCATCGTCGCGTATCCCGGGTACACAATCGTCTCCGAGATCGGCTACGCCGTGACGCTCGTCCTCGCGCTCGTCGGCGTGGTCTTCCTGCTCCGCCGGCTGGACCTGGGCACCGACCGGCGGTTCTTCTTCGCGCTGCTGCCGTACATGTTCCTCGGCGGGGCCCTCCGCGTGGTCGAGGACGCCAACGACGCGGTCCCGGCCGGCGTGGACCCGTTCATCAGCTTCCCGTGGAACGCGCTGATCATCAGCCCCGTCATCTACTTCACGATGTTCGCGTTCACCCTGGCCGCGCTGCTGCTCTCGGTGTGGCTCGCGGACACGGGTCGGACTGCCGGCTACGAACGGCCCCTCGCCGGGTTCGGGGTGGCGGCCCTGGCGCTGAACCTGGGCTACCTGCTCTGGCTCGCCCTGACCACCGGCTACGTCGGGTTCTTCCCGCAGGTCCTCGTCGTGGAACTGGGCCTGGCGACCGCGATCGTGATCGGCCTCTGGTACGGGCTCGAGCGGTACTGGCCGGTTGCGAACCGCGGGACCGAGCGGATGGGCCTCGCGGTCCTGTGGGCCCACGCCCTCGACGGCGTCGCCAACGTGGTCGGGATCGACTGGGGCGCCGAGCTCGGCCTCCCATACGGGGACCTCGTCCCAAAGCACCCGGTCAACCGCGCGCTGATCGACGTCGGGGAGCGGTTCCCAGAGTCCCTCACCGCGCTGATCGGGACGGCGTGGCCGTTCCTGATCGTGAAGCTCGTGGCCGCCGTGTTCGTGCTCTATCTCTTCGACGAGCCGATCTTCGAGGAGAGCCCCCGCTACGCCATCCTCCTGTTGATCGCGATCGTCGCGGTCGGCCTCGGCCCCGGCTCCCGGGACATGCTCCGGGCGGCGTTCGGCATCTGACCGGCTCGGTCAGGTGATCCCCTGGAGGTCCCCGCCTTCCGGAGCCACACCAAGCAACCG
This sequence comes from uncultured Halobacteriales archaeon, assembly GCA_964554565.1. Lineage (GTDB taxonomy): Archaea > Halobacteriota > Halobacteria > Halobacteriales > Hikarchaeaceae > CAZKPC01. Next base: position 16,049 of record CAZKPC010000030.1, read on the forward strand.
TCCGTCGAACCGTCTGGACAGCTGGCGATAGCCCCCACGCTATGCAGTGACGCCGGCCGATGGGTCAGGGATACGGATGGCGGGGCCGGTCCAGGCGCGGCCGGAAGCCGAGCTCCCGCGGCACGGTCCGGGCCCGCTCCCCGAAGAACCGGTCGCCGGTGAACAGCGGCTGGGCCCCCGGCACGAGCACGCGGACGACCTCGAAGCCCAGCGCCTCGACGTCCCGCGTGGTCAACCGGACGGCATACGCGTCCAGCTCGGCGGCGGCGAGCGCGTCGACGAGGGCGGACACGGCCTCCTGGCCAGCGGGTGGTTCAGCCGGACCAACACTGGCGGCCGGGACCGTGTCCTCGACCTCGACGAACCCTCGCGCGACCGGCGGGAAGTCGGCGTAGCGGGCGAGCGCCGGTTCCTCCTCCGCGGCGCCGTCCGGCCCCATGCCCCGGAGCTCCATCCAGTTCTGGAGGGCCTCTTCCAAGGCCCCCGTCGCCGCCGCCACCGGATCGAGCGCCGCGGCGGACCCGACGGCGAACTGCGGCCACTCGCCCTCGCGATGCACCGCGACGCTGACCACCGGGACATCCACGTCCTGGGTCAGCAGGAGCGGCGAGACCGCGAGCGACTCGGCCCGGGCCCGTCGGGCGAGCTGATCGAACCCGGGGTCGTCGACGGTGAGACCGAGCGGCTCGAAGGTCGAGTACCAGCCCAGCATCGTCGCATCGCGCTCGATGACCTCGGTCAGGCCGGCGAGCAGCGCGCCGGACCCGTCCGTGCCGAGCCCCAAGCCGGTCGTGATCGCCGGCCCGTACCGCTCCTCTGGCGGCGGGAAGTGGGCCCGGGCGGCCGGGAGCTGGACCGGCTCGCCGGTCGAGAGCGCCTCGCCGGGCACCCACTCGATCGGCGCGTCGGGGTCGGGGTCCTCGAACCCCTCGTCGGGCTGGACGAACCGATCCGGCGGGACGGCCGCCGGCAGGTCGCTCGCGGGGGCGGTCCGGAACGACGCCTGGCGATAGACGCCGGCGCTGTACCGCTCGAGCGCCTCGCCGATCGCCTTCACGAACGCCGGGTTCCACTCCGCCGCGACGCCGGCGGCCTGGCGGCTCGCTTGGACGTCGCTGAAGCCGGTCGTGTCGACGACCGACGCCAGGTAGTAGGGCGCGGGGAAGGACTCGGCCTCCCCGATCGAGCCGACCGGTCCCAACCGGCGATCGACCGCGCCCTCAGCCCGCTCGACGGTCGCCTCGAGGTCGACCGGGTCGTGGGACCGATCGAGCGTCCGTTCCCGAGCCCCGTCACAGCCACAGCCCGGGACCGGGAGCAGCCGCCGCTCCGCTGACGGCTGTTCGATGACGGTCCCGAGCGTCGCGTCCCCGTCCAGCCACCGGAGCGCGAGGCGGCCGGCGTGGGCGCCGAGGAGCCGAGCGTCGGGACCGGACATCGTGACCCGCCCTTCCGGCGGCGCCTCGAGCGCCGAGGCGACCCGGGTGGTCAGGCACTGGTAACAGGGGCCCGCCCCGGCGAGCAGCGATACGGCACCCTGGAGGTCCGCGACCGACCGACCCCCGATCCCCCCGCGCTCGACGGCGAGCCACGGGTCGGTCCGGACCTCGTTGGCCCGCGTCAGCCGTTCGTCGTCGGCCGGCACCGCGACCACGGCGAACGCCACGCTGTCGAGCGCCTCAATTCCGAGCTGCTGCACCTCGTGATCGCTCCCCGCGATGGCGGCCTCGATCGCCTCGACCGCCGGGCCGGCGCCGACCACGCCGACGTCCGCCGCGTCGCTCATCCACTCGCCGAAGGGGCAGGGAGGTGTTGAAGGATGCGGTCGGCCGCCTACTCGAGCAGCCCCATGGCCACGCTCGCCAGTTCGTCGGCGCTCGCCGACTGGAGCCGCTCGTCCGCGAACTTGAGCCGGAGCCGCGGCCGGCCGACGTCGATCGGGACCTTCTCGGTGGCGATGATGTCGAGATCCTCCAGGTGGGACTTCGTCCGGGAGAAGGTCGCCTTGCTCGCCAGCCCGACGTCCTCGCCCCACTTGGAAACGTCATACAGCAGCGCCTCGTTCCGCGCGGCCACCAGGAGGGCGATCGTGACCTCGTCGAGGCCGCTGTCGTTCCCGCGGGCCGTCTCCAGGGAGTCGATGACGGCCGTGAAGTCCGCCCGGGCGTCGGTTCCCAGCTCCTGCTCGATCGTCTCCTCGACGGCTGAGCGGGCCGGGGTGCGCAGCTGGAACTCACTGGCGGCCGCCCAGTGATCCTCCAGGGTGGTTTCCAGGGTCCTCAAAACGGGCTCGGCTGTCGTCTCGATCGCCGCGAGCTGCCCGTCCAGGTCGAACAGCTGGACGACCGCCGACTCGAAGACCAGGAGGTTCCGGTTGGCGAACGCGTCGTCGGTGCGAAAGGCGACGGCCTCACGGGCAGCCAGGTCCGCCAGCCGGCTCGCGAACAGGAAGTCCTCGACCTGAGCTTTCAGCTGTTCGGTCCGGAGCAGCAACCTGGCCGGGCCCTCGTTCGCCGTCTCATCGAGTGCTTCGACGAGCGGATCGAGAACGGCCGGCGTCGGATCCAGCGCGTAACCCAGTGCCCCGCGATCCGCGAGGACCTGTCGAACGGTCTCGGCCGGGGCCGCGGGGTCTTGAGTCGCCATTCGTGGATGGGGCACCGGTTGGGGTTATTAAATTGTTGTTGGTTCGGTTGTGATTTTAACCCAAGTAATTATTTCGAACTGCCCCTGTTGATGGCGGTTCTGACCTGGTCAGCGAGGTCCGACGACCAATGGAACTCATTCTCGTAGATTACTGGGAGCTGGACACTCTCGAGGAACTCGGTCAAGGTTTGACTTTCCACCTCGAAGTTGGCCTGACTGCCCCTCAACAAGTAATCTGAATTCGGCATACGAGGCCTGGCGAGGCCGCCGGCGACATTTATTTGGGGAAATTTAAATTTGAGCTCATACTCGTCGGTTCTGAGCTTTTCGACGTAAAGCTCGGCTGGGAACGGGTTCACGCCCTGCGATAGGCGATGCGAGCCATCTCCGACTACATTATAGAACTTATTTCTGACCGAACGACGGCTTGCGATATCAAGTGCCCGACAGACGCTGAAACCATGCATCATGAGTCTCGCAAACGACAACCCCACCTCAGTTGCTTCGCGATTCAGCACATCCGCAATCGTCACTGCCCCGGCGACACTCCCCCGACGGACAAGCTCTAACCCCTGTTCGAATGAGTGGCAAGCGTTCAAGAAAAACGTCTGAACGTTACTCTTTTCTAACGACTCCGCCGCAAGCCATCCGTCAGAACACCGGAGGCCCTCTTCGTCACAGTGTCCAATGAAATGTAGGAAATCGATGTTAGACAGGAATAAATCACGGAGTTTGGCACGATCAACCGACTCTTTGACGATGACATCGATATCAAGTTCCTTCGCGCGATTACAGTAAATCTGTTCAACCGAGTCCCGCTCTTCGAGCATAGCAGGATCATTGATTAGAACGATGATCCGCATCGGGCCTGAGCTCTGCTCGAAGAACCGAGATCTGGCTTCGAAAGCGGATTGCGTGGCTCGAAAAGAATCAACCGGGGTTCCAGCAGTCATCCAACCTAGCTGCTTACCCAGCCGGGTGCGGTTCCTAAGCAAGTCATCCCCAGAACGGACCTTGCTGTTCCGCGTTTTGTAACCAAGAGCTTCCCTCATAGATTCGGAAACCAGAGATTGCCGGTCCACGCTGACTGGGTTTGGACGTTGGATTAAGCTCATGCGGTTCAAGAGGTGTGGCATCGCCGGAAGCGTGGCAAGATCGGGCTCGATGACAGTACTGAGATGCCATTCCGGGAACCGATCAGATACGGCCGTGAAATCCTCCTGCAGGTAGGCGGCAAGCCGATCAGCGTTTGATTGACTATACAGCCTCGTTGCATCCAACTCTAGCTCATCCAGTAGCTCTGTTTGTTGGAGGTCAACCGGATCTAGACCGACATTGCGAACCAAACAATCGAGAAAGAATACACGACGAAGCAGCGCTGCAACGTCATTCTCGAGTTTTCTTGATTGCCCCAGGTAGAGTGGGGTCTCGAGGGTTGGGGCCGTAAGTCGAACGTCATCAATTTCAGCGAGCGATAGATTTGCCTGCAGATAGAGACTGAGGGGTGCGATAACGAACAGATCTTCGAGGCGTTTAGGAACCGCCATCTCGATATCAGATAACTTTGTATCCTTTCTGATTGGCTCCGGGATGGAAGTTTCCTGACCGAATTGAATAGCAGGTGGGTGAACGCGTTGACTCGGGTAGGACTTGTCCGGCGTCAGTGAATCAATGCCCGCAGTTTGGCATTGGATTGCGGTTTGCGCACCCCGAAGGCTTGTAGGAACGGTAACTGTCTCCCTAGGCTTGTTGATTCGGCTTCGAAACCCTAGCGTAACAGGTGATCGCCGTTGGAAATCGAGCCCAACCTTCCCACCAGAGGTAGGCTCTTCGAGTACGCAGTTATTCTCGATGGCGACGTAAACCACGATACGCTGTTCGATCTTCAGTATGTAGTGTCCATCGTCCAATTCCAACGGCGCTTTTTGACCATCGCATAACGTCAAGTTCGGGGGATTAGTTCGTTCAACTGAAACCGCTTCTTCTGAAAACTCGATCCTTCGGACTGAGCCTGCCAGCCGTTCGTCGACATCCCGATCCAGATATGGACCCCCCTCAATGGATTCCCAATCATCGACCGACAAGCTGATCTCATTTTTGCCGACGTCAACGGCTTCAATTTCTCCATCGCCAACAGTCACCTCGATCATGGGCACCATACTTTCAGAAGACAAATACTTGAATTTAACCCCGATCCCCGCCCCGGACGAGGAACACTTTTGGGGCCCGCGCGGGGTTCGCTGGCATGGACTACGACTCGGTCCGCGCGGTCGATCCCGCCGCTGCCGACGCTCTGGCCGGCGAGCTTGACCGCCAGCGGAACACCCTCGCCATGATCGCCTCGGAGAACCACGTGAGCGAAGCCGTCCTGCGCGCCCAGGGATCGGTGCTCACGAACAAGTACGCCGAGGGCTA
>CAZKPC010000031.1:0-15503 GCA_964554565.1 uncultured Halobacteriales archaeon
CGACCCGGTTGCCGTCGGGTTCGCTCATCACCGGGTTCTCGCCCATGATGTAGAGCCCGTGAATGGATTTGCCGGCCGCGTGGGAGATCTCGACGTTGGTGAGGCCGTTCTCCGGCGGGACCTCGAAGCCCCAGACTTCCTCGACCCGCTCGCGGGCCTCGGGGTCCTCCACCATCTGGTAGTCCGGCAGCGTGTTCGGCATCGCGCCGACGTCGCAGGTGCCCTGGACGTTGTTCTGGCCGCGGAGCGGGTTGACCCCGGTCCCTGCCCGGCCGAGGTTGCCGGTGACGAGGGCGAGGTTGATCTCGTTCTGGACGTTGTCCACGCCGCAGGTGTGCTGGCTCGAAGCCCTCGGTGCGCTCCTCGATGAACTCCTCGTCGTACCAGCCGTTCTCGAGGACGGTCTTGATGACGATATTGAGCAGCGGGATGTCGGCCCCGGGGTTGACCTGGAGGTGCTGGTGATCGTTGTCCTCCTCGTCGATCTTGAACGAGCGCGTGGTCTTGTTGGCGTGGGGGTCGACCTGGATGACCGTCGCGCCGTCGAGCACCGCCTGCCGGAAGTAGACGGAGTTGGCGATGGGGTGCTGCTCGCCGGGGTTCGCGCCCTGGATCCAGAAGACGTCGGCCTCGTTCTTGAGGTCCTCCATGCTGTTGGTCATCGCGCCCGCGCCGAGGCTCGTCCGGAGGGCCCACACCGTCGACGCGTGGCACATCCGTGTGCAGTTGTCGACGTTGTTGGTGCCGTATCGGCGGGCGAGCTTCTGGATGAGGTAGTTCTCCTCGTTCATCGTCTTCGAGGAGCCGAAGAAGCCCATCGCGTCGGCGCCGTGCTCCTCGCGGATGCGTTCGAGCTCGTCGATGATCCGGCTATAGGCCTCTTCCCAGGAGGCCTCCCGGAACTCGCCGTCCTCCTTGATCAGCGGATCGGTGAGGCGGTCCTCGTGGTCGACGACCTCGGTGGCGGCGCCGCCTTTGATGCAGATGCGGCCCTCGTTGACCGGTGCGTCGCCCCAGGGCATGAACTGCATGTCCCCGGGCTCCTCGCCGGGCTTCACCGAGATCCCACAACCGACCCCACAGTACGGACAAATCGTTTTGACGGGTTCTTGGTCTTCGGTTGACATCAGTAGGGCACCTTTCGTTTGCTTTGGTTTCCGCAGTCGCAAGAATCTTTCTGCGAGCTGGACGGACGGCCCGTTTACCGACCGATCTCAACGGACCGAGCCGGCTGGGCCGTGGGGGAAGAGGAAACGTTCAGGAACGCGGCTGGCAATAGGTGAACCACCATGGAACTCAGCCGGTCGGTCATCGCGGAGGAAGCCGAGGCCTACGAGGCGAACGAACCCCTCTATGCGGTCGAAGCCGAGCAGATCGAGGGCCTGCCGCAAGCGTTCGCGACGGGCGAGTTCGGCTGGCGGGACGCCGAATGGGTCGTCCAATGGTACTACCGGCGCCGGCTCGGGGGCGTCCCGAACGACGAGCGCCGCGCTCGCGAAGCGGAGTACGGTGAAAACGACTACGAGGCCGTGCGCGACGCCCTTCGTGACGCCCACGAGGCAGCGACGGCGGAGGCAGGACTGAAACACCTGACCGAGCTCACGGGGGTCGACGTCGGGGTCGGGTCGGGGTTCCTGATGTTCCTGGATCCCGAGGACAACATCGTCGTCAGCGATCGGGAGTGGACAGCACTGCAAGCCGCCGGTGAACTCGATGCTCCGGTTCCGGACCCGATCTCGAGCAGCGATTACTCGCGGTATCTCGACGTTTGTCGGCGGGTGGGCGATCGGTTCGACTGTTCGATGTGGACGCTCTACCGGGCGCTGTGGCGGCTCGGCGCCGACGAATAGCGGGGTATCGCTCTCGGCCTGGTCGTGGTGGAGGCCCGAGCCATCGCTCCGATGGGTAGCTTTATCCGGCGCCTGCCATCGTTATGTCTATGACGACACAACGCCGTCGGCTCCTCCAGGCGGTCACGGGCGGGGCGGTCCTGGGCCTCGCCGGTTGTACGGGCAGCGCACGGGAGTCCTCAGGCACGGGGGAAACAGTGACCGAAAGCCCCGCCGTCGACCGGCGGATCGGCGACGGCGAACTAGTGCTCGCGACCACCACCAGCACCTGGGACACCGGGTTGCTCAGGGAGGTCAATCCGGTCTTCGAACGGCAGCACGGCCTGACGGTCAAGGCGATCCCGAAGGGAACCGGGGCGAGCATCCGGACCGCCGAAGACGGTGACGCGGACGCGGTTCTCGTCCACGCCCGGGAAGCGGAGGACGAGTTCATGCGCCAGGGGTTCGGCGTGAACCGCCGGGACGTCATGTTCAACGACTACGTGATCGTCGGCCCCCGGTCGGATCCCGCCGGGATCAACGGCATGACGAGCGCGACCGGCGCGTTCGAAGCGATCGCCACCGCCGAGGCGACCTTCCTCTCGCGGGGCGACAACTCGGGGACTCACAAGCAGGAGCAGGCGATCTGGGCGGCGACCGATATCGACCCTGGCGGGACCTGGTACCGGGAGATCGGCAAGGGGATGGGTGATACCCTGATCCAGGCGAGTCAGTCCGACGGGTATACGCTCGCCGATCGGGGGACCTATCTCTCGATAGAGGGGGAGATCGACCTCCTGATCCACGTCCAAGGCCCGCTGCAGGGTGGTCCGACGCGGTTGAAGAACCCGTACGGCGTGCTCGCCGTGAACCCGACCATCCACCCTCAGGTCAACTACCAGGCGGCGATGGCCTACATCGGCTTCCTGACGAGCCCCCGAGGCCAGACGATGATCGAGAACTACACGGCCAACGGCTCCCAGCTCTTCTACCCGAACGCGCTGGCCGAGGACCCCGACTTCGCACAGTACGTCCCGGAGGGGTACTGAGCGATGTTGGCCGTGGCCGAGACCCTCATCGCGGCGCCGACGCCCTACGACCTCCTCGTGAGCGTCCTCCAGTCCGGGCTCCCGGTCGGCAGCCTGGATTCCACGTACCTGAGCAGCACCATCGCGGTCTCCCTGCAGGTCAGCCTCACGGCGGTGGCCCTCTCGACGCTCGTCAGCGTCCCGCTCGCCGTCGCCATCGCGTTCTCCGAGTTCCCCGGCAAGGCGGCGGTCACGACGGTCATCAACACCGGCATGGGGTTCCCCAGCGTGGTCGTCGGGCTCCTGGTTCTGATCCTGCTCTCGGCGAGCGGGCCGCTCGGCGCGCTGAACCTCGCGTTCACCCCCAAGGCCATGATCATCTCGCAGTTCGTGCTGGCCACCCCGGTGATCACGAGCGTGAGCCTCTCGGCCGTCGCGGGCGTTGATCAGCCGGTCCGCGACGCGGCCTTTGCGCTGGGCGGGACCCGGCTCGACGTCGGCCTGACCGTCATCAAGGAAGCCCGCTACGGGATGGTCACCGCCGTCCTGGCCGGCTTCGGTCGGGCCATCAGCGAGGTCGGATCGATCCTCATCGTCGGCGGCAACATCGTCTACAGCGACGGCACCTCCTACACCCGGACGCTCACGACGGCCATTACGGTCGAGGCCCGCCAGGGACGCTACGAGACGGGCCTCGCGCTCGGGGTCGTCCTCCTGGCACTGGTCTTCGCCGTGAACGGGCTCGGCGCGTGGTTCCGCCAACGCGGCCGGACGGAGGGGTCGGCGTGATGCTCACCGCCGACGGGGTTTCGGTCACCTTCGACAACGGGCCCGTCCTGCGGGACGTCTCGATCGAGGTGTCGCCGGGCGAGGTGGTCACGGTCGTCGGGCCGTCGGGGGTCGGGAAGACGACGCTGCTCCGGCTGCTCGCGCTGTTCCGCCAGCCGGACGACGGGCGGGTGACGTGGGCCGGTGAAGACGTTTGGGCCCGCTCGGAGTCCGAGCGGCTCGACGTGCGTCGGCAGTCGGCGATGGTGTTCCAACAGCCGAGCCTCTTCAACGCCCCTGTCGCCTCGAACGTCGCGTACGGCCTGCGTGTCCGGCGCGACTGGCCCGAGCGGCTCCGGACCCGCCTGGCCGCGCCGTTCGGGCGTGATACGCCTGACGCCGTCACGGAAGCCCTCGGGATCGTCGGACTGGCGGACGCGGCCGGGAGAAACGCGCTCACGCTTTCGGGCGGTGAAGCCCAGCGGGTCGCGTTCGCGAGGGCCCTGGCCGTGGATCCTCGGGTCATGCTCCTCGACGAGCCGACATCGAACCTCGATCCACGGAACACGGCCCTCCTCGAAGAAGCGATCGGCCGGGCGGCCGACCGTGGCGTCGGGATACTCGTCGCCACCCACGACATGCATCAGGCCCGCCGGATCTCTGACCGAGTTGGCCTCCTGCTCGGCGGCGAGCTCGTCGAGACCGGCCCGCCAGAGGAGTTCTTCGACGCGCCGGCGGATCCCCGGACCCGGCGGTTCGTCGACGGCGAGCTGCTGGTCGAGGAGGCGATCCCTGGTGACGATGCCACGACCAGCGAGGCGGGCGGGACACCATGACCGGTTCCGGCCAGGAACCTCGGAACACGAACCCCGAGGATCGCGTGGACTTCGAGGTGCGGATCGCGCAAGCGGGGACGGTGTTCGATCCCCGGGACGCGGAGCTGTTACGCGCCATTGCAGAGTCCGGGTCGCTCAATGCCGCCGTCGACGCGCTGGGGCGGTCCTTCGCCCACGCCCAGCGGCGGGTCGTCGCCCTCGAGGAGGCGTTCGGAGCGCTGGTCGAGCGCCACCGCGGCGGTGCGGGCGGCGGGGGCAGCGAGCTGACGGCGACTGCCCGGGAGCTGCTCGCCCGATACGGACGCCTCCGGGCGGAGTTCTCCGGCGTCGCGGCGGCCCCCCATACCGTGCTCCCGGGAAGCGTGATGAATCGTGATGGCGAGCTCGCGTCCGTGACCACCCCGATCGGGCCCGTACGGGCCTTGACACCGCCGAGGGCCGAGGAGGTCGAAGTCAGCATCCGCGGCGACGCCGTCACCTTGAACACCGCCGACAACGGCTCCGATCCCGCCGAATCCAGCGTCCTGAACCGGTTCCATGGCACGGTCGAGACGATCGACCCCGGCCAAACGGTCGCCACGGTCGAGTTCTCGGTCGGGCCGGATACGCAGCTCAAGGCGCTGGTGACCCGTTCGAGTCTCGAGCGGCTCGGGCTCGAACCGGGCCTGGCGATCGATGCGACCTTCAAGGCCACGGCCACCAGGGCGGTGCCGCGCCTGCCACAGTAACGGCGTCGGCTAGGCTACGTCGCGACCCCCGCCGGTTCGGCGTTCGCGATCTCGACGAGCTGGTCCGGATCGATCGGGAAGACGCCCTCGGGCGTCCCAGCGGCCGCCCAGACCTCGTCGTGTTCGAGCAAGGTGTCGTCGATGAGGACCGGGAGCTCCTGCTCGTGGCAGAACGGGGGGACGCCGCCGATCGACCAGCCGGTCGCCTCGCGGGCTTCCTCGGGTTCGGCCATCCGAACGCTGTCGGCGCCCAGATCCGTGGCGAGCCGGGACTCGTCCACGCGGTTCGCACCGCTCGTCACGACGATCACGGGGTCGTCGTCCGCGATGAACACGAGGCTGCTGGCGATCTGCGAGACGGCACACCCGATCGCGTCGGCGGCATCGGCCGCCGTCTTCGTGCCCTCCGGGAACTCGTGGACGTCGACGTCGAAGCCATACCGCTCCCGGGCGGCCGCGGCGAACTCTTCGGCGCGAGGATGCATGCCCCTGGCCGGGACGCCCGGCGGCTTGAGCGTTTCCACCCGCTCAGAAGAGCCGGGTGACCTGTCGCTCGGTGGTCTCCAGGTCCCCGGAGTTGTCGATCGTCAGGTGGTCCCCGACGAACGGCTCGAACGAGTCCCGGTACTGGCGGTAGACCTCGATGTCGGCTTCGCTGGCGTCGTCCTCCCGTTCGGCGATACGCCGCTCGACGACGGGCTCGTCACACCGGACCGCGACGAGTTCGAAGCCGGTGTCGAGGTCGGCGGCGAGTTCACGGGCGCGGTCCCGGTAGGTGCGGCGCCGATAAGTCCCGTCGAGCACGACGGACCGACCGTCAGTCAGGTGCTCCCGAGCCCGCTCGAAGAGTTCCGCGTAGACCCGCCGCTTCTCCTCGGCCGTGTAGACGGGGTTGTCGACGATCTCCTGTCGGATCACGTCGGTGCGTAACACTTCTCCGTCGACCGCGTCGGCGATGGCCCGAGCAACGGTGGACTTGCCGACGCCGGGGAGCCCACAAACGACGATGATATCGCCGGTGTCGGCTGTCGGTTGCGGTTCCTGGATGGGTTCCTGGCGGGACGCCATCAGGCCGCCCCCCTTCTGCCAGCCGATAGCCCCCGTGGCGGTACCCTCGATCGGGGCCCTGACCTCATGGGCGAGCGATCGCGCGGCCCTCGATTAAGGGGGCGCCAACCAGAGTGAAACTGAAAGTGGCGACCGGCGTCAATCGGCGGTCGGCGAGCAGCGCGCGGTCACCGCGTCACCGCTGCTCTGAGCCGGTCGAGGCCGCCGCGGTACACCAGCGCGTAGGACACGGCGTAGGTCGCCAAGAGCACCGCGAACTCCAGGACCGGGATCGTCTCCGTCTGGTCGAGGCCGACGTAGATGAGGGCCTGTAACAGGATCGCAACGAAGAAGAGCACGACGAACACCGCGACGAACTTCCCGACGAGCCGCGGGTTTCGGTCGGAAAACAGGAACTCCAGGGCGGCCGGGATCGAGACGACCACGCTGATCCCGAGGCCGACGAGCGTCCCCAACGACCCATCGAACGCGGTCGTGTCGATCGTCGCGACCAACGGAAAAACGGCCAGCGTGAACCCGAACCATGCGAAGAAGAACGTATAGACCGGCTCCAGAGGAGTCTCTTCCGACATGTCCCCGCCCACGGAGACCGGACAGGTAACCGTTCCCCTGTCGCGGCTCCGCCGCGGTCGTGATGGACGCCCTGCCAGGAGCACCGCCCGGCTCGTCTGGACCAGATATGGCTCATACCACGGCGGGCGGACCCATCCCAGCCCAGGGTGAATAGCAGCGAGGAGTGCGGGACCTACTTAAACGGGACAACCCGTTGTCGGCCACAACCAAGGGGCCGGCCGCGGTATCTTCACTTGCATCATGAGTAAGCAAAACCCCACGCAGACGGTCGAAACGTACCTCCCCGCCACCTTCCTGACCTCCGGCGAACCCGGCTTCGTCGAGCGGCTGCTGACGAAGCCGTTCCGCCGTGAGGCCCAGATCTGGCTCGGCGACGACTGACGAACACCCCCCCCCACCCGTTCCACTCCACCTTTTCCCGGCTGCTTCCGCCGGCTATCGGCTAGTCCTCCGTCTCGGCCAGGGTGGCCGAGAGCAGTCGCTTGAGGCCGCGGCGTACCAGCCGACTGGCCGACGGCTCGGAGATGTCGAGTTCCTCCGCGAGCCCGCCGAGGGTGACGCCGCGTGGCTCGTCGAAATAGCCGAGCTCGAGGGCCGTTAGGACCGCCTCCCGCTGAGCCTCGGTGAGGCCAAAGCTCCGCTCGAGAACGCTGCCGTGCTCGTTCACGCGCACGAGTTCCACCGCCAGGTCCTCGTCGCTGGCGAACTGCCAGAGCGATTGGGCGGCGGCCCGGTCCGGCAGCCAGACCTTGAATCGCCAGGCCGTCCCTTCGTTCTCCATGTCGAGGACGACGCCGTTGCACCGCGCCACCTCGGTCGAGAACAGCACGGCGCGGTCCGTATACCGGAGCGCGTAGATGGCCTCCCCGTCGAACTCGGCGACCTGCTCGAAGGTATCGACCGTAGGATCGGCGGTCAGGCCCGTCTCGAACCGGTCGAAGTCCTCGGACCGGACCGAGAAGACGTGCCGATCGCCGGTCGGATCCGTGCCCGCCCCGCGAACCGGATGCACGACCGCCGACGGGTCACGGCCGACGGTTTCAGTGAGTGCGAGGGCCGTGGCTTCGACCCGGAAGACGGCGAGGATATCTGGCATCGGGCGGATCGTCGGGTCGTACACCAGGGGAGGATAAACCGGTTTGGAGACGGCGCCCCGCTGCAGGTCATCAACCTATATCCGGCGGGGGAGCCCCGGAGCTGTCATGGGGCCGATCGCCGGTGTTGACCTGGGCGCGACGAACCTGCGGATCGCCGTGGCTGACGGAAACGGCGAAGTGCTGGCCACCGAACGTGCGTCGACGCCGCAGGGATCCGACGGCTCAGCGGTCGCGAAAGCCATCGCGGAGACCCTCGATGCGACCACTGACCGGGCCGGCGTTCCCCCCGCGTCGCTCACTGCGGTCGGCATCGGGACCATCGGCCCGCTCGACCGCGACGCCGGCGAGGTCATCCACCCGCCGAACCTCGACGGGGTCGACCGCATCCCGCTCCGGGACGCCCTCATCCCGTTGATCGGTCATCCTCGCGTCTACGTCGAGAACGATGCCGTCGCGGGCCTGGTGGGCGAACACGCGGCCCGGGACGACGCCGCCCAGAACCTCGTCTACCTCACCATCTCGACCGGGATCGGCGCCGGGGTGGTGGTCGACGGCCATGTCCTCCGCGGCCGGGCCGGCAATGCCGCCGAGGTCGGGCACTTCGTGGTCGAACCGAACGACGGCCGTCGGTGTGGCTGCGGCGCGGCCGGGCACTGGGAAGCCTATTGTTCCGGCGGCGGCCTCCCGGGGTTCACGCGCGATCTCGCTGAGCGCACGGAGCTTGACACCGACCTCCCCGTCGACGCCGACGACTTCGACGCGGCAGCCGTGTTCGCGGCGGCCGGCGACGACCCGCTCGCCGATCGGGTCATGGAGGCGATGACGCGGTACAACGCCGTCGGGCTGGCCGGCCTCGTGCACGCCTACGCCCCGGACCGAATCGCCATCGGGGGCGCGGTCGCCCTCCGGAACCGGTCCCGCGTGATCGAGCCGCTCCCCGAGGCCGTGGAGGAACACACCATGCTTGCAGTCCCGGAGATCACCCCCGCCGTCCACGGGGAGGACGCCGTTCTCAACGGGGCCCTGACGCTCGCGGCCGACGGCGGGCTGTGAGCGCACGGTCGGCGGAGTCAACACTCAAGGCGGTGCCGGATTTGCACCCGCCATGGCGGCTTACGACCCCGTCGACTCGCCGGACGATACCACGGTGTTCGAATACCACGACCTGACGCCGCCAACCCTCGGGGATGTCTACGCGGCCCGTCGGGTCATCGATTCGGAGCTGCCCCGAACGCCGCTGGTGCGGAGCGAGCCGCTCTCGGAGGAACTGAACGCCGAGGTCTACCTCAAACGCGAGGACACGCTCCCGACGGGCGCCTTCAAAGTCCGCGGCGGGCTCAACTTAGTGGCCGAGCTGCCCGCCGAGTTCCGGGAGCAGGGCCTGATCGCCGCCAGCACCGGCAACCACGGCCAGTCCGTGGCCTATGCCGGGCGGGCGGCCCACGTCCCGGTCCGGATCGTGGTGCCGGAGGAGGCCAACCCGACCAAGGTGGCGGCCATCGAGCGCTACGGCGCCACGGTCGAGCATCACGGGGACGACTACGACGAGGCTCGGGAGCACGCCGAAACCCGAGCGGCCGAGGCGGGCTTCCGGTACGTGCATTCGGCCAACGAACCCCGTCTCATCGCCGGCGTGGCCACGGCGGGCCTCGAAGTCGTGGAGGACCTCCCCGCCGTTGACACCGTGATCGTGCCGGTGGGCGGCGGGAGCGGCGCCTCCGGCTACTGCCTCACGGCCGGGCAGCTGGCCGACGCGCGGGTCATCGGCGTCCAATCCCGAGCCGCCGACGCCGCCCATCGCGCGTTCCACGAGGGGCACCTGGCGCCGGCGGAGTCAGCTGAGACGTTCGCGGAGGGGCTCGCCACGCGGACGCCGTTCGCGCTCACGATGGAGATCCTCCGCGAGGAGCTCGCTGACCTGGTTCGGGTGAGCGACGCGGAGCTCCGACGGGGCATCTACGACCTCTTGGACCGCGACGGGGTGCTCGCCGAAGGGGCGACCGCGGCCGGGGTGGCCGCCGCCCGCGATCTCGGTGAATCCATCGCCGGGGAACGGGTCGTGCTCCCGGTAACCGGGCGGAACCTGGCCACCGACAAGCTCCACGCGGTGCTCGAGCGCCACCGCGGCTGACCGCCTGGGCCCTATGCCGCCTCGGCGTCCTCGGCCAGGCCCCGTTCGATCGAGGTCGCGACCGTTCGGGCCTTCTCGGCTAAGGGCTCGGAGACGTGGCCCGCGGACACGGCCTCGTCGAGCTCGTCGTCGTCCAGGCGCTCGACGGTCCCGTCGGCGTGTTTGACGACGTCGACCTCGAGGTCCACGTAGGTCGCCGCGTCCGGGAACAGTTCGAGCGGCGTACAGACGTTCACGTAGGTCCCCTTGACCGAGCCCTCGCCGTCACGATAGACCGTCGGATACCACCACTTGCCCTCGGTGAGCCGGGTGGTCGCCACGTCCCCCGCGGCCCGCTCGACACCGAGCCCGTCGTAGCGGCCGCCGCCGGTCATCTCCCGGCGGAGCGTGACGGTCTCGCTATCGCGCTCGGTCACCTCGCCGACCCCCAACGCGAACCGCCGGCCGTCCGGCTTGCCGTGTGACAGCGCGAGCTCGTCGCCGACTCGGGGGCCGAACTGGTCCGCGACGGCTTCGAACGGGAACGGAACCTCGGCCGGATCCGTGGCGCCCATGGCCGTCCACAGCGACTCGACCAGGTCGACCGCGCTCCCGGCCTCGCTGGTGCCCGCCTTGACGCGGTGATGCCCGGGCATCGTTGTGGTGGCGGCCCGCCGTGTCTCGTCCAAAGCGAACCGGCCCTCGCGACCGAACCACACCCAGCGGGTCTCGAGCGGGGACTCGTCGCTATCGATCGCGCCGAGAAGCCGCACGGCCCGTTCGGCGGCCCGTTCGAGGGCCGCGTCGAGCTCCTCCAACGCGGCGTCAGCAGCGGCCGGTTCGAACCGGATGAACCAGCCGTCCGGGAGCTCGGTCGAGAGCAGCTCGACCGAGCGGAGCAGCTCGGCCGCCCGCTCCTCGTCCGCCACCGCGGCCTCCGGACCGTCGTCCCCGCGAACGAGGGTCACCGAACCCGCTCCCGCCTCGAGCCCGGTGCCCACCGCCGGTCGATGGTCGGCCCAGGGTGGCACCGCCTCGCGAACCTGCACCGACAGCTCGTCACCCTCGGTCACGTGTCGATCGGTCTCGCCGTATGGGAGGAATCCCTCGCGCGGGCCCAGGTCGACGACGGCGCCGCTGCCGAGCGTTTCGGTGACGGTGGCATCGAACGTGGCGCCCCGGGCGGCGGGATCAGGCCACGCGAAGGTATCCCGGCTCAGTTGCTCCAGCGAGCGAGCGACGGTTTCCACCGGTTCGGGGTCCCCGGTCAGCCCCACCCCGCGCTGGGCCGGGGCGTCGTCGAGTTCCACGTCCGGCGGTCCCGATTCGAAGTCCGTCTCGAAGCGCTCGGCGATCACCGGCGAGGGATCCACCACCGCGAACGACTCCCGGAGCTGCTCGGTGAGCGCGGTCGCATAGATCCCGCGGAGCCGGACCCGAGCCATGCCCGTTCGACGCCGGGTCGACCCAGGGCCGTAAAACCAGCCGGTTCGCTGGGACAGGCTCAAACCGGCGGGGAAACAACGCGGGGCATGGCCGACGGCCGCGATCCCGTGGAGGTCGCCGACGAGGAGGGCCGGGACCTCTACGACATCGCGACCTGGGAGCCCCGGACCTGGGTCGATCGATCCGCGGTCCGGGTCTACCGGTTCCTCCTCACCACCACGCGGGCCATCGTGGTCGTCCTGGCGCTCGTGATCCTCCTCAGCCAGTTCGCGCTCACCGGGGCCGCCGCCCTCTCGAACCCGGCCGTCGGCGTGTTCATCGCCCTCTCGGTCGTGCCGGCGGCGGTCATCGCGCTCTACGTGTGGCGGTCGGACGTCACCGAGGGCGAGCCGCTGGGCCTGCTCGTGGGCACCTTCCTGCTCGGCATCCTCTTCGCCAGCTTCGCCGCCGTGCTCAATGCCGCGGCGGAGCCGGCCTTCCGTGGGCTGCCGCTGGTGGGCACGCTGCTGTTCTTCTATCTGGTCGTCGGTCCGGTCGAGGAGACCGTCAAGTGGCTCGCGATCCGGCTCCATGCCTACCGCAAGGACTCGTTTCGGGCCGTCGTCGACGGGGCTGTCTACGGGGCCGCGGCCGGGTTGGGGTTCGCGACCATCGAGAACGCCCTGTTCATCAGCCGGGAGTTCCTGCAGGCCGCCGAGATGGGCGGCCAATCGGCCGCGCTGCTGAACGCCGCCCTCCCCACGGCAGCCGTCCGAACCTTCGCCGGGCCTGGTCACGTCATCTACTCGGCCTTCGCCGGCTACTACCTCGGGCTCGCGAAGTACAACCCCGAGAACGCCGGCCCGATCGTCGTCAAGGGGCTCCTGATCGCCTCCTTCATCCACGGGACCTACAACGTGAGCGTCACGGTCCTGCCCGGGTTGGTCGCCGTCTCGGGCCTGGGCATCAGTGCCGGCGCGGCCTTCCTCGGGTTCGTCGTCGTGTACGACGGGCTGTTCCTCGGCCTGCTGATCCGGAAGCTCCGGCGCTACCGGGCGGCGTTTGAAGCGACCGAAGCCGGCTGAAACGGACCTTCGCAGCGAGTCCGGGCTATTCCCGGTCCGCGAGCTGGCGTTCGACGTACTTCGCGATCATGTCCGCCTCGACGTTCAGTCGGTCGCCGGGCTGGCGCTCTTCGAAGGTCGTCTCCGCGTAGGTGGTCGGGATGATGGCCACGGTGAACGACTCCGGCTGCCGGTCGGCGACGGTGAGGCTGACGCCATCGAGCGCGATTGAGCCTTTCTCCACGATGTACCGATCGAGCTCCGTCGGGAGGCCGAAGGTGTAGGTCCAGTCCTCGCCCACGCGTTCGACATCCAACAGCTCGGTCGTCGTGTCGACATGGCCCTGCACGAGGTGCCCGTCGAACCGGCCGTCGGCCGGCAGGGCTCGCTCCAGGTTCACCCCGTCGCCGACGGCGAGGTCACCGAGGCTGGTGCGAGCGATCGTCTCGCTGGCGAGGAAGACCTCGAAGGCCCTCTCGGCCGCGGCTTCCACCGTGAGGCAGGTCCCCGAGACGCTGACGCTCTGACCCCCCGTCAACTCCTCCGCGAAGGGCGCGGTGACCGTGAGGCGGCGCCCGTCCGCGTCGGCGTCGATCGCCGTCACCTCGCCGACGGCCTCGACGATCCCCGTGAACATGGTCGGCGCTTCCCCCGCGGGGCCCGAAAGCGTTCGGTTGCCGTCCCGAACGGCAGCCACGGGCTTCGAAGTCGCCTCTCACGCGGTACGGGCAGGCAGGCGCTGACTACTGGTGGGAGACGGCGGCCTTTTCTCGATGCCCCGCGTCGGTCGAGCCATGCGAGCGCCGGGCGTGCTCGGCCTGCTGCAGCTCGCTGTCGTGGTCGCCTTCGCAGTGCCGCTGCTGCTCTTCGGGGGCGACGCGTTCCTGCGAGGCCGGGTTCTGCTCGGCACGGCGTTCATCGCGCTCGGCGTCCTGATGTTGATTCTCCAGTGGTGGTTGACCAATCCGTTGGACCCGCTCGACATCGCCGAGGCGGCCGCCGAACGGCTGACCGGCGGCCGCGAGCCCTGAGGGGCCGCCGTCCGGAGATAGTCCATCGGCCTAGGCTCGATTGAGTGAACGGGTAGGGGCGGTGACCGAGCGATAAGCCGGTCGGGTGCTCGGCTACCAGGGACCCCCCTGCAGAATCGTCGCCGAGTTCGCCAGTATTGTCGGAATCGAGCTCGATCCGAGCTGAAATTGGGGGAGATCTTGAAAAATACGTTTAGGTCGATCAGTCCTGCCTCCGGGTAACGATGGTGGATACCGCGGTGGCGATCGGCCGGCTGGTCGCCGGGATCGGCGGCCTCGGATTGCTCGTGCTGGGGTACCGCATCTGGCGCCGACACGATCGGTCCACCGGGCAGACCTTCGCCGAGCTGTTGGCCGTCGTCGGGCTGGCAGGGCTGTGTTCAGCGCTGCTTCCACATAGCACGATCGTCTACAAGCTGATCTGGCTCTATGCCTTCCTCGGGATACCGGTGGTGTTCGCGCGATTCAGCTTCGACTACTACGGGTTGCAGTATCCCTCGCCGCGGTTCGCCTGGGTCACCCTGCCGGCGGTGCTCGCCGGTATCGCTGGCACGGTTCTGCTCATCGTGGGGCCGTCGTTCGCGCCCACCGAAGCGGGACTCATGGGGCTGCCAGAGGCGGGGCTCGAGCTATCGCGGGCGGTTCAGGTCATCGGCATGTACTACGCGAGCGGCCTGATGCTCCTGGCGCTCGGCCTCGTGCTCCGGAGCGTGCTCCACTACGAGCACCTCGAACCCGGCCTCGGGGTCTCGCTGGCGTTCGTGGGCGGCTGGGCCTGGATCGCCTACGTGATCTCGCCCGAACTCGTCGGCGCTGTCGGCCAGCGCGGCACCCTGCTGGTGATCGCCGGCTGCTACGCGACGAGCCTCGCGGCCGGCCTCCTGGCCTATCGGCGGTACGACGTCCTCGACGCCGCCCCGGCCGCGAGTAACGCGGCGCCCGAACGCGTGTTGGACGCGATCGAGGACGCCGTCGTCGTGGTCACCGATACCCACCGGATCCTCCGCCTCAACGACGCCGCCACCGAACAGTTCGGGGTCACCCAAGCCGAGGCGGTCGGCGGCTCCGCTGAAACCCTCCTGGGGATCAGGCCGGCCGATCTGGCAAACGATGACCCGGTCGACCTCCAGACGGCGGCCGGCGTCCGGCGCTTCGAGCTCGAATCCTCCGAGATCGCCGACCGGGCCGGAAACCTCGAGGGTCAGGCGATCGTCTGCCGGGACGTCACCGAACGGGAGACCCGCGAACAACGCTTGGAGGTGCTGAACCGCGTCATGCGACACAACCTCCGGA
The DNA here is from genome assembly GCA_964554565.1 of uncultured Halobacteriales archaeon. Lineage (GTDB taxonomy): Archaea > Halobacteriota > Halobacteria > Halobacteriales > Hikarchaeaceae > CAZKPC01. The sequence continues at coordinate 14,851 of CAZKPC010000031.1, forward strand.
ACGACATCTCGAAGATCCTCGGCCACGCCGACCTGATCACGGACGGGGGTCAAACGACGATCGAAGACCATGCGTCCACGATCAAGGGGACCGCGGAGGACCTCGCCTCGATCGGGGCACGGGCCCGGGAGGTCGAACGGTTGATGGCCCTCCCAGCCCGGACCGCGGAGCCGACCGATGTCGGGGCCGTTATCGCCGACGTCACGGAGGAGTTTCAGGAGGAGTACCCCGCGGTCGAGATCTCGACCGCGGCCGCCGGAGAACTCACGAGCTCGGTCAACGGCCGGATCCTCCGGATCGTGCTCCGGAACCTCGTCGACAACGCCTGTGTCCACAACGACGCGGACGAACCGCTCGTGGTCGTGTCGGCCGACACGGATGAATCCGGAGGTGTCACGATAGCGATCGCCGATAACGGGCCGGGGCTCGCCGCCCACGAGCGCGAACCCCTCGACGCCGGCCGCGAGGAGCCACTCGAGCACGGGAGCGGCCTGGGCCTCTGGACGGCGCAGTGGGGGATCACCCGCCTCGGGGGCGACCTCTCCTTCAGCGACAACGTGCCGCGGGGGACGATCGTCAGAGTGGACCTCCCCGGTGTCAGTGGGCGCTCAGGGGAGGACGCGGGGCCGGACGGCAGCCCTGCGCCTGGTTAG
>CAZKPC010000031.1:15603-20702 GCA_964554565.1 uncultured Halobacteriales archaeon
CAGTGGGCGCTCAGGGGAGGACGCGGGGCCGGACGGCAGCCCTGCGCCTGGTTAGTCCGTCGCCGACGCCTTGGCGGGCGCTTCCAGCGTTTCCTCGATGAGCTCCTCGAGGGAGATGTCGGGCCGGGGCTCGTTGCACAGCAGGACGTCGATCGGGAGCGTGGGCGCGCCGTCGATCAGGTTCTCCATGACGACCAACCGCTCGCGGGCCCGGCTCATGCCCACGAAGAAGACGCGGCGCTCGTTGTCGGTCAAGACCGGCACCGGGTTCGAGCGGGGCGTGAACTCGACGCCCTCGGGCACCGCGCCCTCCGGCGCCGTCGACGCCATGTGTTCGACGACTTTCTCGGTGAGGTCCGTCGCCACGTAGACGTGGTCGGCCTCGCGGCCCTTCGCGGAGTGAATCGTCCCGACGCGAACGCGGTCCTTGGGTTCGTCGCGGTAGTCGTTGGCGAAAAAGGACCGCAGCCCGGTCTTCTGGAACTTGGTGACCTTTCGGACCATGTCGGCGGCCGACGCGCGATCGGGCATGAACGGCGCGTGGTCGCTGATGACGTCCGGGTCGATCCGGAGCTCGGTGAGGTCGTCCGTGTCGGCGGCCTCCTCGAGCTCGTCGATGGCGTCGAAGAGCTCGTCCCGCTCGTTCGAGCCGAACGCGGAATCGACCAGCATGTCGGCCAGACGCCGGGCCTGCAGGCCGGTCACCGGCTCGCCGTCCTGGAAGTTCGCGATCCCGTCGGCGTAGTCGCCGAGCCGGTCGGTCCACATCCGCCCGTCCGTCATCACCGAAAACGGGATACCCGAGGTGACGAACTCGTCCATGAAGTCGAACATCTGGTAGCGGGCCCGGAACAGCACCATGATCGACCCGTCGTCGGTATCGACGGTGTCGCGGACGTCCCGGACCAGATCGAGCACCGACGGGCCCTGCTGGAACTCGACGTCGCCGCCCTCCATGCGCGGGGTGAGGTTCTTCTCCTGTCGCTCGGAGATGTGGTGGATCACCCGCTGGACCACTTGGAGCACGTTCGACGGGAGGCGGTAGGACGTGTCCAGGATGACGTCATCGCCGCCCTCATCGAGCAGGAGCTTCGGGTCGGCGCCCTGCCAGGCGTACACGACCTGGTCGTCGTCGCCCGCGATGATGACGCGGTCCATCTGTGGCTTCCACTCCTGGTAGACGTCGTACTGCAGCTGGGTGATGTCCTGGAACTCGTCGATGGCGAGGTGGTCGACCGACGGGATCAGCGACCGCTGGGTCACACGCTCCAGCATGTCAGCGAACCCGACGATCCCCTCCTCGCCCTTGTAGGCGCGCCAGCCCCGGATGGATTCCGGCACGCTCACCCGGTCGTCGTCGGAGGACCAGGTCGGGGTGTACTTGTTGCCCTCCTGTGATTTGGGGTCGAGATCGGCGGGGAGTCGGACCTCCTCGACGTTCCAGTGGAAGGGCACGTCGTACCAGTCGGCGACCTCCCGGTTGGTGCGCTGGAGCCACTGGCTCGTCGCGATGATCTTGTTGCCCAGCGCCGTGGAGCGGGCGGTGCGACGTCCGCCGCTCTTGTACTCGTCCTCGTACTCCAGGCCGTAGTCCTCGCAGAACGCTTCCTTGTCGGATTCGTCGACGACATCGTCCCGTGAGAGGTTGAGGAGATCGTACGCGGTGGCGTGCATCGTCCCGACGTTGCCCCGCAGCGAGCGCGGCGAGACGCCTTGGCGCTCCGCGAGGCGTTCCCGGACCTCGGCGGCCGCCGCCCGGGTGTACGATACGAGCAGGAGGTCGTTGACGTCGATCCCGTCCTCCTCCAGCATCGCCTCGACCCGGTCGAGCAGCGCGGTCGTCTTCCCGCTCCCCGGACCCCCGAAGAGCCGGGTGACTGGCGTCGCGTCGGCCTGTGTCATTAAACCGCTTCAAGGCCCGCACCGGCATAAACGGTATGGCTCGGTCCGACGGCCGAATCGGGGCTCAGAGCGGACCCAAGGCCGGAGTCGGAGAGGACTGCTGGCGAGTGCGGGGTGGGAAATCGCTGCTGGATCGAGCACCAACCGACGAACCTATAGCTGACTGATTTCCTCTTATCGGACCCCGGGGAATCGTCACCCGGTCAATCAGCCGGGCCGGCCCAACCGCATACCGAACACGACGACGCTGCAAGCTCGTGGAGGCCCCCGCACTCGGGACACTGTTTCTTGTTATAGGAACGCTCCCAGGACTGGGGCACTTCGTGACCTCGCGCCGACAGGAAGCGGTCGAAAACGTCGTCGTTTGGTGCGGTCGCCATACATGGTACGCTATGACATACCATTACTTAATCCTATTGGCGGCCCGGTTCCGACACATTCGACGTACGTCCAGTTCGACGGTCCCCGGGCCGGAACGACTGCCCGTTCAGCGGCCAACCGTCGGTTGACGGGCTATGTGATCGGTCGGGATAACGACCGGACCGGGAAGCGGATCGAACCTATCAACGGCGCCAAGGCCGCGCCAATCCCGTCACGATGGCTCGTTGTCGAACTGGAACATCGCTTCCTGCCGGATCTTCGACAGGACCAGCTCGACGATCACCACGTACAACGCCGCGTTGAGGAAACTCCCGCCGACGATGAGCCAGAGCGGCGCCTCGATGAACCGCGGCAGGCCGATCGCCAGACTGCCGAACGCGAGGATTCCGACCGCGATCGAGGCCTTGGACAACGCCGGCACCATGGGTCGTGGGACCTACCTGGAACCCCAGACGGCGAAGGTAATGAGTGGACGGGGTCTTGGGGGCTCTCGGCCCGTTTGACTGCCGAATGACGGGCCATGCGGTGTGGCGGCCAGCCCGCCGCCCCGGGGGTGTTCGGTGGAACTACCCAAGCACAGCGCCTTCGAGGAGTAGAATTCGATCGACAGCAGCCTATGACTACGCGTCACATACTCAAAGAAGCCTTATGCCTCCGCTTGACGAAATTTTACTTGCTATGCCAAGGATAAAGAAATCTGACCGACTCTACCTCGATCGGTATCACGGATTACCGCCCAGTTCGAGAAGCGCCGTCCGCCGGCTGCGCCGGTAGACGGTTTCACGCTCAGACATCGAATGGTTCTGGTTTCCTGAACGTCGCCCAGTAGCCGCCGGTATGGAGTCCGTAGTTGGCCGAACGTCCTTCCGCTCCGCCACACCGAGTGGTGTTTCGGCGAGGTCGCCAAGAACGCCAGTCGCCCTCAGCCGAGCTTTCGTAGCATCGCGTTGGCTGTGGCCTGCGTTTCGTAGTTCTTGAACAGTCCGAACACCCGCTTGGAGGTCACGGCCAGCGAACGGAGGCGGTCCGCCAGTTCGTCCAGTTCCGCGTCCGTTTACTCGAAGTCGTAATCCGAGGGATCGTCGTTGAGCCCGTGGCTACTTCGACGCGCTGCCGGTGTTCGATACGGACGCAGTTCGGGCCCAGCTCGAGTCGGCCCCCGAGCTGCAGGTCGGCCGCGGATGGGTCGGCTGGCTCTTGGTCGACCTGCCGCAAGAGTAAGCCCCGACCTCGGTCCGATCAGAGGTCGTAGAGGGCGGTGTACTTCTCGGTGACGTAGTCGATGAAGTAGTCCGCGGTGAGCGGTTCGCCCGTCGCCTCCTCGATCAGCTCGTCCGTCGGGTATCGACAGCCGTGTCGGTGGACGTTCTCGGTCAGCCAGTCCCGGATCGGCTCGAAGTCGCCCGCCCGAATCTTGCCGTCGACGTCATCAATGTCCTGGCGCAGGGCGTGGTCCAGCTGGGCCGCCAGCACCGAACCGATCGTGTACCCGTGGAACGCGGCGAAGCGCATCGTCCAGTGGATGTCCTGGAGACAGCCCTCTCGGTCGGTCTCCGGCACGACGCCGAGGTACTCGTCCATCTTCTCGTTCCAGACCTGGGGGAGCTCGTCGACGGAGATATCGCCCTCCACGAAGGCCCGGCCGACTTCCGACCGGAGGATGATGTGCATGTGATAAGTGAGCTCGTCCGCCTCCACCCGGATCAGGTTCTCCGGGTAGATCCGGTTCACCGCCTCGTACATCTCGTCGACCGTCAGGTCGTCCTGCCCGTCGATGTGCTCCGTGAAGGTCGGCAGGAACCGCTCCCAGAAGGGCCGCGTGCGACCGACGTGGTTCTCCCAGAACCGCGACTGGGACTCGTGGACGCCGGCGGACCGCGATTCACCCAGCGGGTTCGCGTACTTGTCCTCCCGGAGGCCGAGTTGATAGGTCGCGTGGCCGTACTCGTGGATCGACGCTGTCAGGGCGTCGATGGGATCGGACTCGTTGAACCGGGTCGTGATCCGGGCGTCGAACTGGTTGCCGGACATGAACGGGTGCGGGGCGGTGTCCAGCCGGCCCCGGTCCCAGTCGTAGCCCAGCGCGTCTACGGCGGTCCGGGAGAGCGCCATCTGGTCGTCTTCCGGATAGTGGCCGTCGAACGGATCGGCCAGGGGCCGGCCGTTGGCCTCGATGTCCTCGATCAGCGGCACGAGCGCGTCGATCAACCGGTCGAAGATCCCCTCGACCTTCGAGAGCGGGAGGTACCGCTCGCTGTCCTCGAACATGACGTCGTAGGGCGACCGGTCCGGGGCGATCTCCCTGGCGCGTTCGACCTGGAGCTCCCGCAACCGGTCGAGCATCGGGGCGAAGTGGTCGAAATCGTCGTCCCGCTTCGCGGCTTGCCAGACGGGCTGGGCCTCCGACGCCGTCTGGGCGATCTCCTCGACCAACGATGACGGAACCGCGGCGGCGCGTTCGTAGTCGGCGCGGATCTCGCGGACGACCGCCGCCTGTGCGGCGGTGAGCTCCGCCTCGTCGACGGCGTTCAGCAGGCGCTCGGTCTCGTCGTCGGAGATGACGTCGTGGCTGACCGCCGAAATGGTCGAGAGCTGGGCCGACCGGGCGGGCGTCCCGGCGTCGGGCATCATCACCTGTTGGTCCCAGTTGAGCAGGCGGCTGACGCTCCCGAGGTTCGAATAGCGGGCGTAGCGCTCCTCCAGCGCCTCGTAGGCCGAACTCGCGGCGGCTTCGGACATGGGTGGACGGACGGCCGGCAGGCCATAATACGCCGGGGTGTCGGCAACCTCGAGGAGCGAACCCGTTCCCCGACAGC
>CAZKPC010000032.1:0-19424 GCA_964554565.1 uncultured Halobacteriales archaeon
GCGTCCAGGATCGCCAGGTCGCCCCGGTCGCCCGGCCGGAGCGTGCCCCGATCCCGCCGGTCGAGCGCCAGGGCCCCGTTCCGGGTCCCGGCGACCAGGGCTTCCGCCGGCGTGAACCCACACTCCACGCAGGCCAGCGCCAGCGCGAACCCCATGGCTTGGGAATGGCAGTTCGGGTTGAAGTCCGTCGCGACGGCGACGGGGGCGCCGGCGGCCCGGAACCGCTCCAGGTCCGGGTACTCGGCCCCGAGCCCGAACGCCGTCCCGGGCAGGAGGACCGGCGTCACCTCCGCCGCCACCAGCGCCTCGATGTCCGCCTCGGTCGCGTGGAGGAGGTGGTCGGCGCTCGCGGCCTCGAGGTCCGCTGCCAGCTGGGCCCCGCCGAGGCGGGTCAACTCCTCGGCGTGGACCTTCGGTGTCAGGCCGTGGTCCCGCCCGGCTTCGAGCACCTGCCGGGATTGCTCGACCGTGAAGACGCCCTCCTCACAGAAGACGTCACAGAACTCCGCGATCCCCTGGGAGTCGACGGCCGGCAGCTGGTCCTCGATGACCTCCGCGGCGTAGTCGTCGGCCGTTCGGTCCTCCGGCACGGCGTGCGCACCCATGAACGTCGGCACGACCTCCACGGGATGGGCCACGTTCGCTCGGTCGATGACCTCGAGCATCCGCAGCTCCGTCTCGGTATCGAGGCCGTAACCGGATTTGACCTCGACCGTCGTGGTCCCGTGGGCGGCCATCGTGTCGAGGTGGCCGAGCAAGTTCTCGAGCAGGCGGTCAGTGCCCGCCTCCCGGACGGCGCGGACCGACCGCAGGATCCCGCCGCCCTCCTCGAGGATCTCCTGGTAGGACTTCCCGCGGAGCTTGGCGGCGAACTCGTCGGAGCGGTCCCCCGCGAAGAGGCCGTGGGTGTGGGCATCGACGAACCCGGGAACGACGGCGGCCCCGGACGCGTCGATGGCATGGTCGGCGTTCTCGGGCGGGTACTCGCTGGTAACGGTCTCCGTGGGCCCGACGGCCGCTACCTCACCGTCGACGATCGCGACGGCGCCGTCGGTGTACTGTTCGAGTTCGTGGCGTCCCGCGTCCCCGCTGAACCCGCCATCGGTCGCCGGCCCGGCGACGAGTTCGGCCGCGCTGTGGACCACCGCCGTGAGTTCAGCCACGGCGCGCGCACCTCCGATCCGGCCGGCGGGCCGGCAGTTCGGTTGGGATCATCGTTGGTCGTCGGTTGATCTGCTCGGACGGTGCGGGAGGGCTTGAAACGTCCCCCTTCGATGCCGGGACTCGCGGCGTTCCCCAGCCGGTACCGATCCGTGCATGGTCAGTGGTCACGCATCGGGATCGGGACGTCGGAGGCCGCCGCCTCGGCCTCGGCCGCTTCGTACCCCGCGTCCGCGTGGCGGATCACCCCCATTCCCGGGTCGGTGGTGAACACGCGCCGCGCGGTCTCCGCGGCCTGCTCGGTGCCGTCGAGCACGACGTGGTTGTTGGCGTGCACTGCGTTGCCGATCCCGACGCCGCCCCCATCGTGGACGCTCACGATATCGGCGCCGGCCGCACAGTTCAGGAGGGCGTTCAGGATGGGCCAGTCCGCCACGGCGTCCGAGCCATCTTTCATGCCCTCCGTCTCCCGGTTCGGGGACGCCACGCTCCCGGCGTCCAAATGATCGCGGGTCACCACGATCGGCGCGCTGATCTCGCCGGCGGCAACCAGCTCGTTGATCCGGAGGGCGAAGCGCGCCCGCTCGGTCAGGCCGTCCGGGTCGTCCTCCGACCGGTAGCCGAGCCAGCAGACCCGCGACGGCAGGCCCTGGAAGGGCACTTCCTCCTGGGCGAGGTCGATCCACCGGTGGAGGTGGTCCTTCTCCGGGAACAGTTCCTTGACGGCGGTATCGGTCCGATAGATGTCCTCGGGGTCGCCGGACAGGGCGAGCCACCGGAAGGGACCGCGGCCCTCACAGAACAGCGGTCGGACGTACGCCGGGACGAACCCCGGGTAGTCGAACGCGTTCTCGACGTCCCGGTGGTCGGCGACCTGCCCGCGGATGTTGTTGCCGTATTCGAAGGCGATGGCGCCCCGGTCCTGGAGGTCGAGGATGGCCTGGACGTGTCGTTCCATCGTGTCCAGCGCGGCCGCCTGGTAGGCGTCGGGGTCCTCCTCGCGGAGCCGATCGGCCTCGGCCACCGTGTACCCCGACGGGTAGTAGCCTTCGAGGGCGTCATGGGCGGAGGTCTGATCCGTCAGGACGTCGGGCACGAAGTCCCGCTCGAGCATCGCCTCCAGCATGTCGGCGGCGTTCATGTGGACGCCGACGGAGTAGGCCTCGCCCGCCGCCGCGGCGGCTTCGGCCCGTTCGATGGCCGTTTCGAGGTCGTCGGTCTTCTCCTCGCAGTAGCCGTCCGCGATCCGGCGGTCGATCCGCTGCTCGTCGACTTCCGCCGCGATACAGACGCCGCCGTTCATCGTGACGGCGAGCGGCTGGGCGCCGCCCATCCCGCCGAGGCCGCCGGTGACGACCACGCGGCCCTCCAGGCTGCCGTCGAAATGCTCCCGGGCCGCGGCGGCGAGCGTCTCGAAGGTCCCCTGGATGATCCCCTGGGTGCCGATGTAGGCCCAGGAGCCGGCCGTCATCTGGCCGTACATCATCAGTCCCTTCGCCTCGAGCTCGTGGAAGTGGTCCCAGTGGTCCCATTTCCCGACGAGGTTGGAGTTGGCGATCAGGACCCGGGGTGCGCGCTCGTGGGTGGTGAACCGCCCTACGGGCTTTCCGCTCTGAACGAGCAGCGTCTCGTCGTCGCCCAGCGCGCGCAACTCTTCGATGATCGCGTCGTAGGCGTCCCAGGAGCGCGCGGCGCGGCCGGTGCCGCCGTACACCACCAGGTTCTCCGGGTCCTCCCCGACCTCGGGATCCAGGTTGTTGTTCAGCAGCCGGAACGCGGCCTCCTGACGCCATCCCTGACACTCGAGCTCGGTGCCGGTGGGCGCGCCCTGGTACTCGCGCCACTGCGCGGACGGCTCACCGAGGCCGGTGTCGGCTTCGCCAGTCGATTGCTGGGCCATACCTAGACAAGGACACGCAACCATAGGAAAGAATCGCTCCATACGGTCATGGTTTTATATACGAAAGCCGCCTGCCGGGCTGGTATGTACGAGGCCGTCTTCAGGGTCGCCGGCGACAGCGCGTACGAGGCGGCCACCGCGAACACTAACACCTCGATCGAACTCTGGTGTAACGATCACTGCGACCTGTTGTTGGTGACCGGAGACGGGAACGGCCGGGTCGTCGAGGAAGTCGAGGACACGGTCGGAATCGGCCAGCGGCTCGACCAGGGGAACACGCGGACGCTCATCACCGAGGCCTGTCTCAAGGACCGGATGGGCGACAACATCGAGCGCTTCGTCCGACGCCACGGCTGCCTGCTGATCCCGCCGTTGAAATACATGGCTGGGGAGAAGCGGGCCCGGGTGCTCGCCCTCGATGCCGACTCGCTGTCGGACTGCTACGCGGACCTCACGACCGAGTTCGACGTCGACGTCGAAACCACGGGCTCGATCCGGTCGATCCGGCCGGATTCGCCGTTCCTGCCCATCTCGGCCCTGCTGCCGGAGTTCACGGACCGGCAGCGGGAAGTCTTCCGGACGGCCTACGAGGCGGGGTACTACGAGCGGCCCCGGGAGACGTCCACGGCGGCGATCGCGGACGCCCTCGACATCCACCGCCGGACCGCCGAGACGCACCTCCGTATCGCCGAACGCAAACTCGTCGAGGCGTTCGCCGAGTACCTGTAACCCCTGCCGGCTGGCGCTGCACGGCACCAGTTCGGCGTTGATCTCGAGGTCCCCGACGACGTTCTGGGAAAAATCTATAGGTCGGCCATGGCTCTTCCTATCGGATGACGGACCAACTGGAGACGCTGGATATCCCCTTCCCCGACCGGCTCTCCCCGGAGGCGCTGGAGCTCATCCACGAGAAATCCCTCACGATCCTCGAGGAACTCGGCATCGAGGTCGAGCTCGAGGCGGCCAGACAGCTGTTGGCGGAGCACGGCTGTACCGTCGAGGAGGACTCCGGCCTGGTGAAGATCCCCGGCGATCTCGCCGAGGACTGCGTCGAGTCGGCCCCCGGACAGTTCACGATGGTCGGGCGGAACACCCAGCCCGATCTCACGCTCGGCGGCGAGGACACGATCCTGACGCCGACCGCCGGCCCGCCGAACATCCGCTGGTACAACGAGGACCGCCGGCCGTCCACGATGGACGACTTCGAGGCGTTCCAGAAGATCATCCAGATGGAGGACGTGATCAACGGCGGCGGCTACGGGGTCGTCGAGCCGACGGATTACGACGAGAGCATGGCCTACCTCGAGAGCCACCTCCGGGTCCTCCTGATGACGGACACCGTGCCGATCGGGAACGCCTATGGCGGGGACCGGGCCCGGGAGGCCGCCGAAATGGTGGGGGTCGCGTACGACGATCCCGATCTCAGCGACTACTACCTCATTACCACGGCCAACAGCGTTTCGCCGCGGACCTGGGACACGAAGATGACCGAGGGCGTGATGGCCCACGCGGAGATGGAGCAGCCGATCGTCCTCGCGCCCGCGGTCATGGCGGCGGCCTCCGGCCCGGCGACCCTGCCGGGCTCGATGGCGTTGGGGAACGCGGAAATCCTGGCCGGCATCACGATCACGCAGCTCATCAACGAGGGGACGCCCGTCATCTACGGCCTCCCGAGCTCCAACGTCGACGTCCGATACGGCTCCTTCTCGATCGGCAGCCCCGAAGGCGCGTTGTTCATCTCCTTCGCCGGTCAGATGTCCCGCTACTACGACATCCCGGCGCGGGCCGGCGGGGCGCTGACGGACGCGAAGACCGTCGACTTCCAGGCCGGGTCGGAGTCGATGCTCCAGCTCATGATGAGCTGGTCCAGCGGGATCGATTACATCCTCCACGCGGGCGGCGTGATGGACTCCTACTCCACGGCCTCGCCGGAGAAGTTCGTTCTGGACTGCGATCAGATCCGGTACCTCCAGCGGTTCGATGACGGCTTCACGATCGACGATGACACCTTCGCGCTCGACCTCATCGAGGAGGTCGAGCCGGCGGACCATTTCCTCAACAAGCGCCACACCCTCGAGCATTCCCGGGACGACTTCCTGTTCCCCGAGCTCGCGTATCGGGATTCCTATGACAACTGGGAGGAGGACGGCGCCAAGGACGCTTTCGAACGCGCCCACGAGCGTGTCCAGGACCTCATTGACGAGTACGAGCGGCCGCCGGTCGATGCCGACATCCAGGCGGAGCTGGAGGACTACGTCGACGCGAAACGCGAGGGGAAGTCGCTCTAACGGTCCGCCGACTCCGAGAGGTGGAGCTCGGAAGGGTCATACGAGTCTGGCAGCGGCTGGTTCGGCGTTCTGTCGTCGAACCGATCGACCGAGAAGGCCCCGAGGTCGAACAGCTCGCTCTCGCCCTCGAGGACGAGGTCGGCGGCGAGCCGGCCGATCACGGGGGCGTGTTTGAACGCATGGCCCGCCCCGACCAGGGCGTAGATCCCGCGCGGCCCGACCTGATCGATGATGAAGCCCTGATCCGGGGTGTTCGCGTAGATGCCGGCGAAGCCGCCGGCGAGTTTCGAACCGGCGAGCTTGGGGGCGAACTCGTCTAGAATGTTGCCCGCCTCCAGTTTGCGTGACTCGTCCGGATTGCGCCGGTAGTGGTCCGGGTCAGCCAACTCGGTTCGTCCGTGGGAGCCCATGTAGATCGACCGGCCGAAGTCCGCGCGGAAGTACCACCACGTGCCATCGGGTCGGTCGCTGCCGCGGCCGGTGGTCGGCAGGCTCTCGAACTCCGCGTCGGTCAGGGTTGCCGGCGGATCGAGGAGCAGGACCTGCTCGCGGCCCGGGCTCACCGGCACATCGACGTCAGCGGTGGCGAGGAGTTTGTGCGTCCAGGCCCCGGCGGCGACGACGAGCTCCCGACAGCCGATGAAGCCCTCGTCGGTCTCCACGCCGGTCACGGCCCCATCGTCGGTCGCGATGGCGTCGACGCCGACGCCAGTGACGATGTCGGCGCCGTTGTCAGCGGCGGCCTTGGCGAAGCCGTTGGCCGCCGTGGTCCCCTCAGTGTAGCCAGCCGCGTCATCGCTCACGGCGTATTCGATCTCGTTGTCGAACTCGAAGAGCGGGAACTCCTCGGGCAGCTCCTCGCCCTCGTAACGCGTCGTCGGGTACCCGAGCTCCCGGAGGGTCTCGTAGCTGTGGTCGGGAGGTTCGGTGTGCTCGACGTCCTCGCCGCCCCAGAGGATGAGCCGTTGATCGGGCGTCTTCAGCTCGTAGCCGGTCTCCGCCTCGAACCGCCGGTAGAACTGGTGGCCCAGCCAGGCCATCCGCGAATAGACGGTGCGGTCGCCATACACGTGCCGGAGGATGGCCGAGGAGTCGCCCGTCGCCCCGGCGGCGATCTGGTCCTTCTCGACGAGCGTGATCGCCCGGTCGGTGCGAGAGGAGAGCGCGAAGGCGGTGGCCGTGCCGATGATCCCGCCGCCGACGATGAGGATGTCGGTCTCGTCAGGCGGATCCGGTCCCGAGTCCATGCTGGGTGGCTACGGTGGCCGCCCCATTAAGCGACCGTACTCCGGTCGAGCTGTTGCTCCTATCATTTCCGCGGTCGTTCTGAGATGGTGAAGGGAGGGGAGCGGTGATCGGCTGTGTGCTCGCGGCCAGGAGCTCTGGGAGCGATCCAGCAGCGACCTGGCCGGGGCCGACGATCCGCAGGCCGGCTCGCCTTGAGGCGTCCGGCCCTGGTGTCTCACGGGGTACTCGATCCCTCGGCCGGGAGCAGCTCCGTGATGTTGTCGGTGTGCGCTGGAGACTGCAGGTACTGCACGGCGGTTTCGACTCGTGGACTCCACGACGCGTCGCCGTCGGGAACATCGACGGCCGCCGTAAAGCGTTCGGCCAACCGATCGATCGGGTCGGAGACGGAGGATTCGAAGCTGGTCGCCCGCGCCGCCCCCAGCAGCTCCATCGCGACCACATAGCGGACCCGTTCGATCAGGTCCCGGAGCTCCATCCCCGCGATGTTCCCGACCGCGTGGATGTCCTCCTGCCCGGCGGCCGTCACGAGGGATTGGCCGCTCGGCGACCCCGAGGAGGCGGCCTCCGTGATCAGCGACGCCGCCGCGTACTGCAGCCGCGAGAGGCCCATCTCCGGCCCGGACCGTTCCGTCAGCTGCACCGGGATCCCCTCGCCCCCCTCGAGGAGTCGGGCGAACCGCTGTTCGCTGGCCCGGCCGAGGTTGAGCATCACGCCGCCCAACGCATCCGCGGCCGTGGCGAGATGCTGGCCGTTGAAGTTGCCGTTTGAGAGGACGCGCCCGTCGGGGAAGACGAGCGGGTTGTCGGTCACGCTCCCGAGCTCGGTCTCCACGGTCTCCTTGGCGATCCCGAGGAACTGCCGGGCGGCACCGTGGATCTGCGGGATACAGCGGATCGACAGCGGGTCCTGGGACATGTGCGTCGAGACGGCCCCGTTCCCGATGAGCGCTCGCACGTTCGCGGCCGAGGTTTCCTGGCCGGGCTGGGGGTGCACGGCGGCCACGTCCGGATCGAACGCCCCCGGCTGCTTCCCGATCAGCTCGAAGACCCAGGCGCCGCTCATGTCGGCCGTATCGATCAACCGCGCGGCATCGTTCACGCCCAGGGCGAGCAGGGCCGTCATGGTGGCCGTCCCCGAAATGAGGGCGAGGCCCTCCTTCGGCTGGAGGGTCAGCGGCTCGAGGCCGGCCCGTTCGAGCGCCGTCGATCCCGACACTGTTTCGCCCTCGAGGCTGGCTTCGCCCGCCCCGGCCAGGACGAGCCCGACGTTGGCGAGCCCGGCGGCGTTGTCGGTGCTCCCGCCCTTGCGGAGGACCGGATGGACCCCGCTGTTCAGGAGGGCGATCAGCGCCTCGACGAGCTCCTCACGGACCCCCGAATACCCCTGCGCGAGCACGTTCGCCCGGATCAGGATCGCGGCCCGGACGACCTCCTGCGGGAACGGGCTCCCGACGGTGACGTTGTGGCTGCGCAGCAGGTTCAGCTGCTGGGTTTGCAGTTCCGACCGCGGGATCGCGACGTCCTTCATCTCGCCGTAGCCGGTGTTGATGCCGTACACGCGCCGGTCACCGTCGACCAGGTCCCGAACGACTTGCCGGGACTGCCGCATCGCGTCGGCGGCGGAGCCATCGAGTTCGACCGGCTCGTGCTCGCGGGCGACCGCGACGACCTCCTGTACGGAGAGCGCTCCTCCGAGGGACAGCATTTGACGCGTCTACCACCGGAGGCCGCAATAAAGCCCGCCATGGACCGCGCCGGATCGCTCGGACCGCCCTCGGCGGCGACGCGGCGGGAGTTTAAGTGCACTTTCCGCGAGGCTCCGGTATGCGCGTCAGCGAGGCGATCGTGGCGACGCTGCAGGCGAAGGAGGTCTCCGCCGTGTTCGGCATCCCCGGGACGCAGACGCTGCCGCTGAACGAGGCGATCGAGGCCGCGCACGGGCTGCAGTTCGTCATGGCCCGCCACGAGACCGCCGTCTCCCACCAGGCCTGGGGGTACGCCGAGACCCACGACGGGCTGGCCGCGAGTCTGGTCGTCCCCGGCCCGGGCGACATGAACGCGATGAACGGCCTGAAGAACGCCCTGAACGATTGCACGCCCATCCTCCATCTCAGTGTCGAGACCGAACCGGAGCTCAGGGGCGGCGATGCGATCCACGAAACGCCGCCGGACACCTACGAGAACGTCGTGAAAACGAACCACACGGTCGAATCACCCCTCGGGGCGCCGGCGGCTGTTCACCGCGGGATCGTGACCGCCCTGACGCCGCCCCAGGGGCCGGTCCGGGTCGGCATCCCACGGAACTTCCTCGGGAGAGATGTCGACCCGCCCCCGCCGCGGCCGGGGGTCGAACCGACGGTGAACCCGATCGCCGATGCGGCGCTCGACAACGCGGCGAACGTGCTGGCGGCGTCGTCGGCTCCGGTGCTCGTCGCCGGGGGCGGCGTTCGACGCGCCCGGGCCGAGACCGAGTTCGCCCGGCTCGCCGAGGCGCTCGACGCCCCGGTCCTCACGACCCTGAAGGGCAAGGGCGTGTTCCCGGAGGACCACCCGCTCTCGGCCGGAGTGCTCTCGAGTTGGCGGCCGTCGGTACAGGCGGTGCTGGAGGACTCGGATTCGGTGGTGGCCGTCGGGACGGACCTCGATGCGGTCACGACCGGGAACTGGGAGGTCCCGCTGCCGGAGCAGCTGATCCACGTGACCATGACGCGGGCGGACCTGGGCCGGGGCTACCAGCCGGCCGTCGGGATCGTCGGCGACGCGGCCGACGCGATCTCGGGCCTCCTCGAACGGGCGACCGATCCGGGCGCCGATCGACGGAACGGGGCGGAGGCGGCCGCCGAGGTGCGGACCGCCCGTGAGGACCGGCTTGACGCTCTCCGGGAGGACGACGA
Organism: uncultured Halobacteriales archaeon; assembly: GCA_964554565.1. Lineage (GTDB taxonomy): Archaea > Halobacteriota > Halobacteria > Halobacteriales > Hikarchaeaceae > CAZKPC01. Next base: position 9,495 of record CAZKPC010000032.1, read on the forward strand.
CCGGTTCATGTCGCCGAGCCTCTGCCGGGCCGCTCGCGATGCGATCCCACGTGGGAGTGTCGTCACGGCCGACGGCGGCGGGCTGCGGATCTGGATGAACGACGCGTTCCGGACGTACGATACCGATCGGTACGTCCAACCCGGCTCCTGGGCCACGATGGGGACGGCGCTGCCATCGGCGATCGGGGCCGCCGTGGCGGATCCGGACCGCCCGATCGTCGCCATGGTGGGCGACGGGGGGCTCATGATGTCGCTCCACGAGCTCCACACGGTCGTGGCCGAATCGCTGCCGATCACCACGCTCGTCGCGAACAACGACGGCTACGCCATCATCAGCGAATCCGGGCACCGGCAACACGGCCTGCCGAGCGACACGTACGACTGGGACGGGGCGCCCATCGACTTCACGGCGCTGGCGGAGGGTCAGGGGATGGCGGCCACGCGCGTCGACACACCCGACGGGGTCCGGGAGGCGCTCGGGACCGCGATCGATGCCCACGAACCACGACTGATCGAGGTGATGACGGCGCCGCACGAACCGCAGGCCCTCCACTGGATGACCGAGGCTTGAACGGCGCGCCCACCGTCGGGCCGGTCTCGCGCTCGGATTGCTGCTTCGGGAGGACCCAAACCTAAGGCGCGGTGGCTTCAGGGCGAACCATGGCGGACTCAGCGAGCCTTCCGGAGCAAGCGGAGACACTCGTCGTCGGGGCCGGCCTCGTCGGGGCGAGTATCGCCCACGAGCTGGCGACGACCGAAGCGAGTGCGGTGACCGTCGTCGATCAGGGGCCACTCCCTCGCACCGGCGGCACGAGTTCCTTCGCGCCGAGCGGGGTGTTCCAGGTCGCTCCCGGCCGGACGCGGTCGAAGCTCGCCCAGCGAACCCGGACGCTGGCCCAGCAGTGTGACGCCTACATCGAGCACGGCAGCCTGGAGGTGGCTACCTCCGCGGACTACGAGCGGACGCTCGAGCACCGCGTCGATCAGGCGGACGTCTGGGGGGTCGAGGCGGAGCTCGTGGACGGGGCGACGGCCGCGACGCAGTTCCCGGCCCTGGACGGTGACCGGGTCCGGAGCGCGGTCCACGTCCCGAGCGATGGCCGCCTCGCCAGCGTCGAACTCCTCGAGGGACTCCGATCCCTGGCGGAGGCGCAGGGCGCTCGCTTCCACGGTGGCGTCGAGGTGACCGACCTCCTGACGGACGGCCGAACGGTGACCGGCGTGGGGACGGACCAGGGCGAGATCGCGGCTGACCGCGTGGTGTTGGCGACGAACGTGTGGACACCCACGATCCTCGATTCCGTCGGGATCGACCTCCCGCTGACCCCGGTCGTGCACCAGTACGCCGTCACGGACTCCATCGAGGCACTGGGGGCGGACGATGCGGACGGGCCGTGGCTCAGATACCCCGAGGCCGGAGTCTATGCCCGGCCGCACGGCGACGCCGTCGGGATCGGGAACTACGACCACGACCCGATCGTGGTCGATCCGGGGGACCTCGACCGGCCGTCCGAAGCCGTTGCCGGCCCCGGGATCCACGAGCTGCGGGCCGACAGCGCCGGGGACTGGAACCCGGGAGACTATGCTGCGGCCCGACCGTTCACCGAGTCCGACTTCGCCCCGGCGTTCGAGAACCTGTCGGAGCTGGTTCCCGCCCTGGCTGGGGCTGAGATCGCCGCGGGCGTCAACGGGCTCATGGCGGTGACGCCTGACGACAACCCGATCCTCGGCGAGGTGCCCGGCCTCGACGGCTGCTGGCTGGCGGTCGCGGTGCCGGCGATGCTGTCCGGCGGTGTCGGAGAGGTCCTGGCCGGGTTGATCGAGCACGACGACACGGCTGTCGATATCGATCCCTGGCACGTCGCCCGGTTCCAGCCCCACTCGGGCAGCCCGTCCTTCGTCCGAACGCAGGGCGCGGCCTCGTATCGGAACATGACCGGCGCCCCGCAAGCGGGCGGCATCGAAGGGACCGGCGAGACCCTCCGGGAGAGCCCCTACTATCGGTTCCAGGACGACCTCGGCGCTCACTTCTACGATCTCCGGTACGGGGGGTGGAAGCGGCCCATGCGCTTCGCAACCAACGAAGCGTTGGTGGACGAGTACGACATCCCGGAGCGAGCGCAACGCGGCGAGGAGTGGTCACCAATTGACGCGGTCGAGCACCTGGCCGTCCGGGACCGGGTCGGGATGAGCGACCTGACCAGCTTCAGCACGTTCGACATCGTCGGGCCGCGTGCGATCGAGTTCGCTCAGTCGGTCTTCAGCAACGACGTCGACCGGCCGGAGGGCGACGTGACGTATACGCTGCTTCTGGACGAGAGCGGCGGGATCCACGGTGACATGACGGTGGTCCCGCGGGGCCCGAACCACCTGCACGTGATCTCGAACAGCGGGGGCGCGGGCACCAAACAGATCGCCCGGCTCCGCCGCTTGGCGCCGAACGACGGGTCGGTGCAGATCGTCAACCGCATCGGCGCTCGGTGTGGGATCAGCGTCTCCGGTCCGAACGCCCGAGCCATGCTCGAGCCCGTGGTGGAGGCCTCGCTGGACAACGATTCGTTCCCGTTCTTCACGGCGAAGGACACGTACGTCGACGACATCCCGGTGTTGGCGGCCCGGCTCTCCTACGTCGGCGAACTCGGTTGGGAGTTCCACACCTCGATGGACTACGGGGCGGAGCTGTGGCGGACCCTCTGGGATGCCGGCCAGGACCACGGCGTGCTCCCGTTCGGCGACGGCGCCCTGGTGACCCTCCGCCTCGAGAAGGGGTTCCCGGCGTACGGCGTGGACATCCACCCGGCCGTGACGCCGATCGAGGCGGGGCTGGAGTACACGGTCGATTTCGAGACGGAGTTCCGGGGGCGGGAAACGCTCCTGACGCAGCGAGAGGAGGGCGTCGATCGGCAGCGCACGACGATGGTGCTGGATGACCCCGATGCCGTCGTGCAGAGCGGGAAGCCAGTGTACGACGGCGACACCTGTATCGGCTACCTCTCGAGCGCGGGCGAGGGCTATCACCTCGACGAGTTCATCGTCTACGGATACATCCCGCCGGAATACGGGGACGCGGGAACGAACCTCGAGATCCAGTCGGGCAACCGGCGGTATTCGGCCACGGTGACTGAACCCGTCTTGTTCGACCCGGACCGCGAACGGTTACAGGGTTGAGGTCCCGGTCGGCTGCCGCTCCGAACAGGATTGGACCCGGATCACTAGGTCCTGAATCACCACGGTGAGTACGGAGGGGTGACCGGATCGACGTGGGTTCACCGCGGTTCGGGGTTCTCGTAGTACGTGATCTGCTGGCCGATGCCGCGCTCCGATGCGACCTCGTAGGCGAGGTTGCCGAGCATGATGTCGCTGACCGCGAACCCTTTGTGCCAGTAGAGGATCCGCTCGTCATCGCTCGTCCGGCCGGGTTTGTGGCCGGCGATCACCTCGCCGATTTCGCCGTCGATGTGTTCGTCCCGGAGGCGTCCCTCCTCGATGAGCGGGTACAGTTGGCCGATCTCGGAGGACTTCGCTTGGGCCCAGTCGTCGACGATGATCTGGTCCATCGCGAACGGCAGGTCGGGTTCGACGGACATCACCGCTCCATACGGGATCAGCAAGGCGCCCGGTTTGATCCACTCCTCGCGCTCGAGCACGGTCGGTTCGGTCAAGCGGGAGGCATCAACGATGATGTCGGCGTCCTCGACGGCCTCACGGGAGGTATCGACGGGGGTGATCTCCTTCCCGAGCTGCTCGCCCATCTCCCGCGCGAACCGCTCGCGGGACTCGGCCCGGCGGCTGTTGACCCGGATCTCCTCGAAGTCGAACAGCGAGTCGAGCATCGGGACGTTGTACCAGGCCGTGCCGCGGGACCCGATATGGCCCAGGACGCTCGAGTCCGGCCGCGCCAGGTGCTTCGCCCCGGCGGCGGTGACGGCGCCCGTCCGCATCCAGGTGATGACCGTCGCGTCCATGATCGCGAACGGCACGCCGGATTCCGACCGGTAGAGTGTCAACAGCGCCAGTTCCGAGGGGAGGTCCCGCTTGTAGTTGTGGTAGTAATCCCCGATGACTTTGACGCCCGCGACGTCGATCGGGGCGACATAGCCTTTGAGTATGTTGTAGTGCCCCTCGTAGCGCGGCTCGAGCTTGAGGTGGTCCTTCGGTGGCATGACGACCTCGTCGTTCCCGTGGGCGCGCAGGCCGCGCTCGATCTCCTCGACCACGCGATCGTGGGCGAGATCGAGTTCATCGAACTCTTCCTTAGAGAGGAAGCGGAGTTCCAGCGGCTTCTCGACGGGTTCGACCGGCTCGGTGGGGCCATCTGGCTCTTCCTGCGGCATACAGTTCGGCCGTTCTCCCGGTTGGTCCCTTACTCTGTCGCTCGATGTGGTAGTTGCCGACAGGGGTCGGACTCGGGTTGCCGCGTGATCTGCTGTCGGCACATTGGTTACCGGACCGGTCGTTGAGGGAGTCCAGCCGTTCGGAGACCGGCGTTCATGGGTCGACCGAGAGACCCCTTGAAAGATCGCCTGACGGTTGGACGCGACCAGCGCGCCGCCGAACTGGCCAAAGATAAATAAAACATTAGTCGTTATGGGTTGGCATGCCACCCAGTGGCAGTAAAGGACGGGGACAAGAGTGGAACCGACGAAAGTACCTGCGGTTGTTGGGGCTGGGCGGGGTTGCCGGCCTCGCCGGGTGTACGGGCGGTGATGGCGGCGGTGACACGACCGAGGCGGATGACGATTCGACGGCGACGGACATGGACGAGTCGACCGCGACGGATATGGACGAAGACATGGGCGGCGTCCAGCGTGGCGGCACCCTTCGGCTGTCGGGCCTGAGCCCCCCACAGACACTCAGCCCGTTCAAAGGCACCGGCCAGGGCGACTACATCTTCTTCGAGCTGATGTACGACCGGTTGTTAGACTACAACCGGGACTTCGAGCCCGTGCCGCGACTGGCGAAGGACTGGGAGCCCAACGAGGACGCGAGTGCGTGGACCTTCACGCTCCGGGAAGGGGCGATGTTCGATACGATCGACCAGGAGGTCCTGGCCGAGGACGTGAAGGCCACGGCCGACGTCATGGCCTCCGAGGACCGGGTGCCGGGGGCGAGCCGGTCGTTGGGTGACCTCGACCGGATGGAGGTCCTGGACGACTATCGAATCAGGGCACACCTGACAAAGCCTGACAACGTCTATCCCAACCGGCTGGCGGAAACGGGCAGCTGGTTCAACATCGTCCCGAAGAACGTCATCGAGGACCGGTTCGACGAGCTCACCTCGACCGACTTCGGCAGCGGTCCCTACCAGCTGACCGACTACGAGCAGGACGTGGAGTACATCCTGGAGGCCGATTCGGACTGGTTCGGCACCGACGCTGACGGGAACGACCTCCCCATCATCGATACGCTGAACGTCCAGATCATCCAGGACCCGGTGGGGCAGGTCAATGCCCTCACCGACCAGCGGGTGGACGCGCTGAACAAGATCCAGACGAAGAACCGGAGTCAGGCGGGACAGGCCTCAGGGAGCACGGTCAAAGGCTACGCGACCTCCTCCTTCCTGAGCATGGTGATGCTGACGAGCCTCGAGAAGGACAACGGGGACAAGCCGTTCGCCAAGCCGAAGGTCCGGAAGGCGATGAAACACGCATTGGACCGCGAGGAGATCTCGGCCGCGACGGACAACACGATGGTCCCGGGCCATCACGATCCGGTCTCGCCGGTCCATCCGGATTACGCCCCGTTCGATGCGGGCCTCGAGTTCGGGACGACCTCACAGGTCGAGGAGGCGAAGCGGCTCCTCGAAGAGGCCGGGTACGGCGACGGGCTCGATCTGCCGACGCCGATCTACTCGACGGACTTCGACGAACGCCGTGGCACGTCAGTGGCCCTGTTACAACAACAGGCCCGGGAGGCCGGCATCAGGTTCGACATCCAGCTGGTGTCGGCCGACACCTGGCTCTCCGACTACTGGAACCAGGAGAACGGCTGGTACGCCAGCGGCTACGCGGCCCGGATGGAACAAACGACGGTCCACCAGCTGGCACTCCACGACGAGGGGAAATGGAACTCCGGACGCTGGAACAACGAGCAGTACAACGAGCACTACGACGTGTTCAGCCAGACGACGGACGATCAGAAGTTCGTCGACAACTTCCACGCCGCCCAGGAGATCATGCACCGCGAGGGCCCGTGGCTCATCTTCGGGTTCACGCGCCAGTTCGCGGCCAACAACGATTACATGGGCCGATACGTGCCCGGACCGGCTGTCAACCGTGGCCGTCCGAGCATCGATCCCTGGTTGACGAGCGACGCCCCCGAAGGGCCGTCGTAGGGTAGCCAACCCCGGTCGTTCTCCCGTTCTTCGGCTCCGAACCCTGATTCTTCGGCTCACGAGTCAGGAAGTATCAACTTCGCCTCAGGGGTCGAGAGGACCGCCCTCACGAGGATCAACTACCCGAGAGGTGGTTCAGAGGGGGCTGCGATCGCCCGTCGTATCGTGACCGCGGGGATGCTCCTCGAACCGATCGAGCGAGAAGTACTCCAGATCGACGAAGTCCGTCCGGCCCTCGATAGCGAGATCGGCGAGGATGCGGCCCACGGCTGGCCCGTGTTTGAACCCGTGGCCCGAGAACCCACAGCCCACAAAACAACCCTCGGGACCGACTTGATCCAGGATGAAATCGTAGTCCGGGGTCGACGTGTAGAGGCCACAGTACTCGCCCTTGATCCCGGCGCCAGCCAGCCCCGGAACGAACTCTTCGAGCTCGTCTAAGAGTTCCAGTACGGTCTCCTGTTCGGGTTTGTCGCTGTAATGGTCCGCATCGACGTCCTCACCGGTATGATGTGTGGCGAGTAGGACCCCGCCGCCGAAATCCGGCCGGATGTACCACCCCTCGTCCGCGCCGCTGGTGGGCACGAGATCCGGATACGTCTGTTGGAACTCGTCGGGCGGGTCGAGAATGAAGACTTGTTCGCGCGAGGTGCGCAGCGGGAGCTCGACGTCGTGTTGGCCCAGCAATGGCTTCGTCCACGGGCCGGCGGTCACGACGACGCGATCACAACTCACGGTCCCTTGCTCCGTTTCGATGCCGACCACGGCCCCGCTCTCGGTCTCGAGTCCCTCGGCGGCGACCCCGGTGACGACAGTGGCGCCGGCCGCCTGGGCCGCCCGCGCGAACCCGTTCGCCGCATCCGTCCCATCCGAGTAGGCGGCTGCATCGTCGCTGACGGCGAACTCGAACGGCTCCGTCTCGATCATCGGATACTGGTCGTCTAACTCCTCGGCCTCGTACCGTGTGGTCGGAATATCGAGCTCCTGGAGCACCTCGTATCCGCTCTGGACGGCCTGCCGGTTCTCGTCGGTGGCGAAGCGGACCATCGGGCTCGTCCCGTACGCGATCTCCTCTCCGGTATTGGCCTCGAAGTCCCGATAGAACTGGTGGCTCCACCACGCCGTTCGAGAGTAGATGGCCCGGTCGCCGTAGTGATGGCGGAGGATCGCCGAGGAATCCCCCGTCGACCCGCTCCCGACGTTGTCTTTCTCGATGAGCAGCACGTCCCGGTCGGTCCGGGTGGCCAAGAAATAGGCGGTGCTCGTCCCCATGATGCCGGCGCCGATGACGGCCACATCGGCCCGGTCAGGGAGGTCGATCAACGCCATGCAACCTCCAGGTCATACGAGGTTCTCGGAGCCGGCATAGCGAATCGAGCGGAGGGTCTCCAGTGCATGTTGCCAGTCGAGTGAGATTACAGTGGTGGTCCTCTTAATGGTCCGGATACACGGGTTCGGCGTTCCGTCATGATGGCCCTCCACGGGAGGCAATCAGATCCGCTCGGGAGGACGAACGGAGGTCTGCGGCGACGGGTTTGCGTTCGACAGAGCCGCCGTAATACGTGGGTTGGCCGAAACGGCGGGATACGACCGTCCGATATCGAGTTCTGGACGGGTACCGCTGGCCGGTCTCCGCCCGAGCCAGTCGGGTCGTCCCACTGGACCGGCGATCCGGATCGCTGGTGGTGCGACCGGCTCCCGTCGAGTGCTGGCTCCTCACAATAATGTATTTTTGTTGACAAAAGTTATTATAGCCTGGTTTCGTATGGCCCTTAGCAGAGGGCCTGACCGTGGTCAACACGCTCTATCTCGGCAAACGAATCGTCGTGGCCGTCCTCTCCGTCCTGATCGTCGTCAGCGTGGTGTTCGGCATGACGGAGGCGTTGCCGGGGACGGCGGCCAACATCGCCTTGGGCACCGCACAGACGGAGGAGGCGGTGGCGCAGCTCGAACAGCAGATGGGGCTCAATCGACCGCTCCATGTCCGGTATATGGAGTTCCTGGTGAGTACCGTCACCCTCACTTTCGGCGACAGTCTGATCTCCGGGGAGCCGGTCATGTCTACCCTGGTTCCAGCTGTCCGGAAAACGCTGGAACTCGCGGTGGTGGCGACGTTCCTTTCGATCTTCACGGCCATTCCGTTGGGGGTGATGACCGCCGCGAAACGGCGGTCGATCTTCGACAACGTCAGCTTGAACCTCTCGTACATCTTGGTCAGTGTGCCGTCCTTCGTGAGCGCGACGCTGCTCCTCCTGGTCTTCACCCAACCGCCGCTTGATTTCTTCCCGAGCGGCGGCTACGAACCGTTGTCCGAAGGCGTGTTCACCTGGCTGCACCACATGGTCCTGCCCGCCGTCTCGTTGAACGTGGTGATCTTCGCCTACGTGCTGCGGCAAACGCGGTCCTCGATGATCGAGACCCTCGAATCGGATTACATCCGGACGGCGCGCCTCAAGGGGGTCGGGGAGGGCAAAGTGCTGATGCGCCATGCCTTGCGGAACGGGTTGCTGCCGACGGTCACCGTCGTCGCCATCAACTTCGGCTGGATGATGGGGGCGGTGGTCATCGTCGAGGAGATCTTCTCCTACCCGGGCGTCGGTCAGTTGATCGTCCGGGCGATCACGAGCCGGGATCTCCCGGTGCTCCAGGCGGCGATCCTGGTCCCCACGGTGGCCTTCATCCTGGCCAACCTGTTGGCTGACATCATCTACACCATCATGGACCCGCGGATCGGGCTGGGGGAGAAATAATGGCGACCGAAGAACCCTCCTCGTCCCCGGGGCTCCAGGTCCCGCCGATCGTGATCCGGCTCGTCACGAACCGGAAAGTCGCGCTCGCGCTGTCGATCCTCCTGCCGATCATTATCGTCGTATCGCTGGGTGAGACGGTCGCCCCTTACGACCCGGTCGAAACCCATGTCGCCGACCGGTTCGCCGGCCCGGGCGGGCAGTACCTGCTCGGGACTGATCACCTCGGCCGCGATCTCCTGTCCCGAGTGATCCTCGGGGGCCAGAGCTCCCTGGCGCTCGGCTTCGGGGCCGTCGCCGTCTCGCTCGCGGCGGGCGTTCCCATCGGCTTGTTCGCGGGTTACGTGAAGGGCCGCCCGGACGAGATCCTGATGCGCTTGATGGACATCATGATGAGCATCCCGGTCCTCCTCCTGGGGATCCTGATCGTCGTGGCGCTGGGGTCGAGCCTCATCAACGTCATCCTGGCCGTGGGCATCGTGTTCACGCCGCGCATCGCCCGGGTGACCCGGTCGGCCACCCTCGGCGTCAGCGAGGAGCCGTACGTCATGGCCGCCGAGGCCCGCGGCGAATCGACCTTCAACATCCTCTTCCGCGAGATCCTGCCGAACGTCACGGCCCCGATCATCGTCGAGGGGTCGATCCGCGTCGGATACGCCATCCTGATCGGGACCGGGCTGTCCTTCCTGGGGCTCGGCACGGGGCCACCCCATCCCGACTGGGGGTTCATGATCGCCGAAGCCCGGTCGTACATGTTCGACACGCCGTGGTTCCTGCTCTGGCCGAGCGTGGCGCTGGTCTCGACCATCACGGCGACGAACCTGCTCGGGGACGGCCTCCGTGACGTCC
>CAZKPC010000033.1:0-17663 GCA_964554565.1 uncultured Halobacteriales archaeon
GGACTCGCCCTCGAACACGCCATCCCGTTCGCCGCCGGCCACGAACTCATCCGACAAGACAAGCACGACCTGACGCTGATGGGGCCCATCAGCGACATGCTGTTCGACCAGCTCGTCGGCGCGGGACTGGTGTCCCACATCAGAGCTGCCTGGATCGGGAACGTCTCTGCGGGCAGCGGCTACAACTTCCGGCGGGCCGTCGAGGCAGGTGACCTGGAGGTAGAGAACCACTCGAACTTCAGCATCGCTCTGGCACTCAAAGCAGCGGCCATGGGCGTGCCCTATCTCCCGACCCGATCGTTGCTTGGCAGCGACGTCTTCGCCGAGAGCGACCTCTTCGAGGAAGCCGAGGATCCGTTCACGGGTGACCGGATCGCGCTCGTGCCGGCGATCAGTCCGGATTGGGCGATCGTCCACGTCCAGCGGGCCAGTGCAGCCGGCGACGCCCACTTCTGGGGCAACACCGGCATCACGGACCCAGCGGTCGGCGCCGCCGAGAACGTCATCCTCACCGCGGAGGCCGTCGTCGAGGACGACGTCATCAGGAGCGATCCGAGCCGGGTCTCGATCACCCGGGACGAGGTGGTCGCGGTGGCGGAGGTCGACCGCGGGGCCCATCCCTCACCGTTAGCCGGCCGCTATCGGCGCGACCACGAGCACTACCTCGACTACCACCGCCGCTCCGAATCCGAGTCGGGTTTCGAGGACTGGCTGGACGAGTGGGTGTTTGACATCGAAGACCGTGATCACTACCGGTCCCAGATCGCGGCCGACCTCTCGATCACGGAGCCAGCGCTCGCGGCGGAGGTGGCCTATGGGCAGTGAGCCGGAGGTCGGCCCCGAGTATACGGCCCGCGAGCTGATGGTTGCCGCCGCCGCCCGGGAAATCGGCGACGGCGAGGTGGCCTTCGTCGGCATGCGGCTCCCGCTGCTGGCGTTCCAGGTGGCCGTCAGCACCCACGCACCTGACGCGATGGCCGTCTACGAGAGCGGGATCATCCGGGACGATCCGGCCGATGGCTTCCTACATACGATGTGTGACCTGCCGAACCAGAACCGCGCCGTCGCCACGACCGGGATGCTTGACATCATGAGCCGGCTCCAGCGGGGCGACGTGGATGTCGGGTTCCTCGGCGGGGCCGAGATCGACCGCTACGGCAACCTGAATACCACGCGAGTCCAGGCCGGCGACCGGGAGATCAGGCTGCCGGGCAGCGGCGGCGCCTGTGACATCGCCTGTATGGCGGGCCGGACGGTCATCCTACTGCCACATGAACCTCGTCGGTTCGTCGAACGAGTACATTACGTCACGTCACCGGGCCACGGCGAGGGTGGCGACTGGCGCGAACGCGAAGGTGTGCCGGGCGGCGGTCCATCGGCGCTGGTTACCTCGAAAGCCACGTTCGGGTTCGATGCTGCCGGCGAGCTGTACCTCCGGACGACCCATCCGGGGGTCAATCAGGCTTCCGTCCTCGGGGACTTCCCGTGGGACGTCAGGACAGCCCCGGAAGTCGACGGCAGCGAGGTCGGGACCACCGATCCCCCGTCGGCGGAAGTCCTCGAACTGATACGCGAGTTCGATCCCGAGGGGTTCTGGACTGCGGCGAACGACCCTGGGGACCGTTAGCTATTTTCTGGCACCTCCGGTTACGTACCCTGTCCATCGATGCAACCCAACATCCCGGCTGATTACCTGCCATCGCCGGAAGCCCAACCGGACTTCGTTCACGCGGTGCCGGAGGTCCACTACCCGCGCCCGCTCAACGTGACCGAGGCGCTCGTCGACAGCCACGTCGAGGCGGGGCGGGGCAACGCCGTCGCCATCCGGTTCGAGGATCGGGCGATCACGTACGCCGACCTGCGGGAGCGCGTGAACCGACTCGGCAACGCGCTGTCGGAGCTCGGGGTCGAGCCCGGCGACCGGGTGCTGGTGCGGTTCCCGAACCGGCCGGAGCCGCTGGTGAGCTGCCTCGCCGTCCAGAAGATCGGGGCGGTGGCTCTCCCCTCCATGAAGCTCCTCCGGGCCCGGGAGCTCACCTACATCGGGAACAACGCCGAGATCTCCGCGGCCATCGTCTATGACGACCTATTAGAGGACTTCGAAGCGGCCATGCCCGATCTCGATTCGCTCGAGGAGGTCGTGGTCGCCGAGCGGAACGGGATCGACCACGAATACCACGATTACGACGCCTTGCTGGCCGACGCGGGCGCGGAGCTCGCGCCCTATGGAACCGAGCGCGACGACCTGGCGTTGATGCTCTACACGAGCGGGACGACGGGGCGGCCCAAGGGGGCGGTTCACACCCACCGCCAGATCCTGGCGAGCGCCGACTCGTACGCTCGCTACTGCGTGGAACCGACGACGGCGGACGTGTTCGGCGGGAACCCGCCGCTGCCCTTCGCCTATGGCTACGGCGACCTGTTGACCTTCCCGCTCCGGTTCGGCGCCACGACCAGCTTGGTCGAGGACGCCACGCCAGGCGACCTCCTCCAAGCGGTCGAGGACCACGGGATCACCGTGCTGTGTTCGGTCCCGACCGCGTTCAACCAGATCCTCTCGGAGCACCCCGATGCGGCCGAGGAGTTCGACCTGTCGTCGCTGCGGTTGGGCATGAGCGCCGGCGAGCCGCTCGCGCCGGCGACCTTCGAATCGTTCCGCGAGGAGTTCGGGATCGAACTGTTGGACGGCATCGGCACGACGGAGATGCTCCACATCTTCCTCAGCCACCGCCAATCCGACGAGGTCGATCCCAGTGCGACGGGCTATGCCGTGCCGGGCTACGAGTGCAAAGTCGTCGATCCCGACACCGGCGAGGAGCTCGAGCGGGGCGAAGCCGGGCTGTTAGCAGTCCGCGGGCCTACCGGCATCACTTATTGGGATCGACCGGAGAAACAAGCCGAGGCCGTCCAGGACGGCTGGAGCTACCCGGGCGACATCTTCGTCCACCGCGAGGACGGGCGCTTCGAGTACAAATCGCGCCGGGACGACCTCATCATCACGGCCGGGTACAACGTGCCCGGGCCCGAGGTGGAGAACGTCCTTCAGGAACACGACGCGGTCTCCGAGGTCGCGGTGGTCGGCAGCCCGGACGAGGAGCGCGGTGAGATCGTGAAGGCGTTCGTCGTGCTGGCCGATGGGGTCGACCCGAGCGATGAGCTGAAGGTGGAGCTCCAGGACCACGTCAAGGGCATCCTGGCGCCCTACAAGTACCCCCGGGCCGTGGAGTTCATCCAGGAGCTGCCCCGGACCGAGACCGGCAAGATCCGGCGGACGGAGCTGCGCGAGCAGGAGCGCGAGGGATAGGTTACGGGCTCTCGCCGGTCCGGAGCCGGAGGTCCGCCCGCGGCCGGGCGATGCAGGTCAGTACGTAGCCCTCGTCCTTCTCTCCCCCGGTGAGGAACATGCCCTCCGACTGTTCGACGTCCGCCTCATCCAGCCGCCGGCCACAGCAGACGCCGCAGACGCCCATCCGACACTGGTAGGGGAGGTCGAGCCCCTGCTCCTCGGCGGCCTCGAGGATGGCGGTGTCGCGGGGGACCTCGATGGTCCGCCCCTCTTCGACCAGCTCGACCTCGTAGCTCTCGGCCATCGGATCAGTCGATCGTCTTCTCGTAGATGTGTTCGACGGGGTGGAACCCCGCATCGGCATAGAGGGCCGCCGCCTGTTCGTCGCCGGGCATCACCCGCACCCGGTAGAAGCCGACCTCGCGGGGCGGTTCCGCGAACCACTCCTCGGCGGCCGCGATGAGCGCCGAGCCGACGCCCTCGCCCCGATAGCCCTGCCGGACGTAGTGTCCGTGGATGAAGCCGTGGTTGTCGAGCTTGAACACCGGGTGGTTGCCCTCGACACGGGCCTCGAGCGCGCCGAGCAGCTGGTCGCCGCTCGCGGCGACGACGACCGTGCCGTACTTCGAGTCGACGAGCTGGTTCTCGAAGTAGTTCAGCCAGCGTTCGTCGGCCCCCTCCCGGTGGCGGTACTTGTCGTCGTACTCCGAGAGGTAGTCCGTGAAGCCGTGCCAGAGCTCGATCAGCTCCGGGCCGTCGGCCTCGACGGCGTGCCTGACGTCGTAGTCCATGCGGGCCGGTCGCGGCCGGGCCGCTAAAACCTTGATGCCCCCGGGACCCGCGGGTCGATCACGGATCGCGTCGACCGATGACGTTCACGCCGACCCAGCTGATGACCGGCTCGCCGTCGACCCGCCCGACCGTCCGGTTGCGCACGTAGCCCCGATCATCGTGCGAGTCCGAGGGCCGAACCTCGAGGATCTCGTGCTCGACGTGGATCTCCTCGCCCGGCCGGACGGGCGCCGACCAGGTCAGCTCCTCTAAGCCGACCGCGCCCATGCTCGCCGCATCGGCGAGGACGCCCTCGACGAGTAGCCGCATACATCGGGCCGCGGTGTGCCAGCCGCTCGCGATCAGCCCGCCGAAGGCGAGCTGCTCGGCCGCCTCGGGGTCCACGTGGAGTGGCTGGGGGTCGTACCGTTCGGCGAAAGAGACGATCTCCTCAGCCGTGAGCGAAAAGGAACCCAGCTCGCGCACCGTGCCGGCCTCGAAGTCCTCTAGATAGCGCGTCGACGTCATCGCTCGAGCAGTTCTCCGGCGACGGTCGTTTTCTGGATCTCCGTGGTGCCCCCGATGATGCTCAGGATCTTGGCGTCCCGGTAGTACCGCTCGAGGGGCAGCTCGGTACTGTAGCCCTTCCCGCCGTGGACCTGCATGGCGTTGCGGGTGACGAACTCGGCCGCGTCGCTGGCGACGTACTTCGCCCGGCTCGACCGCCGGGTGTCGCCGTTGCCCTCGGCGATGCGGGCGGCCGAATCATAGACGAGGTGGCGGGCGCCCGCCAGCCGGGCGTCCATGTCGGCTAGCAGCACCTGGACCGCCTGATACTCCCCGACCGCCTGGCCGCCCTGTTCCCGATCGCCGGCGTACTCCAGCGCGCGATCGAGGGCGGCGCGGGCGATGCCGAGGCCGATCGCCCCCAGGCCCGTCCGGGCCTGATCGATCGTCCCCATGGCGATCCGGAAGCCCTGCCCGATGTCGCCGAGGACCGCGTCCTCGGGGACCTCGACGCCGTCCAGGGTCGTATCCCCCGTCACGTGTCCCCGCATGCCCATGAACTCCGTCCGGTCGAAGACGAGCCCGTCCGTCGAGTCCACCGACGGCACGAGGAACACGCTGACGCCGTGGGAGTCCTCCGGGGCCGGCCGTTTGCGGGCGACGACCAGATGCACGTCCGCGACCCCGGCGTTGGTGCCGAACGCCTTCTCGCCGTCGAGGCGATAGCCGCCTTCCGTGGCCGCGGCGGTCGTCGCGAGTTCGGACGGCGAGCTGCCGGCCCCCGGTTCCGTCAGCAGCATCGCGCCGATGCGGTCGCCTCGAGCCATGGCTTCCAGGTACTCCGCCCGCTGGTCCGGCGTGCCGTGGGCGGCGATCGGGAGGGCCGCGAAGGTATGGCCCTGAATGCTTTCGGCGACCGCGCCACTGGCCTGAGCGAGGCGCTCGAGGACGTGACAGTAGCCCAGGAAGTCCGCCCCCTCGCCGCCGTGTTCCTCCGGGAGCAGGATGCCGAGCAGTCCGCGCTCTCCCGCGGCTTCCATGACGTCCCGCGGGAAGCTGTCGGACGCCTCGATCTCGTCGGCCCGCGGCTCGATGACCTCCTCGGCGAAGGCATCGGCCTGCTCTCTGAGCTGCCGGTGTTCGTCCGTCAACGCGCCGTCGATGAGTCCCATGACCCCCATGGCTGGCCGCCGGCCTTATACCACGTGGAAAGCGGCACTCGGCCGGCCCGTCCGACCCGAAGACGGCGGGACCGTCGCCACACGACCCCGGCACCGACCGAACGGGCAGACGCGTCGTTTTTGGTTCCTGCCGGTCAACCCGTCGACAATGGGCAAGGTCAGTATCGGCCTGCGGGGCTGGCGCTTCGACGAGGACGCGGTGCTCGCGGAAGACGGCAGCCTCCGGCCGGTCGACGAGATGGACGCCGACGTCGCCAAGCGGGTCGTCCGGCTCTCGGCGCTGGTCGGCTCGCCCTGCGACGCCTGCTGGCTCGAACACGGCGACGAGGATCTCGAGCAGTGCGCGGGCGCGACGGTCGTCTACGGCGAGCCCCTGGCGGAGGTCGTGCTCTGTGAGGAGCACGAGGCCGATTTCCTGTACTGGTTCAGGGAAGCCGGCGGCGAGGCCTACAAGGGCTCGGACGAACTGCAGGACGCGTTCCACGAGTGGTACCTGGATGGGGGCCGAGCCCCGCCGGAGTACGAGGGGTTGGAGCACGTCTCGACGGATCAGGGGGCCGTCCCGACCCCCCCGGCGGTCGATCAGACCGCCTTGAATATCGAGCTCACGGGGGCCGACCGGCACGCCATCGACCTCCGCGATCTGAAGGAGGAGTGACCCCGTGACCGTCTCGATCGCCGTCGTGGATGCCGAGACGCCGGGGAACGTCGGGACGATCGCGCGGGCGATGAAGAACTTCGGCTTCGAGGACCTCCTCCTGGTGGCCCCACCCGACCTCGATCCAGACGGCGAAGCCTATGGCTACGCCGGTCAGGCTCGGGAGGACGTGTTGCCGAACGCGAGGGAGCTGACCTTCGACGACCTGGTCGCCGAACATCACACCGTCGGGTTCACGGCCGTCACCAACGAGAACGGGGCTAAGCACGTCCGCTACCCGTTCACGACGCCGGCCGAGCTCACGGATGACCTCACGGGGGACGCCCCCCGAACGGCCCTGGTGTTCGGCCGGGAACGGGTCGGGCTCACCAACGAGGAACTCGCCCAGCTGGACCGCGTCTGCAGCATCCCCGCCGCCGCGGAGTACCCGTCGCTCAATCTCGGCCAGGCCGCGACGATCGCCCTCTACGAGCTCCGGCACCTCGGGGAAATCGAAACGCAGCTCCCAGACCGCGACGCTGACCGGGCGACGCCCGCCGAATTCGAGCGGTTCATCGAGCACGTCGAGTCGTTCCTGGGTGACCTCGACTATCCGGCGGAGAAGCGCCCGAAGACCATGCGGCTGGTCCGGCGGTTGTTCGGGCGGGCCCGGCCGACCGGCCGGGAGCTGCGCACCCTCCGGGGCCTCTTCCGGCGGGCGGGCCAGCGGCTCGACGGCGAGCCCTCAGAGCGGCAGGACCGATCGGAGTAACGCGCCGGTCAGGCCCGGGCCTGGATCTCCTCGCGCAGGAGGTCGCTCACGACCTCGCCCTCCGCTTTCCCGCGCAGCTCGGACATGCACTCGCCCATCAGTCCGGAGAACGCCCCCATGCCCTCGGCCTCGATCTGCTCGGCGTTCCGTTCGACGACGTCCTGGACGACCGCGCGGACGGCCTCCTCCTCGGCGCTGCCGAGGCCCGCGTCCTCCGCGGCCGCAGCCGGGTCGCGTCCGGGGGATTCAGCCAACAGCCCGAGGAGCTCCTCGACGCCCTCCTGGGTCAACTCGCCGTCCGCCACGAGCTCGAAGATCCCCTCGAAGTGCCGCTCCTCGAGGTTCTCGGCCGGCACGTCGTCTCGGCGCAGCTCCGTGACCGTGGACTCGACAGTCCGGGCCGCGAGGGCCGGATCGACGCCCAACTGCACGGCGCGCTCGAACTCCGGCCACCGCTCGCCGTAGGCGACTTGTTCCGCCAGGCCCGGGTCGAGATCCAGCTCCCGCTCGTATCGTGAGGCCTTCTCGGTCAGCAGCTCCGGCGTCGGCACCTCCCCCACTGCCGGCTCGACCGGCGGGACGTCGGTTTCGGGATACATCCGGGCCGCCCCCGGGAGCGGCCGCAAGTACCGGGACGTGGCGTCCTCGTTGGCCCCGCGAGTCTCTTCGGGCACGCCCTCGATCGCGGTCCGGGCCCGTTCAGCGACCGCGTCGATGGCCGTCCTCGCGACGTCCGGGGTCGCCGCGACCATCGCCACCGCATCGTCCGACCCCGCCTCGACAGCCGTCAGCAACGCGTCAACTTCGCCCTCGGTCACGCCATAGGCCGGCAGTTCGTCGGTGTGGAAGACGCCACCGGCGCCGTGGCGTTTCGCGTGGTCGGACAGCTCCGTCCCGAGCCGGCGGTCCGGCTGGATCTCCCGGCCGACGAGCCCGTCAAACCCCGCCAACTTCACACCCATCACGATACCGCCGTCGGCGAGCACCCCGCTGATGACGCCGCTGTCGGTCCCCTCGAAGACCTCGGTCACCTCGACCGGTTCGTCCACCGCCGCGTCCTCGCTCTCGAGCGCTTCGGCGAGCTCGAGGAGGCCGAGCTGCCGTTCGACCTCCAGGCGCACGATGTCATCGATGTCGTCCAGCTGCTGGACGCCCTTCAGTTCGACCCGGGCGCCGTCCGCGATCGAGACGTTGACGTCCTGCCGGATGGTGCCGAGCCCCCGTTTGACCTTGCCGGTCGATCGGAGCACCATCCCGATCCGCTCGGCCGCCTCCCGGGCTTGTTCGGGCGATCGGATGTCCGGGCGAGTGCCGATCTCGACCAGGGGAATGCCCAACCGGTCGAGGCTGTACCGCACGCCGGACTCGGTCGTCTCGACGCGCTGGGCGCTCTCCTCTTCGAGCATGAGGTCCTCGATGCCGACCGGGCCGGCCTCGGTCTCGATCGCGCCCGAGCGGGCCACGAGGGCGGTCCGCTGGAACCCGGAGGTGTTCGACCCGTCGATGACCAGTTTCCGCATCACGTTGACCTGATCGACCGCGGTCATGTCCAGGAGCTGGGCGATCTCCAGCGTGGTGGCGAGCGCTTCCCCATCGAGACGCCCGGGCGGCTCGTCGTCCTCCTCGACGAGGCAGGTCGTGTCGTAGGCGAGGTATTCGAACTCCCGATCGACGCGGCTCTCCTCGAGGGCAGCCTCGTCGAGCTCGCCCAGTTCCGACCGGGTCGGGTGGAGAAAGCGCGTGAACCGGCGGACCGACGCCTCGGGATCGCGCAGCTCGGTGGGACAGCCACAGAACAGCTTCGTCGCCGTATCGAGCTGCTGGTGGATCTCGAGGCCGGCGACCAGGCCCAGGGCCTCGTAATCGTGGGCGGCCATCGTCCCCGGCAAGGCGAGGCGATGATAAAAAACCGTCCAGTCGGCCGGGGTCTCAGCCGTCGCGGATCATCTCGAGGGTTCGCGTGTACCGACGCAGCTCGTTGCCCTTCTCGTCCAGGAGCACCACCTGGAACTGCTTGTTGCCGACGACTTCCGTGAGTTGGCCCTCCCGAACCGTGAACTCGAACGGCGGCTGCTCGTCGACCAGGACCCGCTGGCCGCCGCTCTCGACGGCGATGGCATCGATCCCCCCGGCCTCCGTCAGGTGGCAGTGCGCCGCTACTTGGTCCTCGACCGTGGATTTCGTGCAGGCGAGGTCGGGGTTCACGTCCACGCCGCTGGCGGCCAGCGGCGCGTCGAAATCGAACGACATCGCGCCGACCGCCCCCGGGACCGTGCCGAGCACCACGACGATCACGAGGAAGACGGCCAAGCTCAGGTTCGGGAGGTGCAAATGGCCGCCCAGCGAGAGCTGCTGCCCCTGGCGGCGAAGCCGGAGATAGACCGGGATGACCACGAGGTGGTGGAACGGGCCGTAGGGGATCAACACGAAGCCGTACGCCATCACGTAATGCAGGAGGTGCCAGGACCGTTGGTAGGAGAGCAACAGGTTCGCGGACGACCAGAGGGAGAACCCCAAGAAGACGAGCGCCCCGCTCTTGAACACTCGCCAGCTGAAGCTGTTGGCGTAGTACACGGTGACGAAGGTGCGCCAGCCCTCCCCGATGGCCCGGCCGATGGCCGCCGTCGGCGCGCCGATGCTGTGTTCGGACACGGGTTGGCCTCTGGTTGATCCTTAGCCAGGCGTCGGCGTCCGACTTGTCCCGAACATGTTAGCCGTCGATGCCCCCCGCCGGCAGCCGAGCGCGCAGTTGCTCCATGGCCGCACGCTCGCTCCCGGCGGCCGCCGCCACGCCGCCGAGGCTCGGACGGGCGCTCCAGAGCCCGAAGAACAGCAGGGGCACGGCCAGCGCGAGCACGGCGACCACGGATACTGGCAACGCGCCGATGAGCCCGCCGGCCGCCCAGGCCAGGAACAGCACCGCCAGGAAGAGGTTCGCAGTGAAGAAGGCCCGGACCGCCGTCGGCTCCGATCCGGTACGCTGGAACGCCCGGAAGCCGAGCAGGTACGGCCCGGCCGCCGCGACGAGGCAGGCGCCGTAGAGGTCACCGGCGAATGGAACGGCCAGGGCTGCGACAGCGATGGTGCCGAGGGCCCAGCGCCAGACCGATCGGCGGACTCGCGCTTCGCTGGCGACGGCCGGAAGAGTCGGGATCCCGGCAGCCTTGAAGTCGTCCCGATACACGAACGCGAGGGCCCACGCGTGGGCCGGGGTCCAGGCCACCACGAGCGCGGCCAGGAGCAGTGCCTCCAGGCTGATCGGTTGGACTGTCGCCCACCCGGCCAAGACGGGGAACGCGCCGGCGAGCCCGCCGATCGGCGTCGCGAGGTGGTGCCGTCGTTTCAGGCCCACCGTGTAGAGCCCGACGTAGGCCAGCGCGCCGAGAAGCATGTAGGCGACAGACGCAAGTGGTAACCAGAGCCAGCCGGCGGCCGTGCCCACGCCGAGCAGCACCGCCCCGAGCGCGAGTGCCGTCCACGGCGGGACCAGCCCCTGTGGCAGCGGTCGGCCGGCCGTTCGGGTCATCCGACGGTCCAACCGACGGTCGTAGTAGCAGTTCAGCGCCGCCGAGCCGGCCGCGGTCGCACCACCCGCGACCACGAAGGCCCCGAGCCGAACCGGCGACGGTCCGCCCGCCGCTAAGGCGCCGCTGACGCCGGTCAACAGCAGCAGGCTGACGATGCGCGGCTTGACAAACGACCAGGCCGCGACGGCAAGCGAGGTCGGGCGCACGAGTTTAAGCGCCGATCTCCCACAGCTGGGACAGCAGATACCAGTTCAGGGCCAACATCACCGCGAAGGTAGCCAGGAACACCAGCGTGAACAGGAACGTCCCGCGCAAGCTCAGGAGGTGATGGGGCGTGTCCTCGGTGTCATCTGATTCCTCGTCCGGCGCCTCCGCATCCAGTTGTCCCCCGTCAGCGGCGAGGGGAGTCCCCCCGTCGTTCCCCGCGTCCAAGTCCCGGCCGAACAGCAGCGAGGCGACAGCCAGCAGCAGGAAGAGGGCGCCGCCGATGACGGCCAGGACCGCGAAGATGCCGAAGATGGTGAACAGCGGCGCCGCGGCGCCGAAGTCGAAAGACGTCCCCGGGATGTCCATCACGGCCGGGTGTCGCCTTGGAACGCCGAACAGGACCCCGAGGTACATCATCATGAGCACGACCACGCCCATGGTGCCGGCGTAGAGATAGGGCTGGATGGTCACCAGAACGCCGCCGACCCAGTCCCGGCGGAACACCAGCTTCAGCACCCAGTAGGTCAACCCCATGAAGGCCAGCGTGGTGCCCGTCACCACGGTCCCATGGAAGTGTCCGGGCACGGCCAGGGTGTTGTGCCAAGTCATGTTGAGCTGCATCTGGCCCATCATGACCCCGGTGATGCCGCCGAGGAACCCGAACAGGACGATGCTGAGGACCGTCGAGGAGAACCCGGGATCCCGCCAGGGTGCCGACCACAGCCAGCCGAACGTCCCGCCGCCGAGGTTCCGCTTCCGGCGGCCGATCTCCAGCCCGGCCGGGATGGCGAACGCGTGGATCATGCTGGCGATGACCGCCCCGTAGGCCGCGTAGGAGGTGTTCCAGACCCGCCAGCTCGTCGAGAGGGCGGGGTCGGACATCAGGTGGTGGGCCGCTCCCATGTTGATGAAGAACAGGTACAGCACGAACGCGAACCGCGAGACCTTCTCGCTGGCCACCTCGGCCTTCCCGAGGACGTGGGTCAGGAAGTACCACACCGTGATCATGGCCACGAGGTTGATCTGCTGGCTGCCGTGGCCGATGATCCAGTACATCTGGCGGTACCACGCGGCGTCGATGTGTTCGATCAGCCCGATCCGCCAGAACAGCGTCGGCACGAAGGTGATCAACCCGCCGAGGAGCGCCTCCACGGCGATGATACCGGTGATGAAGGCCCCGAAGGTCACGAGCGGGAGCGACTTCGAGGGGAACTCGCGCTTCTCGAGCCAGATGACCGCGAAGAACGGGACGGCCGCGACGACCGTCCCGAGGATGAACGTGACGACGCCCAGATAGAACAGCGGATCCGACGGGAGCGGCGCGTAGGAGGTCAGCAGCGGCTGCTGATCCGGTGCGCTGGTCGTCAATAGGGCGTAGTTGATCAAAAGCGCCGAGCCCAGCATCACCGCGTAGCCGGCGTGCGCGACGCGCCGGAGCGGGAGCTTCCGGCCGAGCACGTACGGGCCGCCGACGTAGAGGATGGCGATCTCCATGAAGACCATCCAGAAGATCAGCAGGTTCCAGGCGTGCACCGACAGGAACGTGTAGTAATCGCCGGGCGAGAGGAGGCCGATGAGTTCCCAGCGGGTGAGCGCGACGAGCAGCGCCATGATGCCGCCGACCAGCAGCGCGATGACCGCCGTCAGGCCGAACACCTTGACCATCTCCTCCGCCGAGCGGTGCACCCGCATGCCGGTCGTCCCGCAGGTGCGGAAGCCGTCGTCGCCGTACTCGTTGCGGATCGGCAGGGACTCGAGGACGCTCATGGCTCGACCACCTCGAACGTGCCATGCATCGTCCGGTGGCCCTCGCCGCAGAACTCGTTACAGACCACGTGATAGGTACCGGGTTCGTCGAAGCTCATGTCGAGGATCCATTCGTACCCAGGGAGGACCTGGAGCGTCATCTGTTTGGAGAGGGTGTCTTCCTGGCGCACGGAGAACCCGTGTTGGACGTCATAAGACCCGAGATGAAACTGATACTCCCGCCCGGCCTCGAGGACGAACGGCAGGCCGTCCCACCCATAGCGGAAGGCGCCGATGTAGATATCGCTGCCATCGGGGACGAGGCCGGCCTCGGTCTCCTCGGCCGCCTCCTTGAACGCGTCGACCTTGTCAGCGTAAGCGTCCGGCGGGACCTGAAACGTCTGGCCCGTCTGGTTCTGCTCGCCGAACTGGGTCCAGCCCGCCATCCAGCCGAAGAGGATGGCCGCCCAGGCGGCTGAGATACCTAGCCAGATCGTCTCCCGGCGGTTGACCTTCTCGTTCCACCAGTTCCCCTCGGGTTCTTCGAGCGGTGATCCCATCGTGATCACCCCGGCGGGACCGACATCAGATCAACGAGCCCCCACACGACGTAGGACAACGTGAAGAAGACGACCGCCAAGCCGGCGAGCAGCCACACGCTATCCAGGAGCTGCTGGGGCCACGGTACGTCCGTTTGGTCGGATTGGTCGACGCCCATGTGATTGCAATTTGCTAGAACGGGCATCGTGGTTGTCCCGAACTTGTTCGGCTGGGTTCCCAGGGAATCGGAACGAGGGTCCGACGGCTCGATCAGCCCTCTCGGGCCGGTCGCGTCGACGGCATGGCGCCGTCGTAGCGAGGGGGCATGTACCCGCATAACGGATCACTAGCCAACGCATCCCCGGTCCAGGCATAGGCCCGGGACCGGCTGCCCCCGCAGAGTCGGTTGAACGGACAGGCGCCGCATTTGCCCTTCAGCGCGTCCGGATCCCGGAGCTGCTCCAACAGCTCGGCGTTCCGGTAGCGCTCGACGAGGTCCGCCTCCCGGACGTTCCCGACCGATTCCGGGAGGAACCCGGACGGGAAAATCTCGCCGGTGTGACTGACGAACACGAACCCGTCCCCGGCGATCACCCGCGGCCGATCAGTCGTCGACGGGCCTGTCTCCGGTGAGCCACTGCCACCCTGTACTCGGACGCGACGGTAGTGGGGGGCTTCCGTGGTCTTGAGTCCGAACGAGGCGGTCTCGGCCACCTCAGCGAGCCACTCCATGACCGACTCGGCCCGCTCGGGCGAGATCGGATCGAGCACGGCGCCCCGCCCCACAGGGACGAGGAAGAACACCGACCAGAGGACGATGCCCAGCTCCGCGGCCAGATCGCGGATCGCCGGCAGTTCGTCGACGGTATCCGCGCACACGGTGGTGTTCAGTTGGACCGGGAGCCCGGCATCCTTGGCCGCCCGGGCCGCGCGCATCGTCCGCTCGAAGCTCCCGTCCTCCCCCCGGAAATCGTCGTGACTCGCGGCCGTCGCTCCGTCGATACTCAACGCGATCCGTCGGAGCCCCGCCGCCGCCAAATGCTGCAGCCGAGGCGGCGTGAGGCGTTCGGTCCCGCTGGGAGTGAGCGTCATTCGGAGCCCGAGGTCCGTCCCGTATTCGACGAGATCGATCACGTCCTCACGTACCATCGGGTCGCCGCCGGACAGGACCACGAGCTGGTCCTCACCGAACTGCCTGGCCGAGTGCAGGAGCGCTCGGCCCTCAGCGGTCGATAGTTCGGCCGGATGGCACGCTTCCTGAGCGTCGGCCCGACAGTGCCGACAGGCCAGCGAGCAGGCCTGCGTGACCTCCCACACAACCACAACCGGTCGGCGGCTGGTGTCGACGCGGGGTTGACTCATCCGGTGGTGCCTCCTCTCCCCACGCTCAGGCCAGGGTCGGGGGCAGCCAATACCTATCCCCGAACGTGTTCGGCTCCTCAGTCGGTTCCGGCGGCGTCCTCCAGGTAATCGAACTGGGCGTTCAGCTCCGAGCGGCGTTTCCGCTTCACGACGGTGGCATCCAGCACGGACCCGAACACGCCGCCGATCTCGAACTCCGTTCGCGCCGTGATTCGGGTTCCCTCCGGCACGGACTCCAGCTCGTATTCGGTGCGCATCTCGTTGAAGATGCCCTCGATTTGCTCGTAGGCCAGGGCGACATCGGCGTCCGTCACCACCTGTAGGTCGAGTTCAATGCGCCCGAGGCCGATGTTTTGCCTGAGGTAGATCTCCTCGTCCTCGAGGGACACCTCGCTGAACCCGCCCGCCCGCATGAACCGCTCGAGTTCGGTCACGAGGTCCCGGACCGTCTCGGGATCGGCCGGAATGGTTCGGCTCACCGACACGGACTGCATAGGCATGCACGCCGTCCCTATGGGCAAATAGCCTTCGCGGATCGTGGCCGTTCGGTCGAACATGTTCGGTAACCTTGATGCCTCTCCCATCACTAGGCAGTCACGATGCCCCGGGCCCGCCTGGTGATTGACGTCCCCGAGACCGTCTGGATCGGTGCCGTGTCGCGCGAGCATCCCGACGCGACCTTCCGCGTTCTCGCAGCCATGCCCGAAGGCGATCGTGGCGTCGGCCTCGTGGAAATCACGGCGGCAGACGTTCAATCGGTGTCAGTCTCGATCGATCGACAGGACGCCGTGACCGAGGTGACGCTGCTCCACCAGCAGGAGAACCAGGCGACCATTCAGTTCGAGACCACCGATCCGCTGCTGCTGTTCCCCGTCCAAAGCGCGGGAGTCCCGCTCGAGCTGCCGTTCGATATCAAGGACGGGGCCGCCACGTGGGAGCTGACGGCCTCCCACGATCGGCTCTCGGAACTCGGCAAGCAACTCGAGGCGTTCGGCATCGGGTTCGAGGTCGAATCGATCGATCGGTACGTGGACCCCGACCGGCTCCTGACGGACCGCCAGCGCCGGCTCCTCGTGGCCGCGGTCGAACACGGATATTACGACACGCCGCGGGACTGCTCGCTCACCGAGTTGGCCGAGTTCCTCGGCGTCGCGAAGTCGAGCGTCAGCGAGACGCTCCACCGAGCCGAAGGCACGGTGATCAAACACTACGTCGCGGAGCTGGTCGAGGGTGAACAAGCGGTCCCGACGCTGAGCACCGAGGACTGAGGACCGTGGATGCGCGGTGCGGGTCTCCCCGAGGATCCGCTGAACGGATTAAACGTTTCGCCGAACATCGCCACCCAGGTTCCAGCAATTGAAGAACGTGCGGCCCCGTTTATCTATACCCTCCTCGGAACCTCCCGTGAGGAAACCCTCCAATGAACGACAAGCAAACCCGACGACAGTACCTGCGGGCGATGGCCGCGACCGGAGCCGCCACGATCACCCTGCCGCTGGCTGGCTGTAGCGGCGGTGACGGCGGTGACGGCGGCGATTCGAACGATGATACGGTCCGGGTCGAAATGTCCGATGACCTGGTTTTCGACCCGGATGCCATCGAGATCAGCCCGGGCACCAGCGTGGTCTGGGAGACCGTCGGTTCGGTCGGTCACTCGGTGACCGCTTATGAGGACGAGCTCCCCGACGGCGCGGAGTACTTCGCGTCCGGCGGGTTCGATTCGGAAGAGGCCGCCAGGGACGCCTATTCGGTGGGCGACCCGGACAGCGGCGACGTCCCCGAGGGCGAGACCTACGAACACACCTTCGAAACGACGGGCGAGTACGAGTACTTCTGTATCCCTCACGAATCGGCCGGGATGGTCGGCACGGTGACGGTCAGCTGATCAGGGCGGCGGCTCCAAGCGGGATCCGGATGCCGAAAGCACTCAAACGAGCTGTAGCCGACGGAACAGCGAGACGCTGCGGTACATACGACACCCGAGGCAGAACCCGGTGGCGGCCCCGAGGCCGGCTGCCGCCGCGATGACACCGGACAGGACGTAAGCCACGCCGGGAACCCCAACCACGAACGCGAAGCTCGCGAGCAAGGTGCCGACCGCACCGACCAGCGTCGCGAACCGGTGTGGCGCCGCCGGTTCGCGTTCGCGGCCTGATTCGACCCTCGGCCCGATGATCCGCCGCCAAACCAAACTGTACGGATGGAACCGCCACCGGGACCAAACGGCCGTGTTCAGCACCAGCGCGATCGCGAAGACGAAGAGCGGCGCCTGGAGCAGGAGCCCGAGCAGCAGTCCGCTGGCGGTGACGGCCTGGCCGAAGCGGGGCGCCCGCGGATCAACCAAGCTGGTGCGTTGTTCTTGGGCGGTGCCTTGACCCGGGGATTTGACAGTTGCCATTGCCACAGGGAGGTGAGCCCGTCGTATTACCACGGCGACACCGGCCAAACCCGCCCACATCTGTGACGACGCTTGGGAGAGTCTGGGAGGGTCTCACGGCAGTCAGGCGTCCGCCGTCTCATCCCCGGTTGCGGTCGGATCGCAAGGGAGGACCCTGCCGCTGGTCGCTCGGTCAGCGGGCGGTAGCGTTACCGACGTCGGCAACTTTGACGGATACCGGCCCCCCGGATCGGGACGTCACTCACTCGTCCTGACCGAGTATCCCCCGTTCCGTCATGCGCCCCGGATCAAGCACCGCATCGGCCTCCGCTTCCGTGAGATAGCCTTTCGCGATCGCCACGTCGCGGATGGACCGCCCCTCCTCGTGGGCGGTCTTCGCCACTTCGGCCGCCTTGTCGTAGCCGATATGCGGGTTCAGCGCAGTGGCGAGCGCGAGCGCCTGCTCGACCTGGTCGGCGACCTGTTCGCGGTTGACCTCCAGTTCCGCGATGAACCGGTCGGCGAAGGTCTCGGCCGCGTTCGCGAGCAATCGGGCCGAATCGAGGAAGTCCGCCGCGAGCACCGGTTTGTAAAGGTTGAGTTCGAGCTGGCCCTCGGCGGCGCCCGCACTGATCGTCGCGTCGTTGCCGAGGACCCGCTTGTGGACCTGGTTCACCGCCTCGGCGACGACCGGGTTGATCTTCCCGGGCATGATCGACGACCCGGGCTGGTTCTGGGGCTGTCGGAGCT
>CAZKPC010000034.1:0-1539 GCA_964554565.1 uncultured Halobacteriales archaeon
GTCCTCTGAGCGGTCGGTTCAGTAGCTCGTTTCGTCGATCCAGCTGGCCTGGTACTCCTCCTGGCGGTCGGTCAATTCGTCGATGACGACGTCCAGCGTCTCCAGCTTCCGGCGAGCCGCGCGCCGGTCCAGGCGATCGGGCACGGCGTAGAGGCCGGGCGCGAGGTTCGACCCGCCTTGACCGTCCACGTGGTCGAGCCCGGCGAGGAACATCATCGCGAAGGTCGTGTCCATGACCTCCGCGGGGTGGCCTTTGCTGGAGGGCCCGGTCAGGTTCACCAGCCGCCCCTCGGCCAACAGGTTGAGCTCCCGACCGTCCGACAGGTGGTAGCGCGTGACGCCCTCCGTGGGTTCCGTGGTTTCCTCGGCCAGCCCCTCGAGGGCCTCGATATCGATCTCCACGTCGAAGTGGCCGGCGTTCCCGAGCGTGGCGCCGTCCGGCATGGCCGCCAGATGCTCCTCGCGGATCACTTCGGCGTTCCCCGTGGCGGTGATGAAGAGGTCGCCGCGCTCGGCGGCCCGGGCCATGTTCGTGACCTCGTGTCCGTCCATGTGGGCCTCGAGCGCGGCCCGGGGATCCACCTCGGTGACGACCGTCCGAGCGCCGAGGCTCCGCGCCTTCCGAGCCACGCCGCGGCCGACGTACCCGTAGCCGGCGATCACGACGGTTTTGCCCGCGATGATGGAGTTCGTGGTAATGGCGATGTTCGTCAGCGCGGACTCGCCGGTCCCGTGGACGTTGTCGAAGAAGTGCTTCATCGGAGTGTCGTTGACCCCGTAGACCGGGAACTCGAGGACG
Organism: uncultured Halobacteriales archaeon; assembly: GCA_964554565.1. Lineage (GTDB taxonomy): Archaea > Halobacteriota > Halobacteria > Halobacteriales > Hikarchaeaceae > CAZKPC01. The sequence goes on from CAZKPC010000034.1 coordinate 800, forward strand.
CCGTCGCGCTCCATCGCTTCCAGCCGGTGGATGCCGGCGGTCGTCTGCTCGCCGCCGCCGATCACCTCGGCGGCCACCTCGGGATGGTCGGCGTGGACTTTCGCGATGAGCTCGCAGCCGTCATCGAGAATGACGTCCGGGCCCCGCTCGAGCAATTCGTGCTGGGCGTCGTCGAACTCCGCGTCGGACATGCCCTCCCGAGCGAACGCCTCGATCCCGTCCTTCGCATCGAGGAAGTCGACAACGTCGCCATTGGTGCTCTGGGGCTCGGAGGGCGCGAACAGGACCTCCGCCCCCGCCGCATGCAGGGTTTCGATGAAGACGCCGGTCTTCGTTTCCAGGTGGGAGGCCACCGCCACCGTGTAGCCGTCAAACGGGGCCGTCGCTGCGTGTTCGTCGGCGAGCGAGACGAGCACGGGGGTGTGATCGCGGGTCCAGGCCAGGGGATCCTGGGCTGCCATGCGCCGGGATAGGGGCGGCCCGGGCTTCAAACGGCCGGCTGGCTCCGGAGGATCCTGAGCCAGTCGCCCTCGTGGCGATACTGGAGCTCGATGGTCATCTCATCGACCGCGAGTGGCTCGGCCAGCGCGAGCGTGGTCCGGTTCAGGATGACCGGCTCGGACTCGCTCCAGCTGGCGGCCTCGATGACCGTGTCCAGTTCGTAGCTTCCATCGGCCGCTCCGGCACCCGTCATGACGACGCGGAACCGGCTCGGGTCCTGGCTGCCGATGCCGGTATAC
>CAZKPC010000034.1:1639-6197 GCA_964554565.1 uncultured Halobacteriales archaeon
TATACGTGTGAGGTATGACTAACCGGGAATCCCGCTTCGATACTCGAGCGGTGCATGCGGGCCAGGTGCCCGATCCAGCCACCGGCGCCCGCGCGCCGCCGCTCTACCAGACGACCTCCTACGTCTTCGATGACGCCGCCAGCGCGGCCGAGCTCTACGCCCTCGAGCGCGAGGGCGACATCTACTCGCGGATCAGCAATCCGACCGTCCGGACGCTCGAACGTCGATTGGCGGCCCTCGAAGGGGGGACCGGCGCCGTGGCGACCGCCTCAGGCATGGCAGCCTTCGACGCGGCGACGACGCTGCTCGCGAGCACCGGGGACAACGTGGTCTCCTCGAACGCGATCTACGGCGGCACGCGGGCGTACCTGGATCGGACAGCCCGGCGCCGGGGAATCGACGCCCGATACGCGGACCCGCTCGAGCCCGATGAGTTCGCCGACGCCATCGACGACGCCACGGCCTACGTGCACGTCGAAACGATCGGCAACCCGGCGCTCGTGACGCCGGATTTCGAGGCCCTCGCCGAGATCGCCCACGACCACGGCGTCCCGCTATTCGTGGATAACACGTTCGCCACCCCGGCGCTGTGTCGCCCCCTCGACCACGGGGCGGATCTCGTCTGGGAGTCCACGACCAAGTGGCTCCACGGGGCCGGAACCACGATCGGCGGCGCCCTGGTCGATGGTGGTTCCTTCCCCTGGAGCGACCACGCCGACCGGTTCCCAGAACTCGGGGCGGAGAACCCGGCGTTTCACGGCCTGGTCTTCGCCGACCGGTTCGGCGACCGGGCCTTCGCGGCCGGCGTCAGACACCGAGCGCTCCGCTCGATCGGCCACGCCCAGTCGCCCTTCGATGCCTGGCAGACCCTCCAGGGCGTCGAGACGCTGCCGCTCCGGATGGACCGCCATTGCGAGAACGCCGCGCTGGTTGCCGAGTACTTGGCCGAGGACGAGCGGGTCGAATGGGTTACCTATCCGGGCTTAGCTGACCACCCGACCCATAGGGCCGCAAAACAGTACCTCGACGGGGGCTTCGGCGGCATGGTGACCTTCGGCCCGGTGGGCGGGTTCGAGGCCGCCCAGGCCGTCTGTGAATCCGCCGAGCTGTCCTCGTTCCTCGCCAACGTCGGCGATGCGAAGACGCTGGTGATCCACCCGGCGAGCACGACCCACGCCCAGCTCTCGGAGGCCGAACAACGGGCGAGCGGCGTCACGCCGGATCTCGTCCGGCTGTCGGTGGGCCTGGAGGACCCGGCGGATATCCTGGCCGACCTCGACCACGCCCTCGAAGCCGCAACGGGGAACTGACATGGCCAGCGAACGCGGGCGGATCGACGTGGGGGCGTTCGGGTTCGAGTGCGGCCAGCGGCTCCCGCAACTGGAGCTCGCCTACGAGACCTACGGCGAGTTCGACGGCGACAACGCGGTCCTCGTGTGTCACGCGCTGACCGGGTCCGCGCACGTCGCCGGCGGGCATGATCGATCGGACACCAGCGGGCAGGCCCGAGCGTGGTGGGACACGGTGGTCGGACCGGGGAAAGCGATCGACACCAACGAGTACTACGTCGTCTGTGTCAACGTCCCGGGGTCCTGTTACGGATCGACGGGCCCGCCGAGCGAGAACCCGGAGACCGGTGAGCCGTACGGGACGGAGTTCCCGCCGGTCACGGTCGGGGACTGGACCCGTGCCCAGCGGCTCCTGTTGGACGAGATCGGCGTCGGCCGCCTGCGCTGTGTCGTCGGCGGCTCCGTCGGCGGCATGAACGTCCTCGAGTGGGCCAAACGGTATCCGGACGACGTGCTTCGGGTGGCACCGGTCGCGGCCGCCCCCCGGCTCGACGCCCAGTGTCTGGCCATCGACGCCATCGCGACCCGGGCGATCACCGCCGACCCGAACTGGAACGGCGGATCGTACTACGGGGCCGAGCCGCCGGACGAGGGGCTGGCGCTCGCCCGGCAGCTGGGCCACCTGCTCTACCTCTCGAAGGGCTCGATGGAAGCCAAGTTCGGGCGGCGGGCGGCCGGTCGCACGGCGGAGCGGGCGTTGGCTCCCTCGGATCCGGCGGCCGAGTACTTCCCCTACCGCGAGGTCGAGTCCTATCTCGATTACAACGCCGAACAGTTCGTCTCCCGGTTCGATGCGAACAGCTACCTCTATCTGATGCGGGCCATGGACAACTACGATCTCGCCGCCGGCTACGAGTCTGATGCGGACGCCCTCGCGGCGTTCGACGGCGAGGCGCTGGTGGTTTCGTTCACGGCGGACTGGCACTTCACCGTCGAACAGTCCGCGATGTTGGCGGACGCCTTCCGGGCGGCGGGCGCCCGGACCGCTCACCACGTCGTCGAGTCGGATCACGGGCACGACGCGTTCCTGGTGGAACCCGAGCACGTGGGCCCGCCGTTAGCTGATTTCCTGGCCGAGGGCATCGATGGGCGGTCGATCACCGATGCCGCGGAAGCCGGCGAGATCGGCCCGCGGTGGCCGCCGTCGGAGGATCCACAGGGGTCAGAGTGACCCTACTGCCGTGAGGTGACACTGGGCAGTTATTCGACCAACCGGTAGAGGAAGGACGATGGATCACGGGCCGTTTGATAGCCCGCGGACGCGGCGATGATGACGATCGCAGCTGTGGCCAGACTGAGACTCCCGATGCCAGCCAGCAGGGGCACACCGGCTTCGCCGCCGGCCACCGCGAGAAGCCCGAGCACCGAGAGCACCAAGTAGAGCTCGTTCCAGGGCCGCTCGCTGTTGGAGTTCGTGGCCCGGTACTCGTTGATCCGGTGGGCTCGGTCATTGAGCTCCACCGTTTTGGCGGACTGATCGTACTCGACGATGCCCAGTTCGTCCAGCTTCGGCAGGTGGGTCTGGTGTAGCGACACGTACGCGCTCTGCCGGATGTTCGTGGGTGGCGGGGACTCGTCGGTCTCGGCGGCGGCGATCTTCTCGGAGAGGTCACGGGCGGAAAGGGGCCCGTTGGCTTCGCTGAGGAACTCGAGGATCAACTGCCGACGTTCGTTGCTCAGGACCTCGTGGATCTCGACCGGCTCGAGGTCCGTGGCGGCGCTGATCCCTCCCATGGAAAGCTGCTGGAGTAGCGTGGGTTCAATGACGTATTAAAGTTACCATCAACCACTCGGGGAACCCAAAACCACTGGTTAAGACGGTATCAGTCCTGATAAAAACGAGAACCGGACGTTAAACGGCAAATACTGCCTACACTCCCGTGGGCCCTGATGTCGATTATCGCCACAGGCGTTCTGGAAAGCCCCGAAAATGCGTCGGTGAATCCGCCTCGAGGACCGTCGCGGGGGATGCACCGGTCACAAAACCCCCGGACTCAAGCTCGTCCGACCGGTCCGGTGAGACGTGACCTCGTCGGCAGATGCGGCCGTCGAGCGGCTGACACGTGGCTACGGGGGGCGGCTGTTTCTGGCCGTTTCCCTCGGCTGGCTCCTCCTCCAGGGCGGCCGCCTGGTCCTCTCCCCGCTCCTACCGACGGTCAGCGCCGACCTCGGGCTGTCGAACGCCGAAGCCGGGTTCGCGTTCACGATGCTCTGGGGGCTCTACGCCCTGTTGCAATACCCGAGCGGCCGGCTGTCCGACCGCCTCTCACGGAAGACGCTATTAGTTGCTGGCCTCGGTCTCGCGGCAATCGGCTTCGCCGCCCTCGGCCTCGCCGGCTCGTATCGGTGGTTCCTCCTCGGGGCCGCCGTCGTCGGGTTCGGAGTCGGGCTCTATCCGACCTCCGCCCGGGCCCTCCTCTCCGATCTCTACGTCGAGCGCCGGGGCCAGGCGTTCGGCCTGCATACGGCCGCCGGCGATTTCGGCGGGCTGCTGGCCGCGGGCCTCGGGACGGTCGTCCTGGCGGTGGCGACCTGGCGCTGGGCATACCTCCCGGTTGTCATCGCGGTCATAGCCTTAGCCGGCGCGTTGCACGTCTGGAGTCGCGAGGCCTACGAGGTCCGGCGCGTGGATCTGGCGATCGCCGAAACCGGACGCCGCTTGCTGGGAGCCCGTCAGCTCCGGGGGCTGCTGGTCGCGTACGTCCTCTTCGCCTTCACGTGGCAAGCGACCGCGGCGTTCCTGCCGACCTTCCTCCTCGTCGAGAAAGGGTTCAGTCCTACGGTCGCCAACGCGGGGTTCGCCGCGTTCTTCCTGGTCGGGGCCACCGTGAAGCCGATCGCCGGGGGCGTCTCCGACCGGGTTCCCCGGAGCTTCTTCGTGACCACGTTGTTGGCGGTGGCGGCCGCGACCATGGCTGGCGTGCTGGTGGCTGATGCGGTGTGGCTCGTGGCCGCCGGCGTCGTCGTGTTCGCGGCCGGCCTGATGGCCGTCCCGCCCGTCCTGCAGGCGTACCTGATGGACACGTTTTCGACGGAATCGATGGGCGGCGACCTCGGCGGGATGCGGTCGGTGTATATCGGGTTGGGCTCGCTCGGGCCGACGGTGATCGGCTACGTCACCGATATCGCGTCGCTCACCGCGGGGTTCGCCGTCCTGGTCGGCTGTCTGTTGATCGGCGCGGTGCTCGTCACGGTGGCTGCCCGCTGAA
>CAZKPC010000034.1:6297-16540 GCA_964554565.1 uncultured Halobacteriales archaeon
CGCGTTCAACAGGTGGACGCGCCGAAGATCGCTTTCACGAAGTTCGGCACCGGCAGCGAGCCGATCAGATCGCTGAGGAAGTTCGGCGTCAGGTCAGCCACGAACCCGGGCGGGCCGTCGCCGTCGGGCCCGGCGTCCTGGTTTTGACACTCGTCGACCGGGTCCGTCGGCTGGGCCAGCGCCGGGGCGGTCAGCCCGGCCAGCAGGGCGATGCTCAACACCAAACTGGGGACGGTGATCCGTTTCATTGCGATCGTGATTCGGGGCCTTGCCTACATGAAACGGGTCGACCGTCAACGCCGTTTTCGCGGGATTCAACCGGGTTAACCGAGGGTCTCCAGCACGCCGTCGATGTCGTCGGGCACCGACTCGGGTTCGGTGCCGGCATCGGCAGCCGCATCGGGATCCTTGAGCAGATGCCCGGTCGTCAGACAGACGATGTATTCCTCGTCCTCGATCGCACCGGCGTTTCGGAGGGCGCGGAGCCCCGCCAACGAGGCGGCACTGGCCGGTTCAACGCCGATGCCGTCCTCGGCGAGGGATCGCTGGGCCGCCGTGATCGCCGTATCCGAGACGGCGATCGCCGTGCCGCCCGTTTCGCGGATCCCGGGGAGTGCCTTCGGCGCGTTGACCGGGTTCCCGATCCGGATGGCGGTGGCTCGGGTCTCCACGTGATCCCAGCGCTCTACGGCGTCCCGCCCGGCCTCGTAGGCTTCGACGAGCGGGGCTGCGCCCTCGGCTTGGACCCCCACGAGCGCCGGGACGTCCTCCGGCGCCAGGTCACCGCCGGCCACCAGTTCCCGGAAGGCTTTGTAGAGCGCCGCGGTGTTGCCCGCGTTCCCGACCGGGAGCACGATGCGGTCCGGCAGACGCCCGACCTGCTCGATCGACTGTTCGAGGATCTCCAGGCCGATCGTTTTCTGCCCCTCGAGCCGGAACGGGTTCACGGAATTGAGGAGGTAGGCCTCGCCCCGGTCGGCCAGCGCCGCCACGAGATCCAGGCAGGCATCGAAGTTCCCGTCCACTTCGAGGATTCGCGCGCCGTGCAGCCCGGCCTGAGCGAGCTTCCCCGCGGCCACCTTGCCAGCGGGGAGCAACACGAGGACCTCCATGTCGGCCCGTGCGCCGTAGGCCGCCAGCGCGGCGCTGGTGTTCCCGGTCGAGGCACACGCGAGCCGCTCGACCCCGAGTTCCCGGGCGACCTGGACCCCGACGGTCATGCCGCGGTCCTTGAACGAGCCCGTCGGGTTCATGCCCTCGTGCTTGACCCGGACGTTCGCCAGGCCGAGTTCCGCTTCGATTCCCGGAACCGCATACAGCGGCGTCCCGCCCTCGTCGATCGTCACCCCCTGATCGACCGGCAAGTTCGACGCGTAACGCCACACGCCATCGCCCCCGAAGTCGTCGAACTGCGGGGGCTCCGCGTACCGAACCTCTAGCAGCGCGCCGCAGTCAGGACACCGGTAAATCACGTCATCCAGCGGCGGGCTGACGTGATCGCATTCGATGCAGGCGAGCCACGTCCCGGCCTCGGCGACGGCGGGGGCGGGGCCCGGGGACGCGGCCAGCCGGAGGTCGGCCATCAGCTCCCCGGAGGACGCGGCCACTCAAAAAGGAGCGGGTCCCGCGGCGGGCTGGCTACTGTAATTCCTCGCCCTTGCGCCCGGTCACGTCCTCGATCCGGAGCTCCAGCCGACGGACGGCCGTCATGGGGTCCTCCGGCGGGAACAACGAGGGGAACCACGCGTTGTCGTCCATGATCTCCTCCATGTGCTCGACCTCGTCCTCCGGCAGCTCGTGGAACGTGCCCGTGACGATGACGCTCCGCCACCGGAACCTGGATTCGACGTCAAAGGTGACGAGACAGCCGGTCTCCGTCGCGTCGGCGAAGTCGAGTTTCCGGCTGGAATCGCCGAACCGGATGAGGTAGAGGTAAACGATCGACCCGCCGTCGTAGCCAAAGGAGACCGGCACGCCGTAGGCGGTGCCGGCATCCGCCAAGGAGAGGACGCCGTAGCCCTGTTCGGCGAGGAACGTATCGATTTCGTCGCGGTCCATGTACAGCCCGCGGATCTCACTGGACCCGGTTTCGGTCATCTGATGAGCCTCCTGCGTCGCGCTCCGGCCGCCTCGCCGTTATAATTGCAGGTCGATTACCGGGACCTGAGAACGAGCGGAAGCGACGGGCTCAGTCGAGCTGGGGGCCCTGCTCCTCGAAGGTGTCGATGCGGTCGTGGACGGCTTCGGCCCACCGCTCGAGGCCCTCGTGGAGCCGCTCCTTGGTTTCCGGCAGCGGCGTGGCCGTGTACTGATAGACGTACCCGCCCGGGTCGAGGAGGCGGCGCTTGCGCTCGGCGAGGTCGAGCTCGAGGAGCTGGGAGAGCGCTCGGTTCACGTTGCTGCGATCGCGATCCAGGGCAGTCGCCAGCTCCTCGACCGTACTTCCGGGCCGGTCCAGTAGCGCGAGATAGGTGCGGACCTCGCGGCCTTGGATCCCGAAGACGCAAGCCATGATCTCGTCGAACGGGGGATCCTCGGCCTCGAGGAGCCGTCCCATGTCGTCACGCCCACTCATGAGCCCTCGTTCGGCCCGAACTCCCAAAACCCTTCGAGTCGGGGCGGGCCGGACCGCCTACTCCGCACCGTATCGCTGTTTGTCGAGGCAAGTCCGCATCCCATCCGGCGTTTCGTGGCGGTGGAGTGTGGTCGGCGTGTCGCAGTAGTAGGTGTCGCCGTCGAAGCGGAGGGTGATCTCGTGGACGCCGCCCAGCAGTTCCTGTTCGATGACGAGGCGGTCGCCCTCGTGGAGCCGCTCGAGGATCTCCTCCACCGTCAGCTCGCCCGCCTGGATCCGAGTCGGCCCACCCATCACTCCGTCCTGTGTCGCCGACCGACTTGAACGTCCGGTCCGCGGTGCACGGCGGTCACGGGGCTCCGAGGAGCGACACGAGGAGCCCGTTCTGGGCGTGCATCCGGTTCTCGGCCTGGTCCCAGACCAACGAGTCCTCGTGCAGGAGCACCGACTCGGTGATCTCCTCGCCGCGATGGGCCGGGAGGCAATGGAGCACCTTCGGGCGGTTGCCCGCTGCAAGCAGGTCCGCGTTCACCTGGAACCCGGCGAAGTCGGCGAGGCGCTGCTCCCGCTCGTCGTCATGGCCCATGCTGACCCAGACGTCGGTATAGACGACGTCGGCGCCATCCACCGCGCGTTCTGGATCCGTCGTGGTGGACACCGACCCGGGGTAGTCGCGAACGGTCTCGAGCACCTCGTCGTCGATCCCGTACCCCGCCGGCGTGGCGACCGCGAGATCGATCCCGACCAGCGCCGCCCCGACCGCGAAGGACTGCGCGACGTTGTTCCCGTCGCCGACCCAGGCCGCCGAGACGTCGTCGAAGCCGCCAAAGGCCTCCCGGATCGTGAAGAGATCCGCCAGCGTCTGGCAGGGGTGGGCCGCGTCGGTCAGGCCGTTGATGACCGGGACCGCGGAATGGGCCGCGAGCTCGGCCACCGTGTCGTGCTCGCTCGTCCGGACCATCACCGCGTCGACGTAGCGCGAGAGGACCCGGGCCGTGTCGGACAGCGGCTCGCCACGGCCCAGCTGGGTGTGCTCGGGGGCGAGCATCAGGGCGTGGCCGCCGAGATAGGTCATGCCGGCTTCGAAGGAGATCCGGGTGCGGGTGCTTGGCTGCTCGAACAGCATCGCCAGGGTCCGGTCCGGGAGCCGGCGGTACGGTTCCCCGGCGTGATGGGCGGCCTTCAGCTCCGCCGCCAGGTCGAGGACCGGTTCGACGGCCGGGAGGTCGTCGATGCGGAGGAGGTGTTGGACGCCGCTCATTCCTGAATCAGCCCCTCGCAGACGTCGGTGAGCACGGCGATACTCCGGTCGAACTCGGGGAGGGACAGCCGCTCGGTCGGGGTGTGGTCCAGGCTCGAGTCGCCCGGACCGTAGGTCACCATCGGGCAGTCCCACGCGGTGGCGTAGATGTTCATGTCGCTGGTACCGGTCTTGCGTAGCAGCCGCGGCTCGCCGCCCCGCTGACGGATCGTTTTCCGGAACCGGCGGGCGGGCGCCGTCCGGCGGGACTGCATCACCGGCGGAACGCTGTCGGTCCACCGGACGGTCCCGGCCTCGAGTGCCCCGACGGCGACCTCCCGGACGGCCTCGAGTCCGGGATCGGGGGGCACGCGGAACTGGACGTCGAGCGTCGCTTCGACGGAGAGCCCGTCGTCGCTCGGCCCGCCGTCCATCCCCACGGGTTTCGGGGTCACCTGTTCGAACACCGGGGTCCACTCGTCGGCGGCGAAGGCTGCCTGCACGCGGGCCCACCAGTCGAGAGCGTCCTCGATGGCGTTGTTGGCGGGCCGAGAGCTGTGCCCGGACTCGCTGGTCGCCAGGTACGTCCCCGAGAGGAGCCCCCGGTAGCCGAGCGTGATCGCGTCCCAGCCGCTCGGTTCGCCGTTCAGGACAGTCTCTGGCGCGTCCCGGTCCTCGATGAGGGCTCTCGCGCCCCGCGAGTCGGCTTCCTCGCCGACGACCCCGACGAACGACGCGCCGGTCTCGACGGCGGCCGCGGCCATCGCCGACAGTGGGCCCTTCGCGTCGACGCTCCCTCGCCCCCAGAGCTCGTCGTCCTCCAGCCGGACCGGGATGTCCCCGGGCACGGTGTCCATGTGGGAGGTCAGCAGGACCGCGTCATCGCCCGGCGCCCGCACGTTGCCGACGGCATCGGTCCACACCTCGCGGTCATGGGACTCGAAGTAGTCGACCAGCCGCTCGGCGACGGCCGTTTCCTCGCCGCTCGGGGAGGGGATCTCGACGAGGTCCCGGAGGAGCGTTCTGGCGGCCGATGTCTCGACCGCCATCAGGCTCCCCCCGCGCCGACGACTGTCGCCACCGCGTTGACGACCCGGTCGGCGTCCGCCCGCGTGACAGTGAGTGGCGGCAGCAGCCGCACGACGGTTCGCCCGGCCGGCAGCGCCAGGACGCCGTGCTCGATCGCTAGGTCCCTGAGCGCCGCGTTGGCGCCGCGCTTGACCTCGACGCCGACCATCAGGCCGGCGCCACGGACGTCGCGCACGGCGTCTCCGAGACGGTCCTCGAGGCTCGCCGCCAGGTACTCGCCGACATCGCCCGCGTTGTCCGCCAGCCCGTCGTCGTGGATGACTTCGAGCGTGGCCGTCACGGCGGCACTGATCGCCGGCCCGCCACTGAAGGTCGAGCCGTGGTCGCCGGCGTCGTCGGCGATCCAATCGGCACAGAGCGTCGCTCCGACGGGGAGCCCGTTGGCGAGGCCCTTCGCAGTCGTCAGCACGTCCGGGGTCACTCCCGCGGCTTCGCTGGCCCAGAGGTGGCCGGTCCGGCCGAGCCCCGTCTGGATCTCGTCGACGACCATCGCCGCACCGGCTTGCTCAGTGACCTCCCGGACGGTCTCGAGATAGCCCTCGGGGGCTGGATTGACGCCGCCCTCTCCCTGGACGGGCTCGACGATCACGGCGGCGGTGTCCTCGTCCACCGCCCCGGCCAGCGGTTCGGCCTCGCCGTAGGGGACGAACTCCATCCCGCCGGCCAGGGGCTCGTAGCCGGCCTTGTACTGCTGTTTCCAGGTCGCGGCCAGGGCGCCCATGGTTCGTCCGTGAAAGCCCTGCATCGTCGAGACCACCTTTTCTCGCCCCGTGGCGTGGCGGGCGAACTTCAGCGCGGCCTCGTTGGCTTCCGTGCCCGAGTTGGCGAGCCAGACGTTATCGAGATCGCCGGGTGCGGCGGCCGCGAGCGCCGCGTACGCCTCGTCGCGGGCGTCCGTCGGATACGAGCCCTGGACGTAGGTGAGCCGCTCGAGCTGGTCGGTGACGGCCTCGAGGACGTCCTGGTGGCTGTGGCCGGCCGGGACACAGGCGTAGGACGCCCCGAAATCGAGGTATTCGGTCCCGTCGGCCGCGTAGAGCCGGGTGTCCTCGCCGCGCTCGATCCGGATCGGCTTCTCCGAGAACACGAAGCCGCCCGTCATGCGATCGCTCCCGGAAGCAGGTGGGTCCCGCTCCCCTCGAGCGCGGCTCTGACGGGCCCGTCCGCGTTCGCGTCGGCGACCACGACTTCGCCCGCACCGGCGCCCAGCGCCTCGGTCGCCGCCATGACTTTCCGTCCCATGAAGCCTTCCGCCGCGTCCTCGAGCTGGTCGAGTTCTGTAGGCGTGGCCACCCGCTCGATCACGGTCGAGGCATCGTCCGGATCGCGCATGATCCCCGGCACGTCCGTCAGGAGGACCAGCGTCGCGCCGAGCGCGCCGGCGATCGCCGCGGCGGTCCGGTCGGCGTCGGTGTTCACCGCGAGGTAGCGGGTCTCGGCGTCCTCTCCGTCGGCGTTCGACGGATCGGTTTCTTCCGCCAGCATCGGCGGCCCGGCGACCGGCGTGTAGCCGTCGGCGAGCAGCCCCTCGAGGAGCTCCGCGTTGACCGACTCGATCGTGCCGGAGTGATCGCCGCGCCGGATCTTGCGCTTGCCGTCCTCCAGGACCCGGATGGCGGCTTTCCGGGGCCCGGACAGCAGCTGCCCGTCGGCCCCGTTCAGCCCGACGGCGTCCACCCCGACGTTCTGGAGGCCGACGACGAGTTCGGTGTTGAGTCGGCCGAACACCATCTCGAACACCTCCATCGTCTCCGCATCGGTGAACCGGCCGACGACGCCCGAGGGCGTTTCGACGTACTCCGGCTCCAGGCCCAGGCGATCGAGCGTCTCGTCGACCGCCGTCGATCCGCCGTGCACTACGACGACGTCCCGGCCGGCCTCGACCAGCCCCGCGACGTCAGCCAGCGCTCCCGCCGGGTCGACCGCCCGTGCGCCGCCGATCTTGACTACCACCGTCATCGCTCTCTCCTCAGGGGGCCCCGACCGGGTGGAGCCCGCGGAAGGTCAGTCCGGCCGTCTCCTCGAGCCCCAGCGCGATGTTGGCTGCGTGCACGGCCTGTCCAGCGGCGCCTTTCATCATGTTGTCGATGGCCGAGAAGACGACGAGCCGCCCGTGTTCGGGGTCGAGCTCGAACGCGATCTCGACCAGGTTCGTTCCGGCCACGGCCTTGGCTTCCGGATAGCGATAGACGCCCCCGCCCCCGCCGAGCAGCCGGACGAACGGCTCATCCTCGTAGTGCTCCCGATACGCCTTCCAGAGGTCGCTCTTCGCCGGATCCCGATCCGGAAAGAGGTGACTCGTCGCCGACGCCCCGCGGATCATGTCGACCGCGTGGACCGTGAACGCCGGGTCCAGGCCCAGGGCTTGGACGATCTCGGCCTGGTGGCGGTGCCCGGTCGGCGCGTACGGCCGGACGACCCCGGATCGCTCGGCATGGGCCGAGGCCGTGCCGCCGCCGGCCCCGCCCTCCGAGGAGCCGACCTTGACGTCAACGACGGCGCGGTCGTCCGGATCGACGATCCCGGCCTCGACGAGGGGGTAGAGCCCGAGGTTCGCCACGGTCGCGTTACAGCCGCCGGCCGCGATGAGATCGGCGCCTTCGAGCGCATCCCGGCCGAGTTCGGGCAAGCCGTAGACGGCCTCGTCGAGCAGTTCGGGCCGGTCGTGCCCGTCGTAGTAGGTGTCGTAGGCCGCTGGCTCCCGCAACCGGAAGTCCGCACTCAGGTCCACGACCACGTCCGCGGCCGCCCGGAACTCGTCGATCCGGCCCATCGAAACGCCATGGGGCGTCGCGGCGAACAGCACGTCCACGGGCTCGAGGGCTTCGGGATCAGTGAACCGGAGGTCCAGGTCCCGGAGGTTCGGGTGGGTGTAGCCCACCGACCGGCGTTCGTACTGCCGGCTCGTGGCTTGCCTGACTTCGAAGGTGGGATGGTCCGCCAGGAGCCGCAACAGCTCGCCCCCGGCGAAGCCACTCCCGCCGACGACCGATGCGGTGAGGCTCACGCCTGGACCCCGACTTCGTCCGCGACCTTGGTCTCGAGCCAGTCCACGATCCGGGCCGGGACGTCGATGTCGACGGCGTCGTTCAGCGCCTTGAACTCCACGAGGTGGTTGACTTCGTGGACGGTGAAGTCCGTGGGGCTACCGTTCGTGACGCCGGTCTCCATCAGGTCGACCCCCAGGAGGCCGTCGCCGACCGCGTCGGCCGCCCGCTCGACCAGGGTCCGCACCTCATCGTCGATCTCGAAGGACTCGACCTCCGCGCCCCGGGCGGCGTTCGTGAGCCAGTGATCCGAGGTCCGGGCCATCCCGGCCACGGGTTCGCCGTCGGTGACGACCACCCGGATGTCCCGCCCGGGTTTCTCCACGTATTCCTGGATGTAGAACACCTTGTGCTCGTAGTGGCCGAGCGTTTCCTTGTGCTCGAGAATGGCCTCGGCGGCGTTCCGGGAGTCGATCTTCGCCATGAGACGGCCCCAGGAGCCGATGACCGGTTTGAGGACGCAGGGATAGCCGAACTCCTCGATGACGTCCAGGGCGCTCTCCTTGGTGAACGCCACCTGGGTCGCGGGCGTCGGGATGCCCGCGCCGGCGATCGCCAGGCTGTTCTTCACCTTGTCCGCACAGAGCGCGGCCGTGGTTGGCTCGTTGACGACCGGCAGCCCGTAGGCCGCGACGAACTGCGTCACGTAGAGGCTCCGGCTGGTCGCCAGACACCGGTCGAGCACGAGGTCGACCCCCTCGAAGATCTCGGGGGCCTGCGACACGCTGAACTGCTCCTTGCGGACGTCGATCTTGGTGACCTCGTGATCCCGGTCCCGCAGCTCCTCGAGGAGGAGCTTCTCGTCCTTGCGGATCCGGGAGTACAGCACCCCGACGTTCATCCGCTGGCACCTCCAGCGGCTGCTCGCCCGGGGATCCGCGGGGACAAGGAGTGGTGGTTGCCGACCGTGCCCACTTTCACTCCCCCCAGTCCTCTTCGAGCTCCGGCGCTCGCTCGAGGACCGGCGGGGAGACGTCGATCACTTCCAGCTCCGTCCCACACGTCGTACAGTCGACGATCTCTCCGACCTCGGTGTTCTCGGCGAGGGCCACCTCGGCCCCGCACTCGATGCATTCGGCGGTGGATGCCATCGTGCGCCCCAGTTGCCGACCGCCGCCCATAAATATTTCTAATCAAGCTGACGTGTAAGAAACCGGTCCCGCCGCTGTTCGACCGACCGATCTCATCAGATCGCGGAGATGTGTTGATTGAGAATGCCCCACGCGGGGGCGGCGGTTCAGGCATAGGCCGTCACCTCCCGCCAGCGCTCCTTCTCGGCCCGGTCGAGGGTCTGTTGTCGGTCGATCACGGCCCGCTGGTCAGCGTCGAGCTGTTCCGCGGCGGCCTCGAGCTGGTCGACCACAGCCTCGGCGGCGGGCCCGCCGATGGAGTCCCGGCTCGCGACGCTCGTGGCCGGATCCAGCGCGGGTTCGATGACGGCCGGATCGACCACGTCCTCGAGCGGCTGATCGAGCACGGATTCGACCGCGGCACTTACGGCCGCCAGATCGCCGCCGTCCTGCGCCGCCGTCGCGACGATCTCGTGGGCCGTCCGGAACGGGATGCCGGCCATCGCGAGCTGGTCGGCCACGCCCGTCGCGGTGGTAAAGCCGTCGCCGGCGGCGTCCGCACAGGCCTCGGCGTCCCAGCTGGCCGTCGCGACCGCGCCAGCCGCGACGCCCGTGGCGTCGGTCACTGCGTCGATCGTGGACCAGACGTGGGGGCTCGCCCCCTGGAGATCCCGGTTGTAGGCCCGGGGGAGGCCCTTCAGCGTGGTCAAGAGCCCGTTCAGCCCGGCGGCTGCGTCGCCGGCAGTTGCCCGAACCAGCTCCATCGTGTCCGGGTTCTTCTTCTGCGGCATGATCGAGGAGGTCGAGGCGTAGTCGTCGTCCAGCTCCACGAAGCCCCGGTTGGCGAAGTGGATCAGGTCCGCGGCGAGCCCCGACAGCGTCAGCGCGAGGCCGGTCAACGCGCCCACGGCCTCGAAGAGGAAGTCCCGGGCGGAGACCGCATCCATGCTGTTCTCGACCAGCCCGTCGAACCCGAGCAGGTTCGCGGTGAGTCGGCGGTCGATCGGGAACGGCGTCCCGGCGAACGCGGCCGCGCCGAGGGGCGATCGGTTCGTCCGGTCGTACGCGTCGAAGAGCCGCGCCGTGTCCCGCCGGAGCGCGCTCTCGTAGGATAGCAGCCAATGGGCGACCGTTGTCGGCTGGGCCGGTTGGAGATGCGTGTACCCAGGCAGGAGGGTCTCGCGGTGGTCCGCAGCGGCGTCCGCCAGCGCGTCTCGAAGGT
>CAZKPC010000035.1:0-16250 GCA_964554565.1 uncultured Halobacteriales archaeon
CGACGTCCGAAGTCATGACCGGCCGCGGTTTCGTCACCGGGAAAAGCGGGAGCGGAAAGAGCGTTCTCGAAGGTACGATAGTCTACACCGAGAACGGCCGAAAGCCTATAGAGGAGGTCGATCGCGGCGAGAAAGTCCTCTCGCTCAACAAGCACGACTACCAGCAGGAGTTCCGGGAGGTCCTCGCCACCATCCAACACGAGGACGACGATCTGATTAGGATCACTTTGGAGGATGGGACCCAGATCGTCGGGACGAAGGACCACAGTTTCCTGACGATTAATGACCTGGAGATCGTGCCCATACCAGGGGACGAGGTCGAAGAAGGCACCTGGTTCCCCCTCGCCAGGGAGTTACCCGGGAACCAGTCGGTTGATAGAATCGATCTGGGCGAATACGTCACCGCGACCCGGGATGTGGAGATAGATGACGAGACCATTCGCAGCGGGCAGAAGACCGACGACCGCTACCTCGACTTGGACTTCGAGGCAGGCAAGGTCATGGGGCTGTTCCTCGCGGAAGGATCGTTCGGCGGCCATTACACGGTTCAGATCGCAAATGTTGATGAAGATGTTCGGTCATTTCTGAGCGAGCAGGGCTTCAGCCGCTACGAGCGGACCTGCAACCGGTCTTTCAAGCCCTTCGGATTGTTCCTTGAGTCGGAGTTCGGACGGGGCTCTGGTGGCAAGTCCCTGCCGAACTGGGCCTTCAATGCCCCTGAGGACTTCAAGGCAGGTTTGCTGTCCGGCTACATTGACGGAGACGGAACAGTCGATGGTACGGTCACCACGATGTCGAAATCTCCGGCGCTCATCGCCGGAATCAAAGAGCTCCTGGCCCATTTCGGCGTCTCGGCCACCGTCCGTGACAAGTTTGTCGTGTATGACGATGAGGAACGCCGGTACCAACGCCTGAACGTTGACGCGTACTGTCTGCCCATACTTCGCGAGGTCCTTGAGCTGAGCGTCGCGGAGAAGTCGGCTGCTATCGACGAGGCTGTAGCTGCGCTCGAACAGGGTGAACGCTACAACGCGAAGGACATGATTCCAGGCTTTGGTCCCGTTCTAAACGCCGCGGCCCGCGAGCAGGAATGGACAGCTCGTGACAGCGGCAAGCGCAGCGAGAGCGCCTCTATACACCAGGCGACCCGGAAGCAGAAGGCCAGTCGAGACACCTTCAATCGCTACGTAGACGAGCTCCGAATCGAGGGTCGGGCCAGGAAGTTCGGGCGCTCGGACATCCGTTGGCAAAGGGTCGTCGAGGTCGAGGAACTCGAGGGAACCCACACGGTATACGACCTCGACGTTCAACTCAACGACAACTTCATTGCGGACGGAGTGTTCGTCCACAATTCGAACACCGCCAGCGTGGTCGCCGAGGAACTCCTCGAACACGGGCTGCCCATGCTCATCGTCGACACCGACGGGGAGTACTACGGCCTCAAAGGCCGGTACGAGCTCCTGCATGTCGGCGCTGACAACGACTGTGACGCGGTCGTCGGCGTCGAACACGCCGAGAAGCTCGCCGAGCTCGCCTTGGTCCAGAACGTCCCGGTCATCCTCGACGTCTCCGGGTACCTCGAGGAGGACGTCCGGATCGAGCTGGTCCGCCGAGTCATCGAACGCCTCTTCGGGCTCGGCAAACAGGCCCGCAAGCCCTTCCTGGTCTTCGTCGAGGAGATCCACGAGTTCCTGCCGCAGTCGGGGAAGGTCGAGGGACTCAGCGACACGCTCATCACGGTAGCCAAGCGCGGCCGGAAGCGCGGGATCGGGATCTGCGGGATGTCCCAACGGCCCGCGGCCGTGGACAAGGACTTCATCACGCAGTGCGACTGGGTCGTCTGGCACCGGCTGACCTGGGACAACGACAAACGGGTCGCCAGCCAGATGCTCGGCAGCGAGGTCGCCGCCGATATCGACGACCTCGACACCGGCGAGGCACTGCTGATGACCGACTGGGACGACCGCATCAACCGCGTCCGCTTCCGCCGGAAACGGACCTTCGACGCCGGCGCCACGCCCGATCTCGATGACATCGACACCGACTCGTTCTCCCCCGTACGCACCGGCGTCATCAACCAGCTCTCCGGCGAGGGGGCGGACCTGAACGATATCGAGATGGAGGAGCTGGGGGGGCAGGAGTCGGCCGTCCCCGAGCCCGAGCCCGAGCCGTCCACGGACCTCGAGACGGCAGCCGAGGCAGCGACCGACGACCAGGAAACAGCTTCGGCGGAGCCCACGCTGGAGGCGACGCCGGCAAACGACGACGGTCCCGAGGACGTGGTGACCGTGGCGAGCCGGTCGTCGACCGAGCCCGCGTACACGCCGCCCGAGCCCACCGATGACGAATCGTTCGACCCAGTCTGGGAACTCGGCCACCTGATCGTGTACCTCTTCGGCCGGTTGACGACCGGACTCGTCGCGATGGTCAACGGCCTGGCCGCGCTGACCGTTTCGGCGGGCCGTCGGGCCCGCCAGGACGTCAATCGGCTGCGCCGGTACGCTGACCGCAACGCGGCCAGACCGGCAGCCCGAGAGGTCAAAACTGTCGCCACCACAAGCGTTTCCGAGGGCCAGCTCATCGCCGTCGTACTGGCGTTGATCGCGATCGCGTTGCTGCTGCTCGCGGTGAGCTAACGGGCGTAGCGAGGGTCGAGAGTTTCCGGGCGTGCAGACGCTCCACCCAGTCCTGTCGGTCCCGAGCCGCAGATTGGTTCGATCCCGTCGCGACCAACAACGGTCGCCTAAGGACCCGATCGACGCCGGGGCACTGTTGAAACGGCGCTCCGGCCCCGGAACCAGTGACTCATCCGGCGACGCATCCGTCGGGTGACCGTTCGTCTCAGTCCTCCGCTTCCGGTGGATCGCTCGCTTCCCCCTCCGCCTCCTCTGGGGCAGCACTGTCCTCCACGACCTCCAAACCGCGAGCATTCACCGCGTGCGGATCGATTCCGAGGTCCTGCATGGCTTGGCGGTACTCGCGCTCGCAGGCGTCGGCCGCCTGCTGCCGTTCGGAGGCTCGCTTGCAGAGTTGATCGAGGTTCTCCGGCACGTCGTTCTCGTGAACGATCCAGTGGTTCACGAGGTCGCTCATGCGGCGGATCGGCGAGGTGAAATGGCCGTAGATCTCGAAGTTGAGCGCGTGGTGGCCGCCGAACGGGTCGGCCATGTAGCTCGCCCGGGGCATGACGTGCATCACGGCCCGCTGGATCTTCGGGAGCGAGCGCTCCGGGGCTTCCTCCAGGGTCGCGTTGACGGCCTTCCGTGGATCGTCCCAGCCGCTGCCGGGAATCGAGACGCCCTCGAGCTCCTGGATCTCCCGGAGCGCCTCGTCCCATTCGTCGGGCGTCGGTTGGGGATGGACGCGGTACATCGCCTCGACCCCGCGGCCCCACATCAGCTCGTGGGTCACCGCCTTGTTGGCCTTCAGCATGCACTCCTCGATGATGGTGTGGGCACGATCCCGCCTGGGGTTCAGGACCAGCGAGCCGTCCGCCTTCCGCTGCTCGTGCATGCGGTCGGCGAGCTCGAACGCGAGGGTGCATTCCTCGTGGAGCGAGGCCTCCGCGTCATCCAGCCGGTGCTCGGCCTGGGTGTAGGTCAGCCGCTCGTCGGAGCGGACGACGGACTTGTAGATCTCGATCTCGTCGTATCCGAGGTCCTCCTTGTCGAGCGTCATCTCGACGGTATGGGCCAGGCGGTCCTCATCGGGCACCAGCGAACACACGGTCTCGGCCAGCGGCCGGGGCAGCATGTGGATCGTGTGGCCGGGCAGGTAGATCGAGTTGCCCCGTTCCATCGCGGCGGCCCAGGCCTCCGTCCCTGGAGTGACGTAGTGCGTGACGTCGGCGATGTGGACCCAGAGCGTGTAGGTGTCCTCGTTGACCGCGACCGAGAGCGCGTCGTCGAAGTCCTGGGCGTCGATGGGATCGGTCGTCCAGGTGGTCAGGTCCCGGAGGTCCCGGCGCTCTTCGATCTCGGCCGCCACAGCCCCCGGGATGTCCTCGGTCCACTGTTCGGCCTCCTCGTAGACCGACGGCGGGAGCTCGCCGTGCAGGTCGAACTTCTCGAGCAGGTCGGCCCGGCGGCGTCGGAGCTGGGCCGCGGTGTCTTCGGTGATCCGCACCGGCCCTTGAGCTTCGGCCGTCCCGGCCGCCGCCTGGTCCTCGCCCTCAGCAGTCATGACGGGCGCTACGCGGCGCCGAGTACTTAGTGTGTGCCGTCCGGCTCAGCCTTCCTCCGGTTGGCCATACCGGCGTTCCACGGCCCGCGAATACCGGCGGAGGAACTCCTCGCGGCCGATCTCGCCCGCCTCGACGTCACAGAGCAGCGCTTCGAGCTCGTCGCGGTCCTGAAGACTCAACGCGTCGTGGCACTCCCGGCAGAGGTATTCGAACGTCTTCTCCCGGCGGTCCCACCGATCGCCCTCCTTGTCGTATTCCCGGGCCTCCCCACGGGCCACCCGGCGGCCACAGGCCGGGCAGACCACGTTCCGGGCGGAGGGATCGCGGGACCGCCGCATAGCTGCGTGCAAGGTGGCCGGCGGCTTAGCCGTTTGGGCCGTCGCGATGGTCACTTAACCCCGCCACGCGGTAGCCCCGCCATGGGATCCACCGCGGACCGCAAGGCGATCGTCCGGGACGCGTTCAAGGCCTGGGACGACGGCGACGCGGCCGGCTTCGAGACCGTCTATGCCGCGGACGTCGAGCACCCGGGCCACGAGATCGACGGCGTGGATGACCTCCAGGACATTCTCGACGAGTGGCTCACGGCGTTTCCCGATCTCTCGCATACGGTCGAGGCCATGATCGCCGAGGGACAGTGGGTGGCGACGCGGTTTCGGATCACCGGGACCCACGAGGGTGAGTTCCAGGGTATCGGCCCGACGGGCGAGGAGATCGAGATCCGCGGCATGGCGATGGAGCGGGTCGAGAACGGCGAGATCGTCGAACGGTGGCTGGTCGAGGACCTCCTCGACTTCTACCTCCAGCTCGGGGCCGTCGAACGCACCAGCTGATCCCGGTCACGAACGGACCGTTTATGCGACCGCCTGCCGACACCGCTGCCATGGAGATCACCTCGCGCCACCACCTCCGATCGGACGCCGTGCGCGAGCTCGAAACGGGCCTGGCTGAGCGGTTCGGCGTGGACCTCGACGCCGACCGCTACGAGCTCGTCGAGCTGTCGGGCAGCGAGGTCGACCTGGTGTTGGTCGATGGCGAGCCACTGGTCGCCTATTTCGCGGAGGCCGAGCCCTCGCTCACCGTCCACGGCGCGAATGCCACCGAGCCGACGGGCCACATCGTGACCGTCGATGCGGGCGCCATATCGTTCGTCTCGGACGGTGCGGACGTGATGCGGCCCGGCATCGTCGAGGCGACCGACGACATCGTGGCCGGCGAGGTGGTCCTGATCAACGAGGAAACCCACGGGAAAGTGCTCGGCGTCGGGCGTTCGCGGGTCGACGCCGAGGAGCTGCTCGGCGACGAAGGCAAGGTCGTCGATTCGCTCCACCACGTGGGCGACGACCTCTACGCGTTCGAGCCCTGAGAAGAGCTACTCCTCCTCCATCTCGTCCTCGTACCGCTCGAGGGCGTCCTGCCACCCCTGGTCGGCGAGCCGGTAGGTCTCACGCAGGTCGGCGACCGGCGACTCGGTGGCGTCGACCCGGAGGTCGTTGTAGTAGGGCTCGAACTCCCGCTCCTCCGTGGTGGTCACGACCAGTGCCGCCGACTGGATCGGCAGCTCCTCGCGCTTGTCGCCGCCCTCGGCCTGCCCGGCGGCGAGGGCCTCGATGAGCCGCTTCGCCAGCGGCGCCGCCCCGTCCCGCTCGGCTTCGTAAGTGTCCGCGACCGCCTCGATGACCGGTTCACCCGTCAGGAGGTTGCCCGCGACCGTATACCGGTCGCCCTCGAAATGGCCGTACCAGTCACGGCACTCCTCGCCGGAGAAGACGAACGTGTCCGCCGCGTCGACCCCGTGGAGCTGGCGCTCCGCCTGGCCGTCGTCCGCGTTCAACAGGGCCTGCAGCGCGTCCGCAACTCCGAGCCCGTCAGCCAGGTACTCGACACCTTTCCGCCCGAGGTCGACGTTCACGAGGCTCTGGGTGGCCACGGCGCCGTGCTCGTTAGCGAACGGACAGAGCGTGCCCACAGCCGGCAGCCGGGTCGTCACCGCCACGCCGTATCGGGTCTGCTCGTCGCCGTCGCCGTCCTCGTAGGGCTCTCGCACACAGAGGCTGAAGGTCATGGCGGCCCGCAGGACCCGCGGCGCCAAAAACCCAACTCGCGGCCGCGCGGCCGTGTCTGACGTAAGAACTATGCCCGCGCCGACCGCCGGACGCATCCATATGGGCTTCATGGACAAGATTCTGGGCGCCGAGCACCGGACCACTGAGGACTACGTCGAACTCGACCTCGACGATCTGTCGGAGGCCGACGGGGCCGGCATGCAGGTCTACATCGCCGAGATCGGGGGCCAGGAGGACGTCATCGACATCAAGGATGCCGTCTACGACGGACACCTCGTGATCGCCGATATCACCCGGCTGCGGACTCAGGACGCCACCGTCGACCGCATCACCGACGAGCTCCGCCAGGTCGCCCGCGAGGTCGGCGGCGATATCGTCCAGAAGGGCGACGACCAGCTGATCGTCACGCCGTCCGGGATCTCGATCAGCCGCGAAAAGCTCGGGAGGTAGGCGCGCCGCTCAGGCGTCGGGCACGTCGGCGTCGTCCTCGACCTGCCGTTTCATCGATTCGCGTCGTGACTTCGCGTCCCGTCCGGTGGCTTCCAGGAGGAACTCGTTCTTCGCGCTCACGGCATCAGCCGCGTGGTCCTCCAGCCCCTCCGAGAGGATTTCGTCGGGCGGCCGTTCCTCGAAATCCACCACGAGGGTGTCCTTCTTGCTCGAGTACGTCCCGGCGCCGGCCCGCACCCGTGAGAACACCGGGTTGGTCGGGTCCTCGACCACGAACACCTCGTGGCCATCGAGGGCCGTCGTGCCAGCGACCGGCCCGAAGTACTCCTCGATCGTGCCTTCCAGGTCGGGCACGCGTTCCTCGAGGGTCTCCCCCCGACGCATCTTGTACTCCTTCATGATTCGCCGATAGCTGAGGGGATGGTTTACCACTTTCGTCACTGCAATGCACGGGCGGTTGCGCCCGCTAAGCAAGCCGATCGAAGGACCCTGGGCCGAGCTACTGGACGACCCGCTCGTCGAGGTAACCCTGTCGGCATTCGGGACAGATGTCGCCCGGCCGGAGCGAGGAGTTCCGGGTCGGCCAGCTCTCGCCACAGTCGGGACAGACGAACTCGGTGTCCCGGTTGTCGGGGCGGGGCTGGGTGGGCCGGTCGGGGTCGGCGGATGGCGATGCCGACTCCGCCGGTTCGTCGGACTGATCGGCCGCTTCAGCGTCGGGTTCGGGCTCGGACTCCCCCTCCGGACCGACGTCGAGGGGATCCTCGTCCGGACCGGGCGGCTCGGGTTCCTGGGGTTCCTGCGGTTCCGGACCGGTGGCTTCGTTCGGCCAGGGGTCGTGCTCCTCGATCGGCTCCTCCTGTGCGACCTCCGCTTCGGGCCACTCGCCGGACCCCCGGTCTTCGGTTGCCGGGTCGTCATCGAGAATCACGCCGTCGTCCTCGGCCGCGGTCATCGACTCGTCGCCGGTGCCGCCAGTCGGTTCCCTGGCCGTGGGAGTGGTTGCGCCGCCGGCTGTCGGGTCACGATCGTGATCGTCCGGGGCCCACGCCGCCTCGGCCGGGGCGTCATCCGAATCCGTCGATTCGGCCTTGACCTCCTTGTTCTCGCTGAGAACCCGCCGGTGACCACACCGGCTGCATTCGCGGTACTCAGTGACGGTCACCACGACCTCCTTGCCGCGCTGCGTCCGGTCGCGGGACGTCTGTGTTTCCCCGTAATCGTGGCCGATCAGGCACCTGAGACCCATTGGCAAGCCGTAGCCTCGCCCACGGCAAAAGAGTTGCCTCGGCCCGGGCAGACGAGCGTCTGACGGCCCGGTTGCCCCCGCGAGGGACACACGTAAGGACCAGGCGCGACAACTCGCCTCCATGAAAGCGAGGCGGGCTCACCGGAGCCGGCCCGACCCACAAGTCCAGGTCCTGGACGCCCTGGTCGAACGGGGGGAGGAAGGGATGACGGTCCTCGAGCTCCGCGCCGCCGTCGATGCGGACATCGATGCGATCGAGGAAGCCCTGCCCGCGCTTCAGCGGGACGGGCTCATCGCCGTCGAAACCGAGGACGGCACCACGACGATCAAACCGGAGGAGGGGGTCAAGCAAAAGCCGGGAGAGGACCAGCCGAGACAAGGACTGCTCGACCAACTGCGCGAGAAACTGGGCTTCTGAACGCCGGATGGACGATCTCGACGCGTTCCACGCCGAGTACGGGGCCACATTCGAGGAACGGGACGGCCGGCGGGTCGCGATCGATTACGGCCGGCCGGGCCGGACCCACCGCGCCGTCCGTAACGGCGTCGGCGTTACCGAACAGCCGGTCGACGTGATCGTCGTCACCGGCGAGGACCGCGTGGACTACGTGGACAACCTGGTCTCGGATCGCGTCCCACGCACAAGCGGGCAGGCCCGCTATGCACTGCTCTGTGATCCGCAGGGCCGGATCGAGACCGACCTCTATGCCGTCAACGCCGGCGAGCGGGTCCTGCTCTTCCTGCCGCCGGGTCGCGCCGCCCCGACCCTCGACGGCTGGGAAGCTTTCATCCAGGACGTGTCGTTCGAGGTCGCCACGGATCGGTTCGCTGTCTTCGGCGTTCACGGCCCCAAAGCGACCCCGAAGGTCGCGACGGTGTTGGCCGGCGGACCACCGCCCGAGGACCGACTCGCCTTCGTCCGCGGCGAGATCGGCGATGCCGGAGTCAGCGTGCTCCGGACGGACGCCCCGGTCGGGGAACCCGGGTACGACGTGGTCTGTGACGCTGAGACCGCGACGGACGTGCTCGACGCCCTGATCAACATGGGGCCCTCGACCCCGCCGTTCGGCCGACGCGTGTGGTCCGCGCTCACTGTTGAGTCCGGAACGCCGCTGTTCGAGACCGAACTCGAGGGACGGATCCCCAACGTCGCCGGCGCCCGGGCCGCGGTCGATTTCGAGAAGGGCTGCTTCGTCGGCCAGGAGGTCGTCTCGAAAGTCGAGAACGTGGGCCGGCCGAGCCAGCGGCTGATCGGGTTGCAGCTCGAACAGGCGGTCGAGGACGGAGCGGCCGTCGAGACCGATGACGGATCGGTCGGGGAGGTCACGCGGGCGGTCGAGAGCCCGATCACCGGATCGCCGATCGCGATGGCCTACGTCGAGTTCGGGCTTTCACCGGAGGCGACCCTGACGGTGTCGGGGAAGGGCGAAGCGGTCCCGGCGACCCGCACCGCCCTGCCGTTCGTCGACGGCCAGGAGCGTTCCGGCCGCCTTCCTGTCTACGAGTAATCCGACGCGGAGTCCGTGAGGTAGATTCGTCACGAGGCCGCCGGACGAGGGAGCATCCGACGCCCGGAGTTGCTACCAGCCTGGGCCGAACGCCACGAGCGGGCGCACGGCGACCGCGGGAGCCGCCTGGCCGATGTCGTCATGAGCCGGTTCTTCATGCGCCGGGATCTCTTCTCCAGAAAGGCTCAGACCCGCATCCGCGAGGTTCGCGACGGCCTTCGACCGGCCGTCCCCGCAAGCACGATGACCGCCGTCGCCGAACTGGTCGTCGCCGCCCTCGCCGAAACCGAAGCGGAGATCCCCACCGACGGGTGGAAAACCATAACCCTGACCGATGGAGCCGATTCGAGGAGACGCCGCGTCCGGGTCGGGGTTTATCTGGCGCCCCGACCGGGTCGACCCATGCGGCTCACGGAACTCACTCGCTTCGTCGAGGAGGTCGAACCGGCGGTCGAGTTCTATACGGCGTTCCTCGGGACCGATCCGCTGGAAACCTGGTCGGGCGGCGCCGTGTTCGATCTCGGCGCGGCGACGCTTCTGGTCCACGAGACGTACGACCCCGGCCCGGGTGGACTCCCGCCCGATGACCACGCCGCGTTCGCGGTCGATGACGTCGACGTGACCTGCCGGCGGTTGCTCGACGCCGGACTCGAGCTCGAACGGCCGCCCGAGGAGCACGACTGGGGGCGGTCCGCCTATCTGCGGGACCCGGCCGGGCACCTGCTCGAGATCACGGCCGATTGAACACGCCTCAGGAGCGGGAGAAGAGTGCTCGGAGCTGCTCGAGGGAGAACAGCGAGGTCGGCCGGTCCATGTGCACGCCGATCTCGCCGGAGAACGCCCGAAGGCCGAGGCGCTGAACCGGACGCGGCAGCGAATAGCCCCGCCGGATCAGGGCGCCCAGCCAGATGTCACGGCCGAGTTCGCGCCGCCAGCCGGCTTCGTAGTCATCGAGGGTCGATGGCCGCTCCGGGTCGACGGTCGCCGCCGCGACGTCGGCGGCCCGCATGCCGTAGAGGATGCCGCCGCCCGTGAACGGCTTCGTCTGCGCCGCGGCGTCGCCGATCAGGAGGCCGCGATGCCCCGTTATCCGATCCGGGGCGCCGATCGGGATGGCCCCCGAGCATCGGCGGTCGATGGTGGCGTCGTAGCCGTCAACCAAGGTCTCGAACCGGGAGGGAACGTCAGTCCCCGGTGGCGCGGCCAGGCCGTATTCGACGCCGGCGTCGCCTCGGGGGATCCGCCAGGCGAAGAAGCGGGGCACGTTCAGGTGGACGTCGACGAAGTCCTGGTCGTCCGGCGTCTCGTCGAAGCCTAACACGCCGTGAAGCAGTTCGTCGGGCTCGGCGATCCCGAGGGCGCCGCGGATCCGGGACCGCGGGCCGTCGGCCCCGACCACCATGCGGCCCGAGACCCGTTCAGTGCCGTCCGGGCCGGCGACCGAGACCTCCACGTGGTCGCCGTGTTCCTCCAGGTCGGTGACGGTATGCTCGTCGCGGACCGCCGCGCCGGCGTCCCGCGCGGTCTCGGCCAGCACGCGATCGAGACCGACCCGGTCGATCGCGTTGGAGACCGGCTCGTGCTTGTAGAACGGATAGGCCCGGGATCTGGGACCTCCGAGGTGGAACCGGGCGCCGCGGATCTCGTTCTGGAGTAACTCCGCCCGGGTCCCGTCAGGAACGTACTCCCAGAGATCGAGGCTCACGTGCCCCGAACAGGCCAGCGGTTCGCCGATCCGCCCTTGCTCGAAGACCACGACATCGCGGCCAGCTGCGGCCGCCGTGCGGGCGAACCGCGACCCGGCGGGGCCGGCCCCCGCGACGACGAAGTCGTGCATTCGGGCCGCGATACCCCGCCGGTTGACAAAGGTTGCCCGGTCGGGCCGCTGGATTTTTGAGCGCCGGGCCGAGGGCACGCTCATGAACTTGCACGCACGGTCGGTCAACCAGGACGTGCGCGAGCTCGGGGCCCTGCTGGGCGATGTCTTCGCCGCGCAGACCTCCTCGGCCGCGTTTGACACTGTCGAAGAGCTCCGCACGGCCGCCATCGACTACCGGGACGGGGAGCTAGAGACCCGACGGCCGCTGCGAGAGACACTCGATGGCTGTTCGGCCGATCGGGCGGCGGTCGTGGCCCGAGCGTTCACGGCGTACTTCGAGTTGATCAACCTCGCCGAGGAGCGCCAGCGGGTGCGGGCGATCCGGACGGACCGACAGGCCGACGAGCTCGACCACAGCCTTCGAGCCACCGCGGAGGTCCTGGCCGAGGCGGACCGCGCGGACGTCGAGCGCGTGCTCGAGGACGTGCAGGTCGTCCCGACCTTCACCGCCCACCCGACAGAGGCCCGACGGAAGACGGTGAAGGCGAAGCTGCGGTCGATCGGGACCCTGCTGCGTGATCTGGACGAACACCGGCTCACGGACGGCGAGCAGGCCCGCCTCGAGGACGAGCTCCGGGCGGACGTGACGAGCCTCTGGGCGACCCCGCAGGTCCGCCAGCGCAGCCCCGAACCGACCGACGAGGCGCGGAACGTCCGCTGGTACCTCGAGAACACCCTCTTCGACGTCGTCGGGGACTTCTATGCCGACCTGGAAGGGGCGTTCGAGGCGGCCGGACTCGACATGGCGGTCCCTTCGCTGTTCGGCTTCCGGTCGTGGGCGGGCTCCGACCGTGACGGCAATCCCCACGTCACGCCGGGCGTGACCGCCGCCACGTTGTCACGGCAGCGGGAGGCGGCTATCGCCCGCTACGACGAACGCCTGACCGCGTTGACCGAGGCGCTCAGCCACGGCGGCGACCGTCTCGACCCCGGCGAGGCGTTCGAGGCGTCCCTCGCCGCCGATCACGACCGGCTGCCCACCCCGGCCGAGGCGGCCGTCCGCCGGAACCCCGGGGAGCCCTACCGCCAGAAACTCACGCTGATGCGGGAGCGGCTCGCTCGGGTGACCGACGACCGAGCCGGCGGGTACGAGGACGCCGAGGAACTCGTCGCTGATCTCGAGGTGCTCGCCGGGAGCCTCCGGGCGAACGGCTCGGAGGTCATCGCGGCGGAGATGGTCGAGCCGGTGCGCCGCGTCGCGGAGACGTTCGGGTTCCTGCTGGCCCCGCTCGACCTCCGGGATCACCAGGAGAACCATACCGCCACCGTGGCGGCCCTCTTCGACCGACGCGACCGGGACTACCGCAGCCTCGACGAGGCTGCCCGCTGTGAGCTGTTGACCGAGGCCATCCTCGAGCCGGATCCCGTCGTCGATCTGAGCGACCGCGATGACCTGCCGGAGCTGCCGGCCCGGGTCTGCGACCGGTTCGAGGCGCTGGCTGACTGGCAGGCCGAATACGGCGAGGCCGCCATCGACACCTACTGCATCAGCATGACCGAGGAGCCGAGCCACGTCCTGGAGGTCCTCTTCCTGGCTGACCAGGCGGGCGTTGTGTCGCTCCCGGGCGACGCCGGCCTCGATATCGTCCCGCTGCTCGAGACCGAGTCGGCGCTGTCGGGGGCGCGACGGATCATGGGGACGCTGTTCGAGAACGAGGCCTACGCGGCGCTGCTGGACCGCCGCGGCGGCGTGCAGGAAGTGATGCTCGGCTACTCTGACTCCAACAAGGAGAACGGCTTCCTCGGGGCGAACTGGTCGCTGCACCGCAACCAGCGCCGCCTCGGCGCGATCGCCGACGACTACGACGTCACGCTCCGCCTGTTCCATGGCCGCGGCGGGTCGATCTCCCGGGGCGGCGGGCCGATGAACCAGGCCCTGTTGGCGCTCCCGACCTCGACGGTCACGGGACCGGTCAAGTTCACCGTCCAGG
The DNA here is from genome assembly GCA_964554565.1 of uncultured Halobacteriales archaeon. GTDB lineage: Archaea > Halobacteriota > Halobacteria > Halobacteriales > Hikarchaeaceae > CAZKPC01. Next base: position 13,267 of record CAZKPC010000035.1, read on the forward strand.
GCGAGTCCATCGCCGAGCAGTTCGCCAACCCACGCATCGCCGAGCGGGAGCTCGAGCAGATGGTCAACGCCCAGCTCCGGGCCCGACTGGCGGCCGTTGAGGGCGAGGCCACCGAGCTCCCCGAGGACTGGGCCGACGCCATGGCGGCCGGCGCCGAGGCCGCCCGGGAGGCCTACCGGGACCTCCTCTCGACCGACGGCTTCGTGGATTACTTCGAACAAGCGACGCCGATCACCGTGATCGAGGAACTCAACCTCGGCTCCCGGCCGGCCTCCCGGACCGGCGAACGCAACGTCGAGGACCTCCGGGCGATCCCGTGGGTGTTCTCCTGGACCCAATGCCGGTGTATCCTGCCCGGCTGGTACGGACTGGGACCGGGCCTGGAAGCGGCGAAGGAGGCCGTGGGGCTGGACACGCTGCAGGACATGTACGCGGACTGGCCGTTCTTCCGGGTGACCCTCGACAACGCCGGGATGGCCCTGGCCCGCACCGACATGGAGATCGCCGGCGAGTACGCCGCGCTCGCCGACCCGGACCTGCGCGACCGGTTCCTGCCACGGATCCACGCCGAACACGACCACGCGATGGGCGGCCTGATGGCCATCTTGGACCGCGACCGGCTGCTCCGGAAGGACTGGCTGGCCGAGAGCCTGCGCCGCCGGAACCCCTACGTCGATCCGTTGAACCTGCTGCAGGTGCAGCTGCTCGGGCGGGACGACCGGAGCCCGATCGAGGAACGGACCCTGCGGCTGACGGTGAAAGGCATCGCGGCCGGGATGAAAACGACCGGCTGAACGGGGTCAGACGACCGCCAGCCCGCGACACGTCATCGACTCGTATCGGTCGGGCCAGTCGATGGGCAGCCGCGACCACGTCCCCCCGCCGTCCCGAGTGTGGAACACGCCCCGGTTGTTGGCGGCGTAGAACGCCCGTCCGCTGTGCCCGCTCGCGAGCACCGATCGGGTCACGCCCTCACCGGTCGGAAGGCCGGTGTCCTCGAGGCGCTTCCAGGAGCCATCCGGCGCAGTCCGCCGGTAGACGTACGACTCGGCGGGTTGGGAATGGGCGCTGCCGGCGCCCCGCGCCGCCGACACCAGGACGTGGTCCGGATCCGCCGGCGCCGCGGCGACCGACCAGACGTACCGGTGCTCGAGCTCCTCCTGCGGATGGTACCAGGTCTCGCCGCCGTCCGTCGACTCGGCGTAGCCGTCGCCCGCGGCCGAATAGATCCGCCCGGGCGCGTCCGGGTGGGTGGCGAGCTGATGGTTGTCGAGCCGGGCGCCCTCGGGCCGGTCGCGCCAGGTGGTCCCGGCGTCATCGGAGAGCACGAACGCGCCGGCCTCGATGCCGAGATAGAGCCGGTCGGGGTCGTGGGGATCGACCTCGATCCACCGGACGTGGTGGGTGTCGGGCCGCGGCGGGAAGGACCACTCGTCGGCCGACGGCAGGTCCGTGAGCCCGGGCCGTTCGGTCCAGGTCGCGCCCGCGTCGGTCGACCGGAACACGCGGCTGGGCTCGGTGCCGAGCCACCACTCCTCTGGGTCGTGCGGGCTCACGGCGAGAGACATGACTGACTCGGGCAGCCGGTCCTCGCGGACCCGGGTCCACTCGCGGCCCCCCGAGGTCGAGCGGAACAGCCCCGCGTCGAACGTGCCGACGGCGACCACATCGGACGTCGCGGCGACGCACTCGAGCCGCCGGTCCCGGAGCCGGCGGTCGGCCGACCAGTCCTCGCCCTCGCCCTCGGCAATCGTCAGGGCGTCCTCCATGGCGACGTAGACAGTGGGCATACCGGGCCGTTGGCGCCAGGCCGAGAAAAGTCCCGCCGCCCGCTCACCCGTAGGCCGCGAGGTCCGCGTCGGCCGTCTCGCGGAGGTGCTCGCGGACGTCGGCGGCCGTCCAGCCCAGCGGCGACACGATGCTCTCGGCCGCCCGGACGAGCTCGCGGTCGTAGTAGGCCGGGTCGTAAGCCGACAGGTCCTCGAAGTCGAGCCGGACCCCGTCAGCCGGGCGGCGGGGATCGTCGTCGACCACGACGTACCGGACCGTCTGGCCCGGATGATAGGTGACGCCGAGCCGCTCGGCCCGGCGGAGCGCGCCGGCGACGTGGGTCTCCCGGTCGTAGGTCCCGGCCGGCTTGGACGGCCGCGTGGCGGTCACCAGGTCCGCCGCCGGCACCTCCCCGGCCAGCAGCTGTCGCCGGTGGGCCGCGATCCGGTCACACACCGGTCCGGGCGCCCGGGCGCGGTCGAGCGCCCGGATGCCGTCGAGCTGGGCCTCGACGACGAACGGTGGCGTGCTGTGCTGGCGGCACTCGATGCCGCGCAGCTTGTAGTCGTCCCGGCTCGCCCCCGACCGGTTCGCCAGCTTCCCGAAGTACCGGTTGAGCGCGCCCGTGGCCTCCTCGCGCCGCGGCACGAAGCAGAGCCACTCGAAGCGGTGTTCGTGCTCGAGGGCGATGCCGGCCGCCCTGGAGATCCGGTCACAGAGCTCGTCGATCGGCGTGGCGTCGGACCGGCGGCGGACCAGCCAGATGCTGTCGACGATCCCGTGGACGAGCTCCCAGCCGCCCGCCTCCGCCGTCGCCTTGGCGTCGAGCAACAGCTCCCGGGCGTAGGCGTTGATGGCCTCGTGGGCCTCGATCCGGCCGAACTTCGCGTTCCGGTAGCCCTGGTAGCCGAAACACGACACGAGGATCCACTTGATGGCCTCCGCGGTGTTGTCGAGCGCTGCACGGCGGTCACCCGACGCCGTCTCGAGGGCGGCCTTGATGGCCTGGCGGTCCTCGACCATCGGCTCGAGCACCGCCGGCACGAAGCCCTCCGCCGGACAGATCCCGTAGTCCAGCTCCGGCACGTCCGTCCGGTCGGGGTGACAGTCGCAGTTGACCGTCTCCGGGCTGATGTTGTGCTCGATCATGATGTTCGGGTAGAGCGACGCGAAATCGACCTCCTCGACCGCCTCGTGGAGGCCGACGGCCGGCT
>CAZKPC010000036.1:0-16032 GCA_964554565.1 uncultured Halobacteriales archaeon
GCGCCGGCCACCGACGGCTCTATGGCCGCCGACGTGGCCGATGCCGTCGACGCTCTCGACGATTTCGACGTGACCTACGAAACCAACCCGATGGGCACGGTGATCGAAGCTACGGACCTCGACGAACTCTTCGCCGCCGTCAAAGCCGCCCACCGGGCCGTTGACGCCGATCGCGTCAGCACGGTCCTAAAGATCGATGACAAGCGGACCAGCGACGCCGACGCAGGGGAGAAGGTCGCCGCGGTCGAACGGGAGCTCGGGCGGCCGCCGAGGTCCCAGCCCGATTGACCAGGGACGGCGCCGACCGTCCACCTTCACTTCCGGGCCGCCGGGAGGGGCTCGTTTTTATTCCGGCGCGACCCAGGACGGGCCATGGAACCCCTCAATCGGACGGCGACGGAGCTCGTCGACGAGGCCATCGATTTCGCGGACGAGCTCGGGATCGGCGTTCATCACCTCGACAACGAGGCGATCGTGCTCGACTTCGGCGTGAACGCCCCCGGCGGGCTGGAGGCCGGGCTCCTCCTCGCCGAACTCAAAACCGGGGGCCTCGCCACCGTCGCGACCCGGGTTGCCTCCCTGGCCGACGCCCCACACACTCACGTCGAACTCTCGACCGATCACCCGGCGCTGGCCCTGCTCGCCAGCCAGCGGACCGCCTGGCGGCTCCCGAACGACGGCGGTTGGGCCAGCGGACCGGGGCAGCTGCTCCGGGACGACGCACACACGGTCGCGGAGGCCCCCGAGGAGACGTTCGACTTCGCCGTCCTCGCGATCGAGGCCGACCGCTTGCCGGACGCCGAGTTGGCCGGCGAGATCGCGTCCGAACTCGGCGTGGACACCGCCGGGACGTTCTTGGCCGTCGCGCCGGCGGGGAGCCTGGCCGGGGCCACCGCCTTGGCCGCTGGCACGGCGGAGGTCGCCTTGCACCGGCTGGACTATCTCGGTGGCGACCCCGGAGATATCGCCTCGGTCACCGGCGTAGCCCCCCTGCCACCGGTGGCGGGCTCCGAGCGGACCGCCGTCGCCCGGGTCAACGACGCGATCGCGTACGCCGGCCGCGCCCACCTGTTGGCCGATGCCCGGATCGACCACGCCGCCAACTTGCCCTTCGGATCGACCGTGCACGACGGCAAGTCCTTCGGCGACCTCCTCGAGGCCGTCGAGGGCGATCTGGCGGCCCTGGAGGACGCCTTCGCCCCCGCCGCGGTTACCGTCGACGTCGCCGGGGGCGGCTTGACGACCGTCGGCGAGCCGGACGAGGCGCGGCTGGCCGCCAGTTGGGGGCGATGAGGCGCAAGCCACTCCCGGCACCCCCGGACACGCTCGAGGCTATCAGCGACGCCCGGAACGCGGTGCCGCTGGTCCCGAGTCCGGAGAACGACTGCTGTGCCCGCCTCCAGGACCGCCTCGGACTCGCTGCTCGTGACGCGGCGGCCACCTGGCTCGATTTCCTGCGCGGCCTGGGCCTGGCCGAGGAGGGCCCGACCGGGTTCTCGCGGGTCCGGACCGACCTCGACCGTGACCAGCTGGCTACCCGGTTCCTGCAGTCGGTCTACGGCGCCGAGGAGGTCCGATCGGTCCTCCTCGAGGCCGGCAGTCCACTGCCGGCCGAGACCGTGGCCAGCCGGACGGAATCGCTCGTCAGCCCCTGGGAGCGCCAGCGCGACGGGAGCCGATGGCGCGAGGTCTGGGAAACCCGGACCCGGGACCTGCTCGACTGGCTCGTGCTGCTCGGGATCGCCGAGGAAACGGACGGCGGCTACACGGCGGGGCGGACCGACTGACTTTTCGAGGGCGCTCCCCTACAGTCGTTCGATGGAGGCCGTCCTGTTCGACCTCGACGACACGCTCTGCAGGTACCGTCGAGCGGGTCGAGAGGTTCTCGCGACCGCCTTCGAGGCCGCCGGGGTCGAGCCGTTCTTCACGATCGATGAATACTACGCGGTGTTCGACGACCACGCCGACGAGGCCGACACCATGGAGGGCCAGCGGGCGGCGTGCTTCGAAGCGCTCGCGGAGACGGCGGGCCGGGATCCCGAGCTCGGGCGGGCCGTCGCAAGAGCCTATGCGGCGGAGCGGGATCACCGGAACGTGACGTTCCTCGAAGGGGCCCCGGCCGCTTTAACGGCGCTAGGGGCGGAACGGCCCCTCGGGCTCGTCACCAACGGCGCGCCGGGCATGCAAACCACGAAGCTCGAGGCGCTGGGCGTCCGCGACGCCTTCGACACGACGGTGTTCGCCGGCTACGACACCGCCCCGAAGCCCGATCCCGAGCCGTTCCGGACGGTCCTCGATGCGCTCGGCGTCGCGCCGGATCGGGTCGTCCATATCGGGAACTCCCTCGAGTCTGATGTCGCCGGCGCCAACGCCGCCGGGGTCAACTCGGTCTGGCTCGAGCACGACAGCCATCCGCGGAACATCGCCGAGCCGGACTATACTGTCGGGTCGCTCTCGGAGCTGACCGACCCGCCGTGGTCGACCCGGTAGCCAACGAAAGATCGATAGCGTCGGCCGGTTGCAAGAAAGGACTGACCGAGCCAGAGCCGCGCGGTCGACCCGCGCTTACTCCAGCGGCGTGACGTCCGTGACCGTGCCCACGCCCTTCGATTCGCCCTCCCGGAAGACGAAGCGCTGGCCCGGCTCGATCAGGTACGGCCGGAACTTGAAACGGAGCCGGGTCGGGCCCGAATCGCCCGGGAGCAGTTGGCCGTCGAGCGGGTAGAACGCCGCGGCTTCGCTGATGGTTTCGAGGTGGACAACCGGCTCGTATCCGTCGCCGATCCGCGTGGGATGGTTCAGGACCATCACCTCGGCCTCGAACTCCTGGACGGGTGTCGGGTCCGCGTCCCGCGGCAGCAGCACCATGCCCCGTTGGACGTCTGCCTCGTCGACACCCGCGAGCGCGATCCCGACGATCCGGCCGGCCTTCGCCTCATCGACCCGATGGTAGTGCATCTCGATCGACCGGGCCTCGACATCCCGGAACGAGCCGTCCGGGAACGGCCCCAACAGCAGTTCGTCGCCCGCGGCCACCCGGCCCGACTTCACGGTCCCGGAGGCCACGGGACCGACGCCGGTCACCTGGTAGGAGCGATCGACGTAGAGCCGGAACGCCCCCTCCTCGGCCCGCGTCTTCGGGAGGTGCTCGAAGAGGTAATCGAGCTCCTCGAGCCCCCGGCCCGAGACCGCGCTGGTCTGCAGGACCGGAACCACGTCCGCCGAGACCTCCTCGACGGCCGTTTCGACGCCGTGGCGATCCACCCGGAGCGGGGTCCGGCCGACGTCCCGGAGGAGCCGCTCGACCTCGCGCTCGACCTCGGCGGCCCGGGCGCCGTCGACAAGGTCGGCCTTCGTGATGGCCACGATCGTCGGGAGCTCGGTGGCCAGCAGGATCCCGAGGTGTTCACGGGTCGTCCGGGTCGGGCCGTCGTCCGCAGCGACGACCAACAGGCCGTAGTCCAACTTCTGGCCGACGAGGCCCCGAATGGTCGTGCGGAGCCAGGGTTCGTGGCCGACGGTATCGACGAAGGACACCAGGCGGTCGGCCGCTTCGACGACCCGAGCCCGCTCCTGTTTCCGGTCGGGGTTGTCCATCCGGACCGGCTCGCCGTCCCTGAAGCCGTACACGCCGTAGGAGAGATCCGCCGACAGCCCCCGGTCGATCTCGTGGGGCTGCACGTCGAGGTACGCCCGAGTGCCCCCTTCGCCGTCGTCGGATTGGCCGGTCACGAGCGTCCCGACCAGCGAGCTCTTGCCGTGGTCCACGTGGCCGGCGGTCCCCACCACGATGTGATCGTCGTCGATCTCGAGGACGCTCCCGTCCCGGATCTCGGCGACGCCGACCAGCCCGTCCTCGCCAACCCCCCAGGTATCGACGGCCTCGATATGGGCGCCGGCCTCCTCCGCGAGCAGGGAGAGGACGTCCATCGATTCGGAGAAGGCGTCGGGGTCGATGCCCGCCAGACCCCCGTCGTCCGTGACGCCGATCACGTAGGTCGCCGTCCCGTCACCTGACAGCACCCGGTGGCGGAGCTGCGCCGCCAGGCTCTCGAGGCGCCCCCCGGCGAGGTGGACGTCCCGGCTGAGCCGTTCCTTGAACTCGATCGGACCGTCCTCCTCCTCGCCGCGCTCGATGGCGCGCTCGAGGACGGACCGGTCGGCACTCATGCCCCGCGGTTAGGGGAGGGCCGAATTAACCCTTCCCCCGTTCGGGATCCGTGAGCCGCTCGTAGGCGGCCCGGACGCGCCGGAATTCGTCCTCGTCGCCGCCGTCCGTGTCCGGATGGACGGCCTTCACGCGGTCCCGGTAGGCCCGGCGGATCGTCCCCGCGTCAGCATCCGGAGCCACCTCGAGCGCATTCAGGGCGGCCTCGCGGTCCATCCCTGCCTCCCCCTCCTCGTTCGCCGTCCGTCGTCTAGTCCGATCGCGTGGGCCGGCGTGTCGGCGGCGGCCCGGGTCGGCGGTCGCCTGCCGGTGCTCGAACTCCTCCCGGCCCGCGAACCGGCGACGGATCCGGCCTTGGAGCCGGCCCGTGGCGTGGGACCAGAGGAAGTAAGCCGCGGCGCCAAATGGCAGAGCCACCACCGCGAGCAGGAGATTGAACACGGCCCCCAGGACCACGAAGAGTGCGGCCGTCCCGGCCAGCACCGCGGCGATCGCCAGGAGGAGCGGCGACCGAGTCACGCCCGCCCCTTACGGGTGGATCCCCATAGCGTTCCCGGACCCGAATGGACCGGGGAATCTTGTCGCTGTGGCCCTTACCCGTGCGCATGAGCGTCAGCGGACCCTGTCAGATCTGTGGGACCGCGCCGGCCCGCTTCCAGTGTAGCAGCTGCGGGGCGTTGGTGTGCGATGATCACTGGGAGTCCGCGATGGGCGTCTGTACGAACTGCGCGGGGCCGGGCGGCGGGCGGCAGCTCTGATCCGCCCCTCAGTCCGGTAGCCGGTACTCGTTCAGCCGGCGCTTGAGCCGTTTGGCCGCCTGCCCCGCCGCGCTCGCGAAGTCCTCGTCCTCGCCAGCGTAGATGATCCCACGCGAGGAGTTGACGAGGCCGACACCATCCGCCAGCCCGTGTGTCACGGCGGCCGCCACGTCACCCCCCTGGGCCCCGACACCCGGCACCAGGAACGGCAGCTCCGGGACCCGCTCCCTGATCGCCTCGAGTTCCTCGGGGGCCGTGGCGCCGACGACCAAGCCCACGTTGCCGGACTCGTTCCAGGCAGCAGCGCGGTCGGCGACCCGTTCGTACAGTCGCTCCCCGTCCGCCAGTTCCAGGTCCTGGAAGTCCGCCCCGCCACGGTTCGAGGTCCGGCAGAGCACGAAGACGCCCGCCGATTCACGGGCGAGGAACGGGCCCAGGGAGTCACGGCCCAGATACGGGTTCACGGTGATCGCGTCCGCCAGCTCCAACAGCTCGGCGTACTGGCGGGCGCTGGGCCCGACGTCGGCCCGCTTCGCGTCGAGCAGAACGGGGACGTCCTGGCCTTCGGCGTACGCGACCGTCTCGACGAGGCTCCGCCAGCCCTCGGCGTCCTCGTAGAACGCGGTGTTGGGCTTGAACGCGGCCGCGTGCTCGTGGGTGGCGTCGATGATGCGGCGGTTAAACGCCCACCGGGGCAGGTCATGTTCCAGAAGCCGCTCCGGCAATCGATCGAGCTGTGGGTCCAGCCCCACCGAGAGGACGCTGTCGGCCGCCGAGATGCGGTCGGCGAGCCGGTCGAAGAAGGTCATGCCCGACCACTCGCAGTCCCCCCTCACAAGGGTTCCGCACGGGAGCGCGCACGGGTCGATGAACCCCGTTTGTGCGCGGAACCGCTGGCTGGTGGGGCTCCTCGTCGCCGTCGGGTCGCGCTCCTCACCGACAGCAGGTTTATTCGGCCCCGTCGTCCAGGAAGACCCGTGTCGATCGCGGGGGTTGGGTTCGACCTCGATCATACGCTCTGCGTGACCGAGCCTGACCGGGCGAGCCTGCTCGCCGAGGCGGCCGCCTCGGTGGGCGCACCCGCGATCGCCGAGTGGATGACACGGCCGGCGTACCGAGAGGCCCACCGGGCCAATCTGACCAGCGACACGCGGACCCCGGTGTTCGAAACGCTGCTCGAGGAGACCGACTTCGAGGTGGAGCCGGCCGCGCTCGCGGCGGCGTACCGCCGGGCCGTGAACGACGCCTTGCAACCGTTACCGGGAGTGGGGGCGTTGATAGCCCAGCTCCGGGAGAACTACCGCGTCGGCCTGTTGACGAACGGTCCGGTCCGGGCCCAACGGAGCAAGCTCGAGCGGCTCAGCCTCACATCGGCGTTCGATGCCGTGTTGATTTCCGGCGAACTGTCCGCGGGCAAGCCGGATCCGCGGGCTTTCGAGGCGCTGATCGACGAGCTCGGTGTCACCGCGGAAACGCTCGTCTACGTCGGGAACGACGTCACCGCCGACATCGGGGGCGCCACCGCCGCCGGCTGTCGGGCGATCCAGGTCCTCCACGGGGACGGACCCGATCCGGACAGCCGGGCGGCCGCGCACGTCCGATACGAGGACCTCCCTGAGGAGCTACCGGCCCTCATCGACGGGCTACAGTGACCGCGGGTCACGGCCCCAGAATGGCGCGAACGACCGGGACGACCCGCTTGACGGTGGCCCCGTCGGGAACGATCACCCGAGCCGCGCCCGTAGGCGGCTGAAGAAGCTCGAGGCCGTTCTCGGCGGCGGCCGCCTCGGCGACCTCAGTGAGCGAGGGTATCTCGACGAGCACCTGTTCGGGCTGGACCAGGACCCGAGCCACGAGGTCGCCGCACTCCGAGACGTCGAAGGCCCGAACCCCGTCACTCGTGGGTTCGACATCGGGCTCCGCATCCGAAACGGCCACGCGGTCCAGTCCCCGGTCGGTTCGGCCGTCGAGCTCCGAGGCGAGCAGCTGCGCGATCCGTCGACCGTCCTCCAATCGGTCGTCCATCACTGCTCGACGAGTTCCGCCCGCGCTGCCGCCGCCGCTTCGGGCACCTCGACGGCATTACGGCGGGCGTAGAGGACGGCCGCGGCCCCGACCGTGAGGCCGGCGTCAGCCTGGAGCCGGTTGATGCCGGCCACGGCCTCCTGCTTCTCGTGCCCCGCGTCCACCAACGCGTCCAGCACCTGTTCGAACGGGGACGGCGAACGGAGCAGCTCCTCGTCGGGAGTAAAGCCCGCGGGGATCTCGACGCTGCCCACCTCGAAGCTCGGCTCGAGGGTGTCCCCGTCCCGGGTCAATAACCCTCGACCCACCGCGATATCGACCACCCGCGAGGCCTGATCCGGCGAATACCAGCCGCGGTCGAGCGAGAGCCCGACGACGAACTCGCTTTCGGGAAGGCGATCGCGGCCGCGGCCGCGAAAGGGTGCAGCCACAACGGCCCGGAGCGACATGGCCGAACGGGCTCCTGGCGTCGACATACCCGTTGCGGTCCGCGGTCGACCGAACCCCTTTAGTACGCCACCAAGGCTAAACTTCCCCATGAAATTCCAGGGCCGCTCGGCGTCCAAACCCTCCGGTGGCCGCCGACGGCACGCTCGCAAGAAGCGTAAACACGAGCTGGGGCGCGGCCCCGCCGAGACGGAAGTCGGGGCACCGCGGATCCGCGTGATCGACGTCCGCGGGAACGCCGAGAAGCGTCGTGCGCTCGCTGCCGATGTCGCCCACGTCGCCACCGGCGGCGAGACCGTCGAAGCGACGATCGACGACGTCGTCGAGAACCCGGCGAACCCGAACTACGTCCGGCGGAACATCGTCACGAAAGGCGCCGTCATCGAAACCAGCGAAGGGCGAGCCCGCGTCACGTCGCGGCCCGGCCAGTCCGGCCAGGTCAACGCAGTCCTCCTCGAAGACTGAGCCGAAACCGCGGTCCTTCCTCCGGCGAGCAGTCCACCGGGCTTTAGCAGGTCGGCCGGCCACGGGTGCCCATGGCCGAGGAAACGCTGCTGGTCACGTACGAGGCCGACGCTGACCGCCGGCGGGCGATCGAAACCGCGCTGCCGGACGAGGTGGATGCGTCGTATCTCGATGACGTCGAGCCGGACGCCCATCCGGCGGCGGTCGCCGAGGCCGACGCGCTGCTGACGTTCCGGCCGGAGCAGGAGCTGTCGGACGCAGCGTTCGCGGCACTCCAGGACGGGCAGGTCGTCCAGGCCGTCAGCGCCGGCGTCGACCACTTCCCCCTCGAACGCCTGCCCGATGGCGTCCAGGTCTTCTCGAACGCTGGGGCCTACGCCGAACCGATGGGCGAACACGTTCTCGCGCTCTACCTCGCGCTCGCCAAACGGCTACTGATCGAACACCGGAACCTCCAGCGGGGAGAGTGGAACCAGTTCGCCGAGAACCTCGAGGTCGACGGCTCGACCTGTGCGATCGTCGGCTTCGGCGCGGTTGGCGAGGCCGCCGCGCGGCGGCTCCAGCCCCTCGGGGTCGAGGTCCTGGCCGTGAACCGCAGCGGCGAATCCGATATGGACGTCTCGTTCCTCGGGACCCCAGACGACCTCGAACACGTGCTCCGGCAGGCCGACGGCGCCGTACTCGCGGCGCCGCTCACGCCCGAGACCGAGGGCATGATCGACGCCGAGGCGGTAGGCTGGATGGCCGCGGACGCCATGCTGATCAATGTCGGTCGCGGCGGACTCATCGACCAAGCGGACCTCTACGCGCACCTCGAAGCCAACCCGGAGTTCCAAGCCGGTCTCGAGGTCTGGTGGGACGAGCCGGGCCAGGACGAGGAGTTCGATCCCGACTACCCGTTCCTGGAGCTGCCGAACGTGCTCGGCTGTCCACACAACTCCTCGCGGGTCCCCGGCATCAGCGAGCGCGGACAGCAGGCCGGCGTCGAGAACGTGGCCCGGGCGATCCTCAAGGGCGACGCGGAGAACGCGGTCGACGCCGACTTGGGCTACTGACGGAACCGAGTATCAACGATCAAGGGCTCGGAGCGGCCTTCTGGAGCGCGGTTTCGGCGATGTTTCCACCGTAGTCCGCGGTCCGGGACAGGGAGTCGACGATCAGCCCCAGGTTCCGGGCCTGTTGGGGCTCCAAGTCACGAAGGAGGGCGTCGATCTCCCGGGCGTGGGCGTCGATCCCGAGGATCGATTCCCGAGCCTCGTTGGCGAGAGCCGTGGCCCGATCGGAGTCCTCGTGGGTGAGCGCGTCCATCGCCGTGTCCATCACGCCGGAAGCCTCCTCGTGCAGCGCCTCCAGCGCCTCGACGACCTCCGGCGGGATCGCTTCGAGATCGAGGGTGAGCTGACCGATCTTGGCGGCGTGGTCCGCGATGCGCTCGAGCTGGCGCGCGCTCGAGTGGTAGTCGAAACAGACCTCCCGCGGGAGGCCGAGCTCCTCGACCGCGGAGGGCGCCCGCAGACTTGCCCGGAAGGTCCGCGAGACGACGAACCAGAGCCGGTCGACGTCGTCGTCCCGGTGGATGACGTCCCGAGCCAGGTCGTCGTCGTTCTCGGCGAGGGCGGTGACGGCGTCCTCGAGCATCGACCGGGCTATGAGCCGCATGCGGTCGATGGCGTTCGTGATCGACAGTTCCGAGGAATCCAGCAGGTCCTGGATCACGACGCGGCCGGCGGTCTCCTCGAGGACTTCGAGGCCGACGAGGCTCTGGGTGGCCTGGCGGATGGCGCGGCGCTGCTCCGCGGTGATCCGGTCGGCCTCGAGCGCGATCACGTCGAAGCCACTGACGTACATCGTCATCACCGCCCGGACGAGGTGTTCGGAGGCCATCTCGGAGATGTCGAGCGTGCCCTCGGTGGGGGCGTCAGCCTCCCCCGGCGTCACGACCAGCGACTCGCCGTCGGGATAGAACGCGACGGTCGAACCGGCTTCGACAGCGTTGTCCCGCGCCCATTCCTTCGGGAGCGAGACCGTATAAGTCGACCCCCCGGTGATCTGGACCTTCCGGGTCTCCATGGGCGAAGCGCAAGCCTGGGAGAATATAAAGTTACGTTTTTCTATATATGTATTCACAGAACCGGGAGAGATCCCGACTATTTGATTGTATTTCGGCCCAACTACAGAGAACAAGGTCGATCGATCTCGAAACCTAACTCCCCGGAGGCTGCCGATTTACTAGCTCTCTCCCCAGGAGAAAGGATGGTAATGGATAACAAACGTAGAACTATATAGTTATCATAGTCATGTATTTACTTCGATCGATCACACCAATACACGATGGCGACTGACCGGAGAAATCGACCCTCGCGGAGATCTTTCGTGACAGGAACCGTGGCGGCCGGACTCGCCGCGTTGGCCGGCTGTGCGACCCAGTCCGGCGGCGATGGCAGCGGCGGCAACGGGGCCTCGACAGACGGGACGGGGCTCTCAGGCAGTATCGCGATCGCGGGGTCATCGACGGTCTTCCCGTTGGCCACCCAGATGAAACAGGCGTTCCAGGAGAACCACCCCGATGTCACGATCTCGGTCCAGTCGACCGGCTCCGGCGGCGGGTTCCAGAACCACTTCTGCACGGGAGATACGGATTTCAATAACGCCTCCCGACCGATCAAGGACGCCGAGCAGGAGCTCTGCTCGGACAACGGCGTCGAGTGGGTGGAACTCAAGGTCGCGACTGACGCGTTGACCGTGGTCGTGAACAACGACAACGACTGGGTCGACTGCCTCACGGTCGAGGAACTCGAACAGCTGTGGGTCGCCGATGGGGCGACCGAGTGGAGTGACGTCAACAGCGACTGGCCCGACGAGGAGATCAACCGCTTCGGCCCGACTGAGGCTTCCGGCACGTTCGATTACTTCAACGAGGAGATCATCGGCGAGGAGAACGAGCACACCTCCGACCTGCAGGCCACCGAACAGGACCGGACCATCATCCAGGGCGTCCAAAACGACCAATACGCCGTCGGTTACTTCGGGTTCGCGTTCTTCATCAACAACAAGGACGCCGTCAGGGCGCTCTCGATCGACGACGGTGACGGCTGCGTATCGCCAACTCTCGAGAACGCGAAGAACGGCGAGTACACCCCGCTGTCGCGACCCCTTTTCACCTACCCCTCGGTCTCCTCGCTCGAGAACAAACAACAGGTCCGGGAGTTCGCCGAGTTCTTCGTGAAGAACACCACCAGTCAGGAGATCGTCGCCGACGAGGTCGGCTACGTACCGAACACCGAGCAGGAGATGCAGGACCAGCTCGCGAAGCTGGAGCCGTACCTCTGACCCGTTGGCAGCGGCTCGTCAGGCTGCATTGGAAACGGCCAAGTGATGGGACCGCCTGGACTCAGCTGAACTGATAAATGGGCAGCCAACCCGGGGAGGACCTCACGCGACGCACCGAGAACTCCCCGCGGGAACTGCTCGCCCGGTCGTTCTTCTTCGCCTGCGCCTCCATCTCGATCCTCACGACGCTGGGTATCATCCTGGTGCTCCTCACCGAGTCCGCGAAGTTCTTCACCATCACGGCGCCGCTGGTGGGCGTCGATGGCCCGACCGCCGGCGTGCTCGAGTTCCTCACCGGCACGCGCTGGTCGATCGCGGACCAGACGTTCGGCGTCCTGCCGCTCGTCGCCGGGACCCTAGTGATCGTCGTCGGCTCGGCGGCCATCGCACTTCCGCTCGGGCTGGCAACGGCGATCTACCTCTCGGAGTACGCGAGCAACCGAACCCGCGCCTACCTCAAACCCGCGCTGGAGATCCTAGCCGGGGTACCGACGGTCATCTACGGTTTCTTCGCGCTCAAGTATATCACGCCCGCGCTCGAGGTGTTCTTTCCGGACATCGACTTCTTCAACGCGCTGTCCGCCTCGATCGTCGTCGGGATCATGATCATCCCTATGGTCTCGTCCATCTCCGAGGACGCGATAGCCGCGGTGCCCGATAACCTCCGGCAGGCCGGCTACGGGCTCGGCGGGACCAAGATCGACGTCTCGTTGAAAGTCGTCGTCCCGGCCGCCGTCTCCGGCATCGCCGCCTCGTTCATCCTGGCCATCTCGCGGGCGATCGGGGAGACGATGGCGGTTACATTGGCCGCCGGCTCCACGCCGAAGATCCCCGACTTCGGCGCCCTGACGATCGGCGGCCTCTCGATCCCGATTCCCACGACCGGCACGCTGTCGGTCTACCTCGAGTCCATCCAACCCATGACCGCGGCCATGGTTCAGCTGCTGTTCGGCGATATCACCGGCGGCGGGCTCGCCTACCGCAGCCTGTTCGCCATCGGTATCACGCTCTTCGTGATGACGCTGGCGATGAACATCATCAGTGACCTGATCGCGGCCCGGTTCCGGGAGGAATACGAGTAGTGGCCGCCGGGATCGACCGCGGCTACACGGCCGAGGGCTTCGGCGAAGTCTCGCGCCGCGCCGGGATCGTCTTCCGGTACCTCCTGCTGGCGTCCACCCTGATCGGGTTGGTCGCGCTGGCGATCCTGCTGGCGCTCGTGACCTACGACGCCGTCCAGCCACAGACGGCCGATCCGGGGTGGTATCTCACGCTCCTCGTGACCTTCGGGCTCCCGAGCCTGGGCGTGGGGTGGTGGCTCCGTCGAGAGACTCCGCGGGGCGTTACCGTCGGCGCGATCGGCGCCGGCGTGCCGGTGCTGGGGCTCTTGTTCGGTGCCGGCGCCACCATGCTCTTCATCGACGTCGTGTCGCCGGTGACCTGGCTCGGATACCTGCTGGCTCTGGGGCTGCCGTTCGGCGTCGTCGTGGCGCTGGAGCGCCAACACGAGCTCCCCTGGACCGGCAAGCTGCTCGCCGTCCTCGCGGCTTTCCTGGCCTCGCTGTGGTTCGTACCCGGAGCCGTGAGCGGACTCCCGGTCCTGCCGGCCGACTGGCTGATACTGGTCCTCACCCTCGGCGGGCCCGCCGCCTTCATCGTGGGGGGCTACGCCCGTCGACGGTGGCCGGACGGCGACGCGGGTCGCCTGGCAGCGGGTGGGGTGCTCGCCACCGCCGTCGCGGCGGCTTTCGTAGGGCCACTGATCGGCGTGACGGCCACGCCGGCCACCGTCCTCGCGGTGTTCGCGCTGGTCCCGACAGGGGTCTACGCGGCGGTCGTCATCCGTGAGGACCGGCCGAACCGGGCGGGTTTGCTCCTCCCGGTGGTCCTCGTCGGGGGGCTCGTCCTCGGCCTGGTCGTAACTGATTTGCTGGCCTTCGCTGGCCCGCAATCCTGGGTCGATTGGCAGTTCCTGACCAGCAATCACAACAACGACGCCACGCAGGCCGGGGTCTACCCGGCGATGGTCGGCTCCGTAATGCTCATGCTCATCGTCGCGCTCGTCGCCTTCCCGCTCGGCGTCGGCGCCGCCGTCTACCTCGAGGAGTACGCGCCGAACAACCAGCTGACCCGGATCATCGACGTCAACATCTCGAACCTCGCCGGCGTGCCGAGCGTGGTCTACGGGCTGCTCGGGCTCGGGCTGTTCATCACCTACCTCGACTCCGCACCCGGCACGGTGTTGGTTGGCGGACTCACGCTGGCCCTCCTGATCCTGCCGATCGTGATCATCTCCTCGCGGGAAGCCGTCCGCTCGGTCCCCGACGGGCTCCGGGACGCCTCCTACGGCATGGGCGCGACCCGCTGGCAGACGATCAAGAACGTCGTCCTCCCCGAGGCGTTCCCCGGTATCCTGACGGGGACGATCCTCGCGTTGGGGCGGGCGATCGGCGAAACCGCGCCGCTGTTGGTCATCGGGGCGGCGCAAGTCGCCGACCTGCCGACGGGCCTCGAATCCCGGGTCGTGGCGATGCCGCTCCAGATCTTCGTCTGGGCGACGACCTTCGCAGGGCCGGACTTCTACCAGAAGGCGCTGCCCGCGGGCGTGATCGTCCTGCTCGTGATCCTCATCGCCATGAACTCGGCCGCGATCGTGCTGCGCAACAAGTTTGAACGGGAAGCATGACACCACGACTAATGGCTCCGCATCGGCGACTCACCCCTGGCAGCTCGAGGCGACCATGAGCCGGGAGGAGCCCCGGACGGCGCCCTCGGAGGAGGAGGACGAACAGCTGATTCAGACCGACGTCACCGCGGGCCTCGCCGAAGGGACCGAGGAGGAACGACAGCTGGGCGCTCCGGTCGTCGAAGCCAAGGGGATCAGTGTCTGGTACGACGACGATCAAGCCCTCCAGGACATCTCGTTGGCGGTCCCGGAACGGAGCGTTACGGCCCTCATCGGCCCGTCGGGCTGTGGCAAGTCGACGTTCCTGCGGTGCATCAACCGCATGAACGACCGGATCGAGTCAGCCCGGGTCGAGGGCGACCTCTACCTGGCCGGCAAGAACGTCTACGACGAGGACGTGGACCCAGTGGCCCTCCGCCGGCGCGTCGGGATGGTCTTCCAGAAGCCGAACCCGTTCCCGAAGACCATCTACAAGAACGTCACCTATGGCCTCGAGATCCAGGACATCGACGGCGACTACGACGCCATCGTCGAGGAGTCCCTGAAACGAGCGGCCCTTTGGGACGAAGTCCGCGACCAGCTCGACCAGTCCGGGCTCGAGCTCTCCGGCGGCCAACAACAGCGGCTCTGCATCGCTCGGGCGATCGCGACCGATCCGGAGGTCATTCTCATGGACGAACCCGCGAGCGCTCTCGACCCAGTGGCGACCTCCAAGATCGAGGACCTGATCGAGGAGCTCGCCGAGGACTTCACCGTCATCATCGTCACCCACAACATGCAACAAGCAGCCCGCATCTCCGACAAGACCGGCGTGTTCCTGACCGGGGGTACCCTCGAGGAGTTCGACGACACCGAGAGGATCTTCGAGAACCCGTCGAGCCAGCGCGTCGAGGACTACATCACCGGGAAGTTCGGCTGACCATGCCCCGCGAAAGCTACCGCGAGCAGCTGGCGGACCTGCGAGAGAACGTCCTCTACATGAGCGAGATCGTGCTCGAACGGCTCCGCCTCGGCCTAGCCGCGCTAGAGGAGAAGGACGACGACCTGGCCTGGGAGGTCATCGAGGGCGACGACGAGATCAACGAGCTCTACCTCCAGCTCGAGCAGGACTGCATCGACCTGCTGGCCCTCCAGCAGCCCGTCGCCGGCGACCTCCGGTTCATCGCCGCCTCGTTCAAGATCATCACGGACCTCGAGCGGATCGCCGACCTGGCGGTGAACCTCGGCGACTACGCGCTGGAAGCCAACCGCGACGTCTTCCCGGACGTCGACATCCAGGGGCTGGGGACGGCCGTCCATCAGATGGTCGAAGAGGCGATGACCGCCTACGACGAGGAGGACACCGACGCCTGCTTCGACATCGCCGAGCGCGACGACGACATCGATTCCGACTGCACGCGCGCCAGCCAGGTGGTCGTCCGGGACCTGATCGAGACGCAGCTCGAGGCAGGCGGCGACGAGGAAGCGATCGAACGCCTCATGACCGACGTCCAGCGGCTCCTGCTCACGATCCGCGACCTGGAGCGGATCGGCGACCACGCCGTGAACATCGCGGCGCGAACGCTCTACATGGTCGACAACAGCGACGAACTGATCTACTGAGTCGGGGGCTACTGGAACCCGATCCGGCCGCCGGGCGTCCGGTCCGCCGGGCCGGCCGACCCCTTGAACTCCTCTTTCATCCGCTCGTAGAAGTCGAGAATGTCGTCGGTGATCGTCGGCCGGACGCTCTCCATGGCCTTCTGGAAGTGCCGCATCTCGACTTCGTCGGCCTCGGGGTCGTCCCGGAGGGCCTCGATCGCCGCCTCCCGGGCGATGCTCTCGAGGTCCGACCCGACGTAGCCCTCGGTGACCTCGGCGAGCTCCCGGAGACTGACGTCGGCCGCCAGCGGCATCGGCTCGGTGTGGATACGGAGGATCTCCTCCCGGCCGCCGACCTCGGGTTCGCCGATCATCACGAGGCGGTCGAACCGCCCCGAGCGGATCAGGGCCGGGTCGATCATGTCCGGGCGGTTGGTCGCCGCGACGACCATGACGTTCTCCATGTCCTCGAGGCCATCGAGCTCCGTGAGCAGCTGGTTAACCACCCGTTCGGAGACGTTGTTGCCGTCCTCGTTGCCCCGGTTCGGCGCGATGGCGTCGAGCTCATCGAA
>CAZKPC010000037.1:0-15620 GCA_964554565.1 uncultured Halobacteriales archaeon
ATGGAGGCCCTCGAGGGCGTGACGACGGGGCTGAACGTCGTCTGGGACATGGTGAAGGCCGCGGAGAAACACGAGGACGGGTCGTATCCCGACACCGCGATCGAGGACGTGCGAGTGATCGAGAAGACCAAACAGGCCCTCGAGTGACCCGGAGGCCCACGAGCAGACGCGGGTTTCCCAGCGGGCGACGATCGAGGGGGTCCGCCGATGACGCCGACTAGCGCGGACCGAGACCTGCTACGGCGGGTCCAAGCGGCCCTCGGCGAGCGCCGATCCGACGCCCGGGTGGCCGGGACGACGGTCGGCGAGCGGCTGGTCGGTGTGGAGCTGAGCGGCCCCGAGGCCGGGATGGGGGTGGCCCATCGTCCGGCCGGCAACACCGATCTGAATCCGCCGGACACGGCCGGGGACCTCTCGAGGTGGGCATTCGAGCCCCCAGCCGATGATCCAGTAGCCGCTTCGCTCGGCATCGCGGCCATGAATGCACGAGCGGTCGGCGCGATCGACTGGACCGCGGGGGACCCCATGGCGGCGCTCGATCCGAGCGTCGATCGGATCGCCTCGGTGGGGCTCTTCCGGGCCGCGTTCCGCAAGTTCGACGACGTCGAGGTCCGGGTGATCGAACGGGAACCCGTCGGGGCCCTCGACCCGCCCGAAGGGGTATCAGTCCAAGTTTTCGAGCCCGAGAGCGCCCGGACGGCCTTCACCGATGTCGACCTGCTGTTCGTGACCGGCTCGGCACTGCTCTATGGCGGGCTGCGGCGGTATCTCCGGCTCGCGACAGACGTGCCGACGGTCGTGATGATCGGCGCGACCGCCTCGTTCCTGCCCGGTCCGGTCTTCGAAGCTGGCGTCGACGTGCTCGCCGGAGCGCGGGTCACCGATGCCGACAGCGTGCGGTTCGGGATCGAGGATGGGGACTGCGGCACCGACCTCCACGGAGAGGGGCTCGAAAAGGTGTTCGTGGCCGACGGGTCGGGGCTTCGGGAACTGGCGCTCGGCGGCTGAAGGTTGGGACGTCGCGGCCGGCGACCCGCTCGCCAGTTACGTCTCGGGCGCCGGCGCCAGGGCCTCCGCCTTCGCGCGGGCCTGCTGGATGACCGACGGACGGGCCTGGAAATCGAGGACGACCTCGTCTCCCGCGTAGTCCTCCGCCTCGACGTAGGCGTGGTCGTGGACCCACGACACCACGCTCATCGCGTCGTCGGTGAGCGGCAGCACGAGCCGTTCGCGCTCGTGTGCCGGCAGCTCGGCCTCGATCCGGGTTTTGAGCGCCTCGATGTTCGTGCCCTCCTCGGCGCTGATCGCGACTGGTTCCGGAGCGAGCGCCGAGAGGGCCGCCCGCGTCTCCGCCAGCTCCTCGTCGTCGATCGCGTCGATCTTGTTCAACACGGTGACGATCGGGGCCTCGTTGCGCTCGTAGAGCGTGTCGTGACAGGTGACGAGTTTCTCCCGGATCTCCTCGATCGGATCCGTGACGTCGACGATGAGCAACACCAGGTCCGCCTGATAGACCGAATCGAGCGTGGACTTGAACGACTCCACCAGCCAGTGGGGCAGATCGGAAATGAACCCCACGGTGTCGGTCACGAGCGCCTGGCGTCGATCGAGGTCCAGTCGCCGGGTCGTCGTGCCCAGCGTCGTGAACAGCCGGTCCTGGGCCTCGGCGGTGCGGGCGAGATCCGGGTGCCGGTCCTCGTTCTCCCCGACCTCGAGATCGGTCGCCAACCGCTGGAGTAGCGTCGACTTCCCCGCGTTGGTGTAACCGGCCAGGGCCACGAGATCGAAGCCGGAGGCCCGTCGCTGGTCCCGGCGCTGTTCGTCGGTCTTCTCGATGTTTTCGAGCTCGTCGCGGATCCGGCTGATCCGGGCCTTGATGTCCTGCTCCCGGCTCTCGTCGTATTCACCGAGGCCCATGAACCCGGGATGCTCCTCGCGCCGGGCGAGGCTGACCTTGGCCTCGACGCGCGGGAGTTCGTAGCGGAGTTCGGCGAGTTCGACCTGGAGCTGGGCCTTCCGGGACTGGGCCCGCTGGCCGAAGATCTGCAGGATGAGCGTGAACCGATCGACGACTTCGACCCCCGCCGGGAGCTCCTGTCCCAGGTTGTACGTCTGATAGGGGCCGGTCCGGTTGTCAAGGATGACTGTCGCGGCACCAGTGTCTTGCACGAGGTCGACCAGTTCGGACACCTTGCCCGCGCCGAGGTTGTACTCCGGATCCTCAGTGCGGGTCTGGGTGAGGACGCCCTCGATGCTGTAGCCGGCGGCCCGGGCCAGCTCGATGATCTCGGCCGTATCCGGCTCGCCGTCCTCGACACGCTGGGCCACCACCGCCGGCTCCGTGCGTTGATCCGACACTCGGGAGAAGTATTAGGACCGCGAATATTTAAATGGGCGCGCTGACCGCGGGCGTGGGAACCAGCCACAAAGCGCATTACCTCCCCGGCCGCACGGGACGTATGGTCGACATCAACGCCCAGCAGCTCGGGCTCGAATTCGGGGGCGGGGCGGTGATCGGTGGCGTCATCGGGTTCGCCGCCAAGAAGGTGGCCAAACTGATCGCCGTGATTATCGGCCTCGAACTGGCTCTCTTCAAGTTCCTCGAGTCCCGCCAGATCCTCAGCGTGGACTGGGAGAAACTCACGGCGGGAGCCGTTAAAGTGACTGAGTCGGCGACGTCGAACACCCCCCCATCCTGGGCGATGAGCATCCTGTCGACACTCTCGATCGGGGCGGGGTTCACTGGCGGGTTCCTCCTCGGCTTCAAGAAGGGCTAGAGACTGGCCTCGATACTTCGGGGTTGCCGGTTCGTTTTTGCGGAAGGGAATCAGTGTGTTCGGCATGCCGGACACAGCTGTCATCGCCGGAGTCGGCCCCGGTCTCGGGGCCTCGGTCGCTCACCGCTTCGCGACCGAGGGCGTGGACCTGGCGCTATTAGCCCGAACCGAAGGGTATCTCGAGTCCCTCGGATCGACACTGCGGAACGAGCACGGTGTTACGGTCACGACCGTCCCGACCGATCTGGCCTCGGTAGAAGCCATCGACCACGCCTTCGACGTCATCGACAGGGAACTGGGCCCGGTTGACGTCCTCGTGAACCACGCCAGCGGCGGCGCCTGGAAGGGGCTGCGCGACCTCGAGCCCGCAGAGTTCGAACACGCCCTCCGGGTCGGCCCGCTGGGCGGGATGCGGTGTTCACAGCACGCCGTCGGCGATATGCTGGCGGGCGACGGCGGGACGGTGCTCTTCACCGGTGCGACATCGTCCGTCCGGGGCAACGACGGGGCGGCCGCGTTCTCGGCCGCGAAGTTCGCGGTCCGCGGCCTGGCAGAATCGATGGCCAGGGACCTCGGCCCCCACGGCATCCATGTCGCCCACGTCGTGATCGACGGCCAGATCCTGACACCCGGCGCCGCCGACCGGTATCCGGACCGCGACGAGGAGCGCTTCCTCGATCCCGACGCCATCGCCGAGACCTATTGGCACCTCGTCGAACAGGACCGGTCGGCCTGGTCGCTCGAGGTCGACGTCCGTCCACACGTCGAGGAGTTCTAGCCGGGGGAGGCGTACTCGGCCGGAGAGCCGGTTGGAGCGGCAGCGCGGAGGGTAGCGCTACTTGGGCAGTAGCTCGGTCTTGATCGATCTCGGAGCCGCCGACGCGGTAGCCGGAGCGTCCGCTCAGAGGTCCTCCTCGTCCTTGATGATCTTCGTCTCCGCCTCGCCGGACGAGAGTTCGTTGACCAGGTCGTAGAACTCGTCCTGCATCCCGGCCGGGAACTCGAGGACCCCGACCCACGACCCGTCGGGCTGCCACTCCTCGCGGACGAGTTCGCCGAACTCCCGGACCTGGGCCTGGGCCGCGCCAGCGTGGTCGGCCGGGAACTGGACCGCGATCGTGATCTCCTCGAACCGGATCGGGATGACCGGACGCAGGGCATCCAGCGCCTCGTCGACCTGCGTCTCGACCGGTTCCATCGGGTCGACCCGGAAATCGGTCTCCTCGAGGGCCGATTCGATGCGGTCCGGCGGGTGCGGCGCATCGTTCATCTGCGGGTTGATGGCGTTCCGCGCGATGGTGTTGATGAGCTGCCGGCGCTTCTGTTCCTGCATCTCGCGGCGCTGTTCAGCCGTGATCTGGATCTCGCCGCGCTTGATGACCTCGGGGATGATCTCGAGCGGATCGGTCGTCTCGAACACGTCCTCCAGGTCGGTTTCGGCGGGCCGATCCCCGCGAGAGGCGTCCTCGAACACGTCCTCGGCAGCGATGACGTCCGTGAGATCGCCGTCGAACTCGTCCCGCTTGATCGCGAGGGCGGCGTCGGGGTCCACGAGAACCTCGAACCGCGCGCCGTGGGACTCGAGTCTGGCCGTCACGGCTTCATCGAGAGAAATCATGGCCGGCGGTACCGAGCCGGGGGTAAAAGGGATTTCCCCGAGGGGTTATTCCTCGGTCTCGTCCTCGTCCGCGAGCAGGTCAAGCGCCTCGAGGTGCTCCTCGATGTCGGTGTCGTCGAGGAGCTCGAACCCGGCGTCGATGCCGATGGTGGACATACCGACGGTCTCCGGTGCCAGAGAGCCGTCATTGACTTGCGCCAGCGCCGAGAGCGCCAGGTCGATCCCGCCGTCGAGGTCGGCCCCTTCGTCGTAGTGCTCCTCGAGGTACTCCTGGATGTCCGAGCGATCCGCCCCGACAGCCAGGGCTTTCCACTCGTAGGGCGTCCCGCTCGGATCCGTTTCGTAGAGCCGGGGGTGCCCGTCCTCGATCCCACCCATGATCAGCGCGACGCCGAACGGGCGCGCGCCGCCGAGCTGCGTATACTGCTGGATGTGGTCCGTGACGGATTTCGTGAGCGCCTCGACCCCGATGGGTTCCTCGTAGCGCAGCCGGTTGATCTGGGCCCTCTGGCGGGCGTAATCTATCAACTGCCGGGCGTCGGCAACGTGGCCCGCGCTCGCGATACCGACGTGGTCGTCCGCCTTGTGGATCTTCTCGACCGACGACCGTTCCATCAGCGGCGAACGGATCCGCTTATCGACGGCCAGAACCACGCCATCAGCCGTTCGAACGCCGATACTCGCCGTACCGCGCTTGACCGCCTCACGCGCGTACTCGACTTGGTACAGCCGCCCGTCCGGGGAGAAGATCGTGATCCCGCGGTCGTACGCCTGCTGTTGCGCTTGTCCCTGCATAGGTCAGGTGAGGTCGAGGTCCGTCGCCCCCGCAAACCCCGTCTCGAGGTGCACGTCGACCCGGGAACCGCGGACGGTCGCCGGGCGCTCCGTGCCGTCGAAGACGACGGTGCTCTCGTCGTTTCGTAGCTGTCTGCCCTGTAAATACTTTTCTTCACACCCACGGACCGTTCCACTTATCCCCCTGACGTAAACCGCGATCGGCGCACCGTGGATCCGGGACACGGCGGCCAGCCCCGCCCGGGTTTCGGTGACGGTGTCCCGCCGACTGCGGACGATCGCCTGCCCGACTCCCTCCCTGAACGTGAACTGGATGACGTGGGGCTCCGTAGCAGCCACGCCAGAGTCCCCGTAAAGTGACCGCACGCTCTCTTCGATGGCCCGCTGGAACGGCGAGCGATCGATCGCCTGTTCGGCCCAGCTCTCGAGCCGGACCGCGAGGTACCGATAGCGGGGCCGCAAGTGTTTGGGCAGCGGACTCATTCCTCACCTTCCGGGCGTCCCCGTCGGACACCGGGCGCAACGTGCTCCGCGGACAGGCGCCTTCGATTCACATCAGCCATGGTGTGCCATCCTTCCAGGCCAGATTCGATCGCCTCGCGGTCGAACCCGGCCACGCTGCCCGCCGCTGCAAGCTCCCGCGGCGCTCTGAGTTCCAGATGGGAAGCCGGCGACCCGGTCACGACGTACGGCGCATCGTAGGCCTCGACGAGCTCCCGCAGCTTCCGCAGATCCGAGATCGCGTCGGTCCGATCCGGTCCAGAGCGTCGCAGCACGCGGCCCAGATCGACCGCGATCCTGACGCCATGGGTCGCGGCGGTTTTCACGAGGCCGTGATCCAGATCCCCGTCGCCGGCCATCGGGCGGGACAGGACGTCCAGCTTGTCTTGAGAGACCGCGAACTCGTTCAGGCCGTTCGAGCCCCCCCTCATGGCGAGGACCGGCGTTTCCGGTCGGTGATGGCCCAACCTGCCCGACGCCTCGTTTGGCGTCTGCGGGTCGAGCTCCAGACCGGCCACGACATCGATATCGTAGGCCTCCCGGACGGCCGCGGCGTCGTAATCCGGGGCCTCGTCCGGCGGGTTTACGATCACGAGGCCGTCGTACCCGTACTCCGCCGCGGTCGCGGCCAGGCGGGCGACCGTACTGGGACCCGCGGGCCACGCCCGCACCGCCTCGTACATGTGTTCGGGTCCGCCCCGACCGGGCATAACCCATTGGGTCGACCGGCCGAGCCGCAAGGAAGCACCCGACTGCCCCTTCGAAGCCCTTAATGGCGCACCCGGGGAACCCCGGCCATGGAGCGGCTCATCATCACCGGCGACCCGGGGATCCGGAAGGGGGCCGTGATCGAAGTCGGTGGCACGGAACTCGTCTGCTTCTCGGTCACCCGCAACGGTGACTATCACGGACCCGAGGCGGTCCAACTCTGGTGCGTCGTCGGCGAGGAGTCCGAAACCGAAGCGTTCGAGCGTCGGGAGTTCATTCCCCACGCGCTGGACGTAACGGCCCTGGACGCGGGGGAAGTCACGGTCCTCTCGGAGAAGGGCGAGCTGTCGGTTTGAGCCGCACGGGTCTCAGGGGCTGCGGACCGTCCTGAGCCAAGCAATCGAGAGCATAAACGGTGCCGTGAACGCGTAGGCCGCGTCGACCGCGAGGCCGGATCCCAATCTCTCGTCGGCTAACAGGTAGAACAGCACGCCGTAAGCGGCGACGGCGTAGCCAATGAGTAACAGTAGCACTCCCAGGACCCCCATCACCGCGGTGCCGATGAGGCTCATCGGAAACCCTCCGGACCACGAAGGGCCCTCGCGTCTGCCGTGCCCCACACCATCGTTCGCTCCGGGCGCAGCCACGCGGAGGGTCGTCAATACCGTTACGGCTGAGAACGGGGAGTTCACAAGACGTTTATCCAGTGCTCGCCGGGGTTCCGGTGATGGAGTTCGGCCTGGTTGCCGTCTGGCTGGGGGGCTTTCTGCTGCTCGGCGCGATCGCCAGGCCAGCGGCTGCCCGCCTGCTTCCCGGAGTGGACCACGAGGCCTTCGCGATCCCCCTGGCGCTGGCCGTCATCGGCGTGGTCGCCCACCTCATCGGTCACCTGGCGTTCGGATTGGCCGCCGGGCTCGCCGGCGTTGCGGCGATCGTGCTAGCCAGCGCCGCCGTATGGTCCGAGGTCGACCTCGACCACGGCCGGTACATCGAAGCCTGGCTCGTCTTCGCTGCGGCGTTCCTGTTCATGGTCTGGGTCCGGTCCGTCACGCCGGCGGCGGCCCCGCTCCCGATCGCCATCGGGGAGAAGATGCTCGACTTCGGCTTGCTACAGTCCCTGCTCAGAACCTCCCAGCTCCCGCCGGAGGACATGTGGTTCGCGGGGCGGTCGGTCCGGTACCACTACGGTGGACACATGCTGACGGCAGTATTGGCGACGCTGGCCGGGACCGCGGGGCGGTTCGCGTACAACCTCGCGCTCGCCGGGTTCTACGCCACCCTCGTCGTGGCTGCCTACGGCCTGGCGGGATCGATCGCCGCCCCGTACCAGGTCTCCCGCCGGTCCGCCGCGCTCTTCGGCGCCTTCTTCGTCGGCCTGGCCGGGAACCTCAAAACCCCGGTGCGGGTGCTGCTCTGGCTCCTCCCTGAGGGGACCGCCACAGGGCTGGCCGGCGCCCTGGGATACGAAGCCTCGTCGGTCCGGTGGCGGCCGTCGGAGTTCTACTACTTCGACGCGAGCCGCGTCTTCCCGATCGATCCCACGGACCCGAACTCGTTCATGGCGGCCACGGAGTTCCCACTGTTCGCCTGGCTCAACGGCGATCTCCACGCTCACATGATGAGCCAGCCGTTCATGCTCCTCGCGGCGGCCCTTCTCTTAGCCTACTGGCGGGCGGCCGGCCAGCCCCGCCGGCAGCTGCTCATCCTGTTCGGAGCGATCCCGCCGCTCGTTGGGATCATCGCCGTCCTCAACATCTGGTCCTTCCCGACGGCGCTCGGACTGATCGTGCTCGGCGTCGCGTTCGTGCCCGAGGACCCCCTCGCTCGACGCGGGATCCTGACGTCGCTGAACGAGCGTTTGGGCTCCTCGTCCGACACGGACGCACCGCGGGCGGCGCACGAGATCGGCAGCATGGCGAGGGGGCTGGTGGCCGCCATCGCTGTCGGCGCGATCAGCGTGCTCTGGACACTGCCGTATTGGACGGACGTCGTTCTGGGCGGGCCGGCCATGGGCGTGATTATCTGGGACCCGTGGACGCCGCTCGCCGGATTCGTCGGCGTGCACGGCGCCTTCCTCGCGGCGTTGGCACTCTATCTCGTCGGCGCCACGGTCCTGCTTTCCAAAGAGCCGCAAACGGCGTGGGCTGTCGGGCTCGTCGGGTTCGGCATCGCGGGATTGCTCGGCGTCCACGTGCTCGGCTTGGTCGTCCCGTTGGGCCTCGCGGCCTGGTGGCTGCTCCGCCGACAGGCCGAGCCCGGCTACGAATGGCTGCTCGTCCTCGCCGGCGCGGGGTTGGTCTTCCTGGTCGAGCTCGTGTCTGTCGAGGGCGAGCGGTTCAACACGGTGTTCAAGTACTACGCCCACGTCTGGCTGTTCTGGTCCATCGCCGGAGGCATCGCGCTGGCGCGGCTTGAGGCAGGCTGGCCGGCCACCACCAACGAGATCGAGCTGCCGCGCTGGCAGACGGTCGGACGGGTGAGCGCGGTCGTGATCGTGGTGATCACGGCGGTCTACGCCGGGTTCGCGCTCCCGGCGCACGCTGACAGCCCCGGCCCGGCCGTCGAAGCCGACGGCCATACGCTCGACGCCACCGCCTACGTCTCCGTCTCGTTTCCGCGGGAAGCCCCCGCGATCCGCTGGCTCGCGGAGCGGCCTGGGCGGCCGGTGATCGTGACGGCGGCTCCGGGGGGCTACTGGTGGCGCCCCGACCAAGGCGACGGCTCGGCCGCGCCGGCCAGCCTGACCGGGCTCCCGACGGTGCTGGGCTGGTTCCACGAGCGCCAGTACCGCGGCCCCGAGGAGTACAACCAGCGGATCGAGGACGTCCGAACCATCTACACCGGGGCGCCCGATCGCCAACGCCAGCTGCTCGGTCAGTACGACGTTCGCTACGTGTACGTCGGCCCCGCCGAGCGGGCGAGCTACGGGGAGATCACCGTCGGTGAGCTCGAGGCGGTCACCGTGGCCAGGGAGTGGCCGACCGTGACGATCTACCGGGTCGAACAGCCAGCCCTCTGACCCCAGAGAATGCTTTCCGACCTCGAAGCCGGAGCCGGGGTTATCGAACCCTTTTACCCGCTACGCGGGGTGGAGGCGACCGATGGAGGGGAACCTCGGGCTCGTGGTGCCCGCCTATCGTCCCGAGCTCGAGGTCCTGACGGACTATGTCCAGGATCTGCGGGCGGAGCTGGAACCGGCCCGGATCCGGATCGAGCTGGATAGCCCTCAGCCAGGCGTAGTTGACCGGCTTGAACAGCTGGGAGTGACGGTGAGCGTTTCTCAACGCCGCCGTGGCAAGGGCGCCGCCATCACCGACGGCTTCGAAGCTCTGGCCACCGACGTCCTATCGTTCGCCGACGCGGACGGGAGCACTCCCGCGGAGTCGATGGCCGACGTCGTACAGCCGGTTCGGGACGACGAGGCGGCGCTGGCCGTCGGTTCCCGACGGCACCCTGATGCCGACGTGCTCTCACATCAGACGCTCGTTCGCCGTCGACTGGGTGACGCGTTCGCGGCCACCGCTCGGCTGCTCCTGGAGCCGGACCTCTATGACTACCAGTGTGGGGCGAAGGCGATTTCGGCGGCCGCGTGGGCGCAGGTCCGGACCCACCTGTACGAGCCGGACTTCGCGTGGGACATCGAGCTGATCGCGATGACGGCGGCCTTCGACCTCCCGATATCCGAGGTCCCGATCACCTGGCAGGATCACCCCGGCTCGACCGTCTCGCCGATCAGCACGTCCCTCGCCCTCGCCCGGACGCTGCTCGCCGCCCGCCATCGTGCTAAGCTCCAGCGGAACGTGACCCTGCATACCGTCCTCAACCGGCTCTTCGAGGGGCAGCCGGCGCTGGTCGATCGACCGAGGTGCGAACCGTGAGCGGCCCGGAGGAGCCTCATCGGTTGGCCGCGCTGGTCTCGGGCGTCCGGTTCGGCCAGTTCGTCTCGGTGGGCGCCGTCGGGGCGGTCGTCGATACGATCGTCCTCGTAACCCTGGCGGAGGGGCTCGGCGTCCTGCCGGAGCTCGCGACGCTGGCGGGCATCGAGTCCGCGATCCTCGTGATGTTCGCGGTGAACGAACGCTGGACCTTCGCCGCCGAAGGGGCTCCGGGCCGGGGACCGCTCCTGGGACGGTTGAAACGGTCCCACGCCGTTCGGGTGGCCGGCAGCCTGACGCAGTTCGGCGTGTTCGTCCTGGTGTATCGGGTCCTGTTCGTGCCGCTGACGCTTGGCCAAATACCCGGCTGGAGCGTGCTGGCCGGCGTCCTCGGGCTCCCGCCGGCAACTTTAGCCGGGCTCGACGTCTGGCTGCTCGTCGCGAAGGGGACGGGCATCGGCATAGGCATGGTCGTCAATTACGTGTTCGAGAGCCTGTTCACGTGGCGGGTGACCCGGTCCTGACTCCCAAGCCGTACACTCGCCGGCTGGCGATTTCCTGGAATCACAACCCTTAATTGCGGGTCAGAGGTAACCTGTGTGTAGCGGGATAGGATAGCCAGGAGATTCCGCCGGGCTCATAACCCGGAGATCGGTAGTTCAAATCTACCTCCCGCTATTTCTCAACCGAAAACCCGCGTTCGTTCAGGGATGCCGATCAAGGGAAACGGCCGTGGCACGGATCCACAGTTCCACGAGTGGCGGGGCGGTTTCACCTGGATCGCCCACCCCGAGGAAGCGATGGAGCGGGCCAGCCAGGTATTGGCAGTGGGCCCCGAGGGAGCCGTCGCCGATCAGGACGCCGAGCCGGCCGCGGTCGACCTCTGGATCGTCGATCCCATCGACGCGGTCGGCGTGGATGAACGGATCTCCGAGCGGGGCTACGTCGCCGGGATCGTGGTCCTCTCCGGCTACCACACCCGTGACGCCACCGCGTTCGCCAGGCGGTACGATGCGCCGGTCTTCCTGTCAGAACCTCTCGCGCCACTCGGATCGGGACTCAGGGTCGAGGTGGAAACCTTCGCGGAGCAGCTGCCCGGCACCGCGTATTCGGTCGTCCCGGTCCGGTCATGGCCCGGCTGGCGGGAGGCCGCCCTCTACGAACCCGACTCGGGAACCCTGGTGGTCGCCGAATCCCTGGTCCGGCAGGCGGCCGGGACCGGCCCGAACGAGCAGGTGGCCGTCGCGCCGTACCTGCGGCTATGGCCGCCGCGAGCCGCCTTCGCCGGCCGTCGAGTGAACAGACTGCTGGTCGGCCACGGTGACCCGATGCTCGCGGACGCGGAGGGGGCGATCGCGGCCGCGCTGTCGAACGCCCGGGTCGGTACCCCCAGGTACCTCCGCCACAACCTCGAGTACCTGCTCAAGGCCTGGTACGTGGCCCTCCGGACCTGATCCGCGTCTCCGCAATGGCTTTCCGACCAGCTCCGAACGGGCGGATATGGACTGGCGGATCCCGCGGTCCTTCGGCTCCGGGTTCCTGCTGGCCGGGGCCTTCGCGATCGGCTGGGTCCTCCACCAGGTGTTCGTCCAGGAGACCATGGCGATCACGGCGCCGGTGTCCGTGTTCGTCACGCTGATCGGCCTCGGCTGTATCGCGCTGGGCCGCCGGCTCGAACGGGAGTTCGATCCGTCGACGTTCGTCCCGGCCGACGAGGACGAGGAGGACGACTCGTTCGACGAGGAGCTCTCCCCGCTCGATGCCGAAGACCTCGAGGACTATGACCCGGACGAGGAGTACCAGGGCTAGTACAACAGCGCGGTAAAGCCGGACAGGAAGAACCCGGTCAACACGGCGGCCCCGATGCCGGCCCATGAATCCCAGAGCATGAGCCCCATCTGCCAGGCGCCGGCGTCGACGGGGACGTTGAGGAACCACACCAGGAGACCGGTCGCGACCGCCAAGGAGAGGATCACGCCGACGAGATAGCCGATCAGGATATTGCCGGTGGCGTTGCCCTCGATGGTCACCCGGTCGGCCTGGAAATAGATCACGATGCCGAGGCCGGCCGCGAGACCATAGGACACGTAGATGGCGATGTCGCCACCGAACGCCGCGGCGAAGGCCATGCCGCCGATCGCGATCGCGAGACCGCCGACGTGCTGCCAGCGCTTGAGCATCACTCGCGCACCTCCCCCGTGGTCGTCACGTTCGTCCGAGCGATCTCGAAGGTCTTGTCGCGAAGGCGCAGGGAGTGAAAGACCGTCAATCGAACGGGGCCCTCGCGGAAGGCCGCCCGGACTTCCCCGGCCTGATCCGGCGAGAGGCTCACCGCGTAGGTCGCCGTCAGTTCACCCCGAGGCGGTACCGTGGCCGGGCCGTCATCGAGGCGCTGTCCGGCGCCATACGCGAGCTGCGTCGGGCTGTCTTTGAATACTCGGACGAAGGTCCCTTCGAGCCCGATGGTGAACCCCGTCGGGTTCGAGAGCCTCACGGTGACCCGTAGCTCTCGATCGACCAGCTCGAGCGTTTCGACGTCTGTGCTCACCTGGTTCTCGATCACTGAAATGGTGTCGATCGTACTGAGTTCGGTCCCGAAACCGGCCGCGGCCACGACCCCGGAAAGCAAAGCGCCGATCAGGATCGCCACGAAGAACCCGTTCACCCGTCGCATTGAGCGGTTCTCCGGCCAACCGAGTCAAAAGGCCGTTGAAAGGACAAAAGCCGTTTGTAATCACGTGGAGCGGCCGGGCGAGCTGGGCGCTGGCCGGCGAAAACAAACCTTTTAACCTTATCCTCCGACGTCCGGGTCAATGGGACCGACCATCGCTTGTCCGCCGCGGACCGGCTTGCTCCGCGGGGGGCCCGTCGGCCCGATGTGAGACGATGTCGCTGCTCGATATCAACAACCTGCAGGTGAACTATCGCGTCGATGACGGCCGTGAGGTCCAGGCCGTCGACGACGTGAGTTTCAGCATGGAGCCAGGCGAGACTTTCGGCCTGGTCGGCGAATCCGGCTGTGGCAAGACGACGCTGGCCAAAGCCATCATTCGCTTGCTCGATGCGAATGGCTACGTGGCCGGCGGCGAGATCCGGTTCAAGGACCAGGACCTGGCCGAGATCCCCGACCAGGAGATCAGGGACGTCCGCTGGGCGGAGATCTCGATCATCCCGCAGAGTTCGATGAGCGGGCTGAACCCGGTCTACAAGGTCGGCGACCAGATCGTCGAAGCGATCCTCCGACACGAGCCGGAGACCTCATCGAGCGAGGCTCATGAACGAGCCCGGAACCTGCTTGAACGAGTGGGCGTCGACGCCGAGCGGGCCGAAGACTACGCCCACGAGTTCTCCGGCGGCATGAAACAGCGGGCGATGATCGCGATGGCGCTGGCCTGCGATCCGGACCTCATCATCGCCGACGAACCCACGACGGCCCTCGACGTGATCGTGCAGGACCAGGTCCTCCAGGAGCTGGAGGCGCTTCAGGAGGAACTCAACGTTTCGTTCCTCGTGATCAGCCACGACATCAGCGTGATCGCCGAGACCTGTGATCGGGTCGGGGTGATGTACGGCGGGAAGATGATGGAGATCGGCGACACCGTGGACGTCTTCGAGAACAGCGCCAACCCGTACACGCTGGGCCTCAAGAACTCCTTCCCGAACATCGAACAGGCCCAGAAGCAGCTGGTGTCGATTCCAGGCAGCGCGCCGTCGTTGGAGAACCCGGAGCCGGGCTGCCGGTTCCAGGAGCGCTGTCCGTTCGCCACCCAGGAGTGCGCGACGGAACACCCGCCGCTCTACACGGTCGAGGGTAGCCATAAGTCCGCCTGCTACCGGCTCGACGACATCGAACAGATCCGGGCGGACGCGGTCGAGGAGGAAACATGGCTCTGATACGGGCGGAGAACGCTACGAAGCATTTCGGCGGCGAGCAGAGTATCGTCGACGCCATCACCCGAACGGAACCGAACCCGCTGCGAGCGGTCGATGGCGTTTCGCTTGACGTCAACGAGGGCGAGATCGTGGGGATCGCCGGCGAGTCCGGCTGTGGCAAGACCACCCTCGGCAAAGTGCTCCTGCGGCTGTACGAGCCGACGACCGGAGAGATCTACTTCGACGGTCAGCCCTACTCGGAGATGACGGCCGCCGACGAGAAGGAGTTCCGTCGCCGGGTGCAGATGATCTTCCAGGACCCCTTCGAGAGCCTCAATCCCCGCTTCACCGTCCAGGACACCGTCCGTGAACCGCTCCAGATCAACGACGTGGGAGACTCGTATCAGGAGCGCCAGGAGCTGGTCGCGCAGGCGCTGGAGGACGCGGGGCTCTCCCCGCCCCAGCAGTACATGGAGCGCTTCCCACGGGAGCTCTCGGGCGGCGAACAGCAGCGGGTGGCGATCGCCCGGGCGATGGTCATTGACCCGGATTTCGTCGTGGCGGACGAGCCGGTGTCGATGCTCGACGTCTCCATCCGGGCGGGCGTGCTCAACCTCATGAAGGAACTCCGCCGGGAACGGAACCTGACCTACGTCTTCATCAGCCACGACCTGGCGCTCATCCGGTACATGTGCGACAAGACGGCGATCATGTACCTGGGCGACGTCGTGGAGTTCGGGGAGACCGAGGAGGTCATCACGAACCCCCAGCACCCGTACACACGCGCGCTATTGGACGCTGTTCCGGTACCCGAGCCGCAAGGCGGCCGGAACCGGGCCCGGATCATGGGCGAGATCCCCTCGCCGGAGGACCCGCCCTCCGGCTGTAAGTTCCATCCGCGCTGTCCCAAAGCGCGGGAGTTCTGTGCGAACAACGATCCCCCAGAACTGGACCTTCAGGCTGGGGGCTACGCGACCTGTTATCGCGTCGACGAGACCCACGAGTACTGGGACTCGCCGGCCCTCGAACACGCCGAGGAAGCGGACGCGCCGCCGACGCAGTGACGTTCCAACCCAGCCGGTGGCTGGCGAGCGCGGGGTTTCTGTTACTCGTCCCGGGAGCCATCTGGCTGGCCTACGTCGGACGGGATTACGGCCTCTATCCGCGCCTCGTGATCCCGATCGTGTTCGGCCTGATCATCGCCGTCGGGGCATTGTCACTCTTCGCCGTGCTGCCGGTGCTGAAGAAGTGGGAGCGACGGCGCGAGGAACGCTGACTGAACCTCGGCTCGGAACCGATCCGAATGACTGATACCGGACGAACTTACTCCGCCCGGCCGAGCGAGAGGACCGTTACGCTGACGTAGAAGAGGCTGGCGAAGGACACGAACAGGAGGACGATACCGTAGGTGGCGATGTCGCTGTTGGGGTTCCGGATGCCGCCGAAAAAGGCCACGCCGAGGCCCATCGCCGC
>CAZKPC010000038.1:0-15506 GCA_964554565.1 uncultured Halobacteriales archaeon
GCGTGCGAGAGCGGGATCTCGACCCGGACCGACTCCGCGTAGACGACGATCGCGAAGATCAACACCGTCGTGATGACCGCGAGGAGGCCGGCCTGCTGGGGCCCCTCGCCGTAGATAAGGATCTCGAGGCCGCCTTGGAACAGCGGCGGCAGCTCCCCGGGGTTGAGGATCAGTCCCACCCACCGGGGTATGAGCCCGGCCGGCTGTGGCCCGGGGCCCCACGAGATCATCCCTCCGATGAGGCGCTGGCTGACCCCGGCAATGATGAACAGGCCGACGCCGGAGCCGACGCCCCACTTCGAGACGATCTCGTCGAGGTACAGGATCAGGACGCCGCCGACGAAGATCTGGCCGAAGAGGAGCCACTGGACCCCGCCGGGTCCGATGCCGAGGCTCGCCCCGACCTCGGGGCTGGGCGGCAGGAAGCCGCCGGCGAAGACCATCGGCATGCCGGTCAGGACGACCATCACGACGACGAGCACCTTCTGCAGGCCCTGATAGAGGACCTGGTCCCGGGGCTCGGAGGTGTCGAGGCCGAGCAGATCGGCGCCGCCGAGCAGCTGCAGCACGATCGAGGCCGTGACGATGGGACCGATGCCCAGCTGGAGCACCGAGCCCTGGGCGCCGGCGAGGATCGAGCGGAACTGCCCGAAGATGTCCTGGGCGTTCCCGCCCAGGCCGTACAGCGTGACGTTCGTCAGGAAGAAGTAGATGACCAGGACGCCGCCGGTCCACATCAGCTTCCGGCGGAAGGGCACGTGACCGTCCGGCCGCGACACCGACGGCATCCGGGTGAGCAGCGGTTCCGCGGTTTCCTTCCAGCCCATGCGGGGTCAGTCCTCTGTCGTGGTCGACTCGTCGGCTTCGTCGGTCGCGTCGTCCTCGTCGGCCCGGCCGCGCTCGGAGAGCTCGGCCGCCCCGCCGGCGGCCTCGATCCGTTCGGCCGCGGTGTCGGAGAACGCGTCGGCGGTCACGTCGAGGGTCCGGCGCGCCTGTCCGTTGCCGAGGACCTTCACGACGTCGGCGTCGTGGCCGCCGTCGACCACGTCCCGGGCGTCGATCCGGTAACCGTCGTCGGTCGCCTCGGCGAGGCCCGCCTCGGCCAGCTCGGGGGCCTGCTCGTCGAGCGTGCGGAGGTCGACCTCCAGCACCTCGGGCTGGACCCCCTCGGGGCGCTTGAAGCCGTGTTTGCCCAGCGGCTCCTGGCCGTGAAACTCGTGTTTCGACCGGCCGGCGTTGCCCCGCCCGCCGCGATGGCCGGCGCCGCGCCGGTTCTTCTGCGTCCCGCCGCCGTGCGTTCGCGAGCCGCGCTGGCGTCGTTTCTTGTCAGTCATGGTTATCGCATCGCGGTCAGCAGGTCGTCGATGGCCTCGGTGTCGTGCCGGCCGAGCTCGCCGCCCTCGGCGACGGCCCGTTTCACGCCGTCGTGGCCGCCGCGCGGCGGATGGAGCCGGAGCACGGGCGAGAGGCCCTCCGCCTGGAGCGTGGTTTCCTCGGCGAGGAGGGCCTCGGCGAGCGCGTCGACGTCGTCGTAGGAGGTGTTCTCGGCCACCCAGTCGTCGTCGATGTCGGCCGAGCCCTCGTCCGGTTCAGCCCGACGCCGCAACAGGAGGCCGAGCGTGTCCGCGGTCGGCTCGCCGAAGGCCACGACGTCGTTGACCTCCGTCAACATGCCCTCGTAGGCGTCGGATTCCGGCACCAGGGTGCAGTGGTTCACGCGGTGGAGGTTCAGCTGGCCGAGCGTCTGCTTGACGTCCGGCCGGAGGTTGACCTCGCCGCGGAGCTGGACGATCGCCTGCATCAGCTCTCCACCTCGCCCGCCTGCTCGATCGCTTCGGGATCGCGGTCGCGCTCCCGATCGACCTCGCGACGGCGATGGGCGCCGCGGGCCTGTGAGGAGTTCCGCAGCGCGTTGTAGGTCGCCTTCGCGAGGTTCATCGTCGTCCGGGTATTGCCGTGGCTCTTCGTCCACGCGTCCTCGATCCCGGCCAGCTCGAGGATGTGTCGCACGTGCTCGGCCGCCGCGAGCCCGAGGCCGCTGGGCGCCGGGAGCAGCTCGACCGTCACGCTGCCGGACTTGCCGGTCGCGCGCCGGGTCAGCGAGTGCGGCGCGTCCGAACGGTCCTCCCAGGAGCCGCTGCCGCGGTCCACCTGGATGATGTTGAGCTTCGCGACCTCGATCGCCTTCTGGATCGCGGCCCCGACCTGGTCCTCGCGGCCCTCGGCGTAGCCCACGAAGCCGTCGCGGTTCCCGATCACCACGCAGCACCGGAACTTGACCCGGCGGCCGGAGTCGGTCATCCGCTGGACCATGTTGATGTCCAGCACCTCGTCCTCGAGGCCCGGCAGGAGCTGGTCGACGATCTCGGGCTCTTTCAGCTGGAGCCCGGAGTTGAGGGCGCCCTCCATCGTCGTGATCTCCTCGTCCAGTACCTTCCGTCCGAGCCGGGTTTTGGGCTCCCAGGCGTCAGCGTCGCTCATGTGTCAGCCTCCAGGGTCTCGCGGGTGTCATCGAAGTGGTCGGGCAGCGCCGTCGCGTCGAAGTCACCGGCGTACAGCGGCTCGTCCAGCGATTCCGCGTACGCGGCGATGTGCTCCCCGCGGGTCCGCTCCCAGTCGGGGAACACGCTCTCGTTGTGCGGGCTCTCGAGGCCCGCGTCGATGGCGCCCTCCTGCACGGCGAACACCTTGGCGCCGGGCGTGGCCGTGTTGAGCCCGATGTCCAACACGGCGGAGTCGACCTCGGCCGCCACCGCCCGGCGGCCCGCGAGGTAGCCGGTGAGGTAGGCCGCCGGCAGGTTGCTCGTCGGCGCCTCCCAGCCGTAGTCGGCCAGGTCCGAGGAGTGCGCGCTCGCCAGCGTCCGGTCGCCCTCGGCGCCGAGGGTGACGATCTGCGCCAGGGCGTGTTTGTTGCTGATCCGGGCGACCAGCCGCGGCTCGCCCGATTTGAGCAGGCGCAGCCGCTGGTGGTAGTTGGTGACGCCCTCGCGCCGGCGCCGCATCGGGACGTTGTATCGGGGGCCGGTCGCCATCAGGCCTCACCTCCGTACTGCTGGTCGATGTAGTTCCGGAGGTAGCGGACGCTCCGGAACTCGCCGCCGCTGGCTTTCGCGTAGAGCTCGCGGTACTGCGCGGCCGTGAGCTCGCCGTCATCGCGCAGCTCGCGGAGCTCGCGGCGCTGCGCCCGGATGTCGTCGGTCCAGCGGTCCTTCGAGGCCTCCCGGGCGCCGGCCGGCCCCTTGCGGGAGCCGGCGTCCTTCCGGTGGCCGTATGCCCGCTTCTCGTTGCGTTCGCGGGCCCGGCCACGGGAGTTGCCCCGGGCTTCCTTCGCCGTGACCGTGCCGTCGTTCACGAGCGCTCGAACGTCCTCGCGGGTGATGGCTTCCGCGATCTCCTCCTGGGCCGCCGGGTCGAACCAGACGCGGTTCTCGCCGACGTCGAGGATGTCGGCCGCGAGCCGCCGCTGGGCGGAGAGGTCCGTCATTCGACCTCCACCTCCTCGTAGGTCGGGTTGAGGACGCGGATCTCCTCGTCGATCGCCCGGTCCTCGATGCGCTCGCGCTTGCGGCCACCGACGGCCGAGGCGATGCGCACGGCTTCGCGGTCCGGGTCGATGCCCTCGAGGTCCTCGGGCCGGTGGACGAGGACCTCCTCGAAGCCGCTGGGATGCCGGTCCCGGACGGCCGTCGGCGAGCGGAAGCCCGCCTCCACCGAGTCGCCCTTGCCCTTCTGGTGTTTGCGCTGTTTCGAGTGGGTGCCCCGCGGGCGGCGCCAGCTGGTCGGCAGGCGCTTCTTCTTGTGGTAGTCCTGCCGGTTGAACTGGGGCTTGCCCGCCGCGGCTTTCACGTTCAGCAGCCGGCGCTCCTCGTCGGAGAGGTCGGGCTCCTTGTCGGCGTGGCCCCGCGCCCGGAGCTCGGTCTCGACCGGTTCCTCGGCCTCGGGGGCCTCCGGCTCCTCCGGCTCTTCCTCCTCGACGTCGGCCTCGGGCTCCTCCTCGACCTCGAGCCCGCCGACGTCCGCCTTGATCCGGGCGGCGAGGGCGTTGCCGATCCCCTCGGCCTCGGCGAGCTCCTCCTGGGAGGCGGCCTTGACGGCCTCGACCGTCTCGAAGCCGGCCGCCTCGAGCGCCTCCGCTTTCGCCGGGCCGACGCCGCTGATGTCCGTCAGTTCCGTGGGTTCCTCGTCAGCCATGTCAGACCTCCTGCTTGCCCGGCTTGCGGGTGATGTACACGCCGTCCTGGAAGACGCGCGTGTCCTTGTCGTTGATTCGCGTGAGCTGTTCGATGTCCCCGGCGGTCTGGCCGACGGCCTCCTTGTCGGGGCCGGT
This sequence comes from uncultured Halobacteriales archaeon, assembly GCA_964554565.1. Classification (GTDB taxonomy): domain Archaea; phylum Halobacteriota; class Halobacteria; order Halobacteriales; family Hikarchaeaceae; genus CAZKPC01. The sequence goes on from CAZKPC010000038.1 coordinate 4,328, forward strand.
CAGGCGGATCGTCTCGCCGTCGACCTCGACGTCCGTGTCCCCGTGAACGGTCGTCCGGCGAGGCGCCCGCTCCCCGAGGAAGTTCTCGATGACGACCTCGTCGTCTTCGACGCGGACCTGCATCGGGAAGTGGGCGTAGAGGACCTGCATCTCGTAGGTCCAGCCCTCGGTGACGCCGTGGAACATGTTCTCGACGTGGCTCTCGAAGGTGCCCAGCGTGGCCTGTGTCCGCTGGTCGGTCTCCTCGGATTCGAGCACGACGGTGTCGCCCTCGACCGCGACCGACAGGTTGGGGTACCACAGCTGCTTGGTGACGCTGCCGTTCGGGCCGGTGACCGTGAGGTCCAGGCCCTCCGTGGCGGCGTCGACGTCGGCTGGGGGTTCGAGTTCGATTCGTGGCATGGTCAGTAGACGTACGCGATCAGTTGGCCGCCGACGCCCTGGACCCGGGCCTCGCCATGGGCGAGGACGCCCGAGCTCGTCGAGAGCACCAGCGTGCCGTAGTTCTGGGCCGGGAGGAACCGCTTCTCCCAGCGCTCGAACTCGTCGGCGCCGACGGCGTAGCGGGGCTTGACCGCCCCGCACTCGTTGATGGCGCCCTTCAGTTCGACCTCGTACTCGCCCGCTTTTCCGTCCTCGACGTATTCGAACCCGTCGATATAGCCCTGGTCGGTGAAGACCTCCAGGACGTTGCCGATGAGGGCGGAGGCCGGTCGGATCGTGTGTCGCAGATGGCCGACGTCCCCGGCGTTGTCGATGCCGGAGAGTGCGTCGCTGAGTGTGTCGTTTCCCGTCATGATCAGCTGTATTTCTTGAAGCCCATTGACCGGGCGATCTCCCGGAAGCACTGGCGGCAGAGCCAGATCTCGTACTTGCCGACGAGGCCCTGCTTCCGGCCGCAGCGCCGGCATTCGTGGGTCTGGCCGGTCCGCTCGGTCGCGACCTCCGCGTCGGCCTCGGTCATTCGACGGTCACCCCGAACTCCCGCTCCAGGTAATCGATCGCGTCCTGGGGCGTCAGGCGGTGGCCCGACGGGATCGGGCGGGCCTCCCGGTCGCGCTTCGCGACGCGGTAGCCCGGGCGGACCAGCGCCACCGTGACGTCCAGCCCGTAGATCCCGACGTCCGGGTCGTACTCCTGGCTCGGGAACGCCGTGTGTTCCGGGAGCCCGAAGGAGACGTTCCCCGTCTCGTCGAACTGCGACCGCGAGATCGTCGCGATCGGCAGGGCCGTCTCGAGGAACTCTCTTGCCGCGGCATCCCGGAGCGTGACCTTCGCGCCGATCGGCTCGCCCTCGCGGATCCCCCACTCGGGGACCGTCTCGGTCGCGGTGGTCCGGACGCTCTGCTGGCCGGTGATCTCCTCGAGGATCCCTTCGGCCGCCTGGAGCTCCCGGCCGCCCTGGCCGACGCCCATGTGGACGACGACCTTCTCGATCGTCGGTTCGCGCATCGGGTGGACGGCTTCGGCCTCGCTCATGCCGCCTCACCCCCGGTGAAGTTCTCGTCGATGACGACGACGTACTCCGCGATCGTTTCGAACCCGCCGTCGTCGGTCTCGACGGTGACGATGTTCGAGCCGCTGCCCGGCGTCACGTCGATCTCGCCGATGGTCCCGATCTCGCCGGCGTGCTGTCCGTCGACCGCCGTCACCAGGGCGCCCTCCTCGTAGGGGAAGTGCGCCACGATGGACGCGTCGTCGTTGGCCACGACCAGCGAGTCGCCCACCGCATAGCCGGCGGCGTCCTCGACGAGCAGGGTGCGGCCGTCGTGGAGCGTGAGCTGCGTGTCGCCGCCGGAAACCTGGCGCTTGCCGGCGATCTTGCCCAGCTTGCTGTCGGCGGCGTCGGCGTCGATCGGCGTCAGCGAGAGCCGCCCGCCCTCGTCGGGGAAGACGCGGTAGTACTCCTCGCGCTCGGTGAACGCCACGATGTCGAACATGCCGATCGGCCGCTGGACGTCCGAGACCGCGTCGCCGTTCACCAGGACCGTGTCCTGGTTCAACGCGTACTTGGCTTCGCGGGCGGAGTCGACGTAGCCGAGCACGTCCCGGAGCAGGACGACCAGCGGGACGCCCGACTCCCCGTGGGGGCCGGCGTTGGCCTTCACGGTGAACTTCTCGGTCTTCCGCTCGACCGGCCAGGACTTGGGGACCGAGAGCCGCTTCTGGTGTCGCGTCATGCCTCGCCCTCCAGCCGATCCAGCCGGCGGTCGTCCGACAGGTCGAGGTCCGTGACCCGGAGGTTGCTCGCGTCGAGCGGCCGGGGGACCTCCTCCCCGTCGGCCTTCTCGCTGGTGACGTCCTCGACCGACACCGTTCCGGCCTTCAGATCGACGTCGACGACCTCGCCGGACTCGCCGGCGGCGTCCCCCCGCATGACCTCGACCGTGTCGCCCGCGTTGACACGGACGTTCCGCTGGTCGTACTCCTCGCGCAAGTCCTCCTCGAGCGTCGCCCGGACCTGCCGGTGGCGCTCGTGGAGGGGCGCCTCCGCCGTCCGTTTGCGCTGTTTGCGTGGTTGCCGTGTCATACTATCATCGTCGCCGTGCTGGCGATGCTTCCGAACCGTTCGGCCACTTCGCGAGCGATCGGCCCCTTGATCTCCGTGCCGCGGGGCTCCTCGGCGTCGTCGATGAGGACGGCCGCGTTGTCCTCGAACGTGACCCGCGTGCCGTCGGGGCGCCGGATCGCCTGGCGCTGGCGGATCACGACCGCCTCGAGCACCTGGCGACGCATCTCGGGCGTGCCCTTGGTGACCGACACGGTGAGCTTGTCGCCCAGGCCGGCCTTCGGCTGGCGGTTGAGCGTGCCCTGATAGCCGGCGACGCTGATGACCTTGAGTTCCCGCGCGCCGGTGTTGTCCGCACACGTCAGTCGCGACCCCTTCACGAGCCCGCGCGTGACGTCGGCGCTGATGGCTTTCATGCGTGTTCACCTGCCTGGTCCACCGCGACCACCACGTGCGACTTCGTCTTCGAGAGCGGCCGCGTCTCCGCGATGCTGACCGTGTCGCCCTCGCTCAGCGACAGGCACGGCGGCGCGTGCGCCGGAACCCGTGACCGTCGCTTCATGTAGCGGTCGTATTTCGGCACGAACACGTCGTACTCGCGCTCGACGACCACGGTCTTCTCCATGCGTGTCGAGGCGACCCGGCCCTCGAGGCTCTGTCCGCGAACGGACAGCCCCCCGTGGAACGGGCAGTTCGCGTCCGAGCAATCCGTCGCCGGTTCCGGTACGTCTAAGCCGAGTGCCATGTGCTACCTCCTGCTGTTTCCGTCCGTCGCGCCGGCCGGGCGACCAGGCGGTCGCCCGCGACCGTCACGGGCTCCGCGTCGGGGAGCTCGAATACCAGCGTCGCGGCGGCCTTCGGGACCGTCCGGATCCGGTCGGGCCCCTCGACGCGGAGCGTTTGGGTGGTTTCGTCGACGACTCGTCCGGTGACCCCGACGAGATCGGGGTTGTCCGCGGCGACGACCTCGACCGGGAGGCCGACGAGCTCGTGGCGGAGCACGGTTCGCGGTGTCACCGCCATCAGGCCTCCGCCTCCTCGAGGTCGCCTTCCTCGCGCTGGATCGTCTTGATGCGGGCGATCGTGCGGCGGACCTCCGAGATACGGCCCGGGTTCTCCGGTTGCCCCCCGGCCGCCTGGACGGCCCGCTCGTTGAGGAGCTCCGTTTCGAGCTCCTCGAGCTCCTCCTGGCGCTCGGCGGGCGTCATGTCCCGGATCTCCTCTGGGTGGAGGATCATTCGCCCTCCTCCTCCTCGGCCGCGGCCATCTGTTCGACGAGCGCCTCCGCCTCGGCCTCGATGTCCTCATCGAGGGCCTCGGCCTCAGCTGCCGGTTCGTCGGCGGCCTCGTCCTCGGCCGGCGGGGCAGGGGCCTCCTCGTCGAGCTCGTCCTCGATGACTTCTTCCTCGACGACCTCTTCCTCGACCGCCTCCTCGACGGCCTCGGCGTCGGCGGCGTCGTCGGCCGGCGGCGCGGGGGCCTCGTCCTCCGGGCCCTCGATGAGGTCCTCGACGTCGTCGCCGTCGCCATCGACGCTGGCGTCCTCGACGATGCGGAAGTCGTCGGGCAGGTCGGCGTCCGGCGGGATGATCATCACGTTGACGCCGATCGTCCCGAGCTTCATCACGGCGACTCCCTTGCCCCGGTCAACGATGGTCTCGGCGGGTTCGCCGTTGTGCTTGACGTAGCCGGCGGTGAACTTCTCGACGCGACCCCGGTTGCCCGTCACTTTGCCCGACAGGACGATCTCGGCGCCGAGGGCGCCGGCGTCCATGATCCGGTCGAGCGTCACGTGGCCGGCCTTCCGGAAGTACCAACCCCGCTCGAGGGCGTTGGCGAGCCGGTCCGCGACGATCTGGGCGTTGAGGTCCGGTTCATCGACCTCCTGGACGTCGATCTGCGGGTCGTCGAGGTCGAAGCGGTTCTCCAGCTCGGAGGTGATCGCACGGATGTTCTTCCCGCCCTTCCCGATGACCATCCCCGGCTTCTCGGCCTTGAGGACGATCTGGGTGCCCATCGGCGTCTTGGCGAGGTCCATCCCGCCGTAGCCGGCGCGGGCCAGCTCCTCCGCGAAGAACTCGTCGATCTGGGAGCGCTGGAGGCCGTCCTCGATGAACTGCAGCTCGTCCGCCATTACTCCTCGACCTCCTCGAGCACGAGCTCGACGTCGACTTCGGGCGTGTTCCACTCGTCGACCGTCCCGAAGGCGCGCGGGTTCCGGCCGCGGCGCTCGCCGACCTTGTGGGCGGCGACGTGCATGATCTCCATCTCGTCGCCGATGAACCCCTGGTCGTCGGCGTTCCCGACGGCGTTCTCGATCAGGTCTAAGAAGGCCTCGCTGGCCTTCGCCGGGTACCGGCCGGCGTCCCAGCCCTCGATGTCGTCGCGGTGGCCGACGCCGGAGTTGTGACTCCGGAACGGCACCGACTGCTCGCCGGCGATGACCGCCTCCAGGTACTCGACGGCGTCGGCCGCCGTTCGGCCCTTGATCTCGCGGGCGAGCTCCTTCGCGTGCTTCGGGCTGATGGCGCGCTCCCGGAGCATCGCTTTCGCCGTCGTGTCGGGGTCGGTGTCGACAGAGTAGCTGATGCCCATGTTATTTGAGTGGTACGAACTTCGAGGAGCGGGTCGCGCCGATGCCGGCTTGCCCGTGTTCGACATCGGTGCGCGTGAGCTGGAACTCGCCGAGGTAGTGCCCGATCATCTCGGGCTCGACCTCGACCCGCTCGAACGATTGCCCCGTGTACACCGCGAACGTCTTGCCGACGAAGGTCGGCAGGATCGGCATATCGCGGAGGTGGGTGCGGATCGGGTCGTCGGCGGTCTCCTCGGCCGTCCGCTCCTCGGCCGCCTCGAGCAGTTTCTGCTGCTCGTCGGTCAGGCCGCGCTCGATGCTCCGCCGCTGACGGGCGGGTAGCAGTGCCGCGACGTCCTCGACACTCAGCTCCTGCAGTTCCTCGATCGTGTGGCCGCGGTAGGTGAACTCGCCCTCCTGGCCGGTGCGGTAATCGGTACTCATGTGCTCCCTCCTCGGCCCGTGCGTCGCGAGCTGATCGCCCCGACCTTCCGGCCGGGCGGGGCGTCGCCCGAGACGCTCTTCGGTCGGCCTGGGTGCTGCCGGCCGCCGCCGCCGAACGGGTGATCGACGGCGTTCATCGCGACGCCGCGCACGCGGGGGTACTTCGTGCCCCGGGCCCGCAGCTTGTGGTGCTTCTTCCCGGCTTTAACGAGCGGCTTCTCCGTCCGGCCGCCGCCGGCCACCACGCCGATCGTGGCGCGGCAGTCCGGCGACAGGCGCTTGACCTCCCCGGAGGGGAGCTGGACGATCGCCGCCCGCCGGTCGTGGGTGATGAGCGTCGCGTTGACGCCGCTAGCCCGGGCGAACTTGCCGCCGTCGCCGGGCCGGGCTTCGACGTTACAGACCGGCACGCCCTCGGGGATCTCGGCCAGCGGCAGCGTGTTGCCGGCCGTGATCTCGGCGCTGATGCCGACCTGGAGCTTGTCCCCGACGGCCAACCCTTCCGGCGCCAGCACGTAGCGCCGGTCGCCGTCCTCGAACGCCACGAGCGCGACCGGCGCGCTCCGGGCGGGGTCGTGCTCGATATCGATGACCTCCCCGGTCACCGTGTCGTCGGTCGACCGGTGCTCGAGGTCAGCCTTGTACCGATGCGATGGCGCCTGGAACGTCGAGCCGCCGCGGCCACGACGTTGTCCTTGAATGCGTCGACCCATGATCAGAACACCCCGATCCGCGACGCGACGTCCTGGGCGTCGTCCGCCTCGGACAGCCGCACGAACGCTTTCTTCTCGCCGTTCATCGTGACCATCGTGTTCACGGACTCGACGGTGACGTCGTAGCGGTCGCCCACGGCGTCGGCGACCTCGGGCTTGCTCGCGCCGAGATCGACGATGAACGTGAGCGTGTTCTCGAAGTCCATCGCGTCCATGGCTTTCTCCGTGATGATCGGGTGCCGGATCACGTCCCCGGTCGCCGTCATCGCTCGGCCACCTCCGCGAGGGCCTGCTCGGTCCAAACCGTCAGGCGGCCGGCGTGGGTGCCCGGCGCCAGGTCTTCGGCGTTCACTTCCCGGCCGGTCGCCACGGTCGCGCCCGCCAGATTGCGGGCGGCCCGCGATGGCTCCCCGCCGGTGACGAACAGGATCGACGCCGGTCGCCGGTGTTTCCGTCCGCGGGTCGTCCCGCGGCCGGCGCGGACGTTGGCGTCCTCCGCCCGTTCGATGTCGCCGTGCAACCCCAGCGTCTCCAGCACGTCAACGACCTCCCGGGTCTTCTCGAAGTCCTCGAACCCGTCGTCGAACACGACGGGGAGCTCGAGGTCGTCCGGGAACCGGTGACCCCGATCGGCCACGAGCTCGGTATCCGCGGTCGCGGCGATGGCGCTACGGACCGCCTTCCGACGCTCCTGGTCGTTGATCTTCAGGCTCCGGTCGGCCTCGGCCTTCGGCGGGTGGGCCCGCCGGCCGCCGACGGTCTGGGGGACCCGGCGGCCCCGCCCGTTCGAACGTGGCACGTGGGCCATTCCGCGGCCGCTGCCGAAGGACTCCGCGGAGGTCCGTTTGCCCGCGAACTCGTCGGGCCCGTAGGGCTGTTTCGCGTTGGCTTGCGCGGCGAGCACGGCCCGCCGGATGAGGTCCGGTCGGTACGGCGTCTCGAACGCGGCCGGCAGCTCCACGCTGCCCGCCTCGGCCCCGTCGACGTCGATGAGTGTTGCCTGCATGAGTTACCCCTGATCGGATGACGTTGAGACGAACCGGACCTCGGGGTCCAGCTGCGCTTGTTTCGCCGGGCGGACCGCGGGTCGGAAGCGGACGAGCCGCTTCTTCGGCCCGGGGAGCGAGCCCTCGATGAGCGCGTACGGACCGTCGACCTCGCCGTAGTTGACGAACCCGCCGTCCGGCGTGGCGTCGGCCCCGTCGCCCAGTGAGATGAGCCGCTTGTTGAGTTCCGTCCGCTGGTGGTAGCCGGTCTGGCCCTGTTGGGGCACGGTCGACCGGACCCGGCTCGGGTTCCAGGGGCCGAGGTTCCCGATCCGGCGCCGGTAGCCCTGCCGCTGGTGCTTGCCCTTCCGTTTCTGGACGCCCCAGCGCTTGACGGGCCCCTGCGTCCCCTTGCCCTTCGTCACGCCGCTGGCGTCCAAGTACTCGCCCGCGCGGAAGACGTCGCCCATCCGGTGGACGCCGTCCTCGAGCAGTTCGAGCGCGTGATCGACGCGGTCGGACACGGCGCCGCCGCCGACCCGGGTTTCCATGACGTCGGGTTTGTGGCGGGGGAGGCTCGAGAGATCGCTCGGGACGGTATGGGTGATGAGCCGGACGTCGGCCAGGTCGCCGGCCTCGGCGGCCTCGCGGATCCGGTCGGTCTTCGCCGCGGCGTCGTGGTCCTCGGGGACCGAGAGCGCCCGTTCGAGGTCGGGATGGACGTCGTCCGTCCAGACCTCGGTCAGCGGCCGTTTCCCGTACGGCGTGTCCTCGTAGGCGCGGACGGCCGCGGCATGTATCGGCGGCGTTTCGACGATGGTGACCGGGACGGTTTCCTCCATCCCGGCCCGCGGCGAGGACGCCGCGTCGTTGACGAGGACCACATGGGTCATCCCCGCTTTGTAGCCCGCGAATCCCTGGAGCCCTGGCTGTCCGTCGTCGCCCGGCCACGTGTTGAAACGCGGCACGGGGTCGGTCGCGCGTTTGCGTGGCCCGAAGGCCAGAGACCCTTTCCGTGGTCGATGTGATCGTGGCATGCGTTCACTCCTTGAGTGTCAGGGGCGCGAGCGTGGCGAACATCGCTTCCTCCGTTCGCACCGTCTCGCTTCCCTGGTCCGGAACCGAGTTGACCCAGCGGTCGAATCCGTGGTCGCCCGAATCGCCCGCCGCGCTCGGCTCGATGCCGAGGATCGCGGGGAGGCCTCGACCGGGCGCGCCGAAGGCGATGGTCAGCCCATCGGCCCCGACGCGCTCGACCAGCGGCCCCAGGCGCCCCACGGTCAGTGGGACGCCGTGGCGTGAGGCCGCGATGCGGAGCCCCGCATCCGGCCGGTCGAGCGTCGCGGTCAGGTCCGCCTGAGCCACGGTCGGCCCCGGAAGGGGTTCGTCCGCCAGCTTCGCACGGACCGGTCGTCGCGAAGAGACCCTGACGGCCACGCGCTCCCCCTCCTCAACCGACATCCCGTCGGGTTGGAGGAGGGAGATCGGGTGTTGCAGGCCGCAATTGACCCGAACACGCCCGTCAGATCCGACCTCGGTCACGATTCCCTGTCTTAACGACCCCGAACCGTTCGATCCGGAGCCGGCCCGTGGCGACACCCGAAGCGGGGGGAGGGTACCGGCGAACTGGAGCTCGTCACGTCGCCCCCACACCGCCTTTCGGAGGTAGGGTGGCGTCGTGGCGTAGCCCAGCACGGTGGCGACGAAGTCGCCACCCCACTCGCCCTCGCCCGGGGGGTCCGGGAACACGACGAGCCGGTCGACCCGGAAGACGGCCGCCGCGCGGGCGACGGTTCCGAGCTTCCGGGTGGCCGCGCGTTGATCCGGGGCCTCCCGAGCGAGCGACGAGGGGACCAGCACCGTTCGCGTCATCCCGCGACGCTTGGGCGCCTCGCCACTAGACTGTGCCGCTCCTATCCTATGGTTCCGTATAAGGATGGCGTTTCAAAACCGGGTTGCGAGGCGGTCGCACGGGGCAATCCGCCGGGATCGTCGGGCGCCGATCGAGTGCCGCCCTCGGCCGGTTTGGTGGCGGTTCCGGAATGCTTTTAATCGTCTCGCCGGTTCCTATCGGTTGCGCGCTGATAGTGTAGTGGTATCACGCGACCTTGCCATGGTCGCAACCGGGGTTCAAATCCCCGTCAGCGCATCTCGTTACAATTGACACACAGTGCTCCTAATACGGTGCCGCAAGACCGTTACCCGAATTCCCATACAGTGACAGAGCGTTTTGTTTATCTTAGAGATTTGATAGAGTTAAGGTGCCACCGATTAGTCCCTATTTGATTCAATTGGCGCTGCATGGTAGACTTGCTATACAAATCCACCGGACCAGACGGCTTTCCGGAAACGCCCCGGGAAGTTTCATCGGTAGATTAGAAATGTGAACTTGTGAGATATTGGACATCATCCGTGGCGGTCCGCCCTCAGCTGGCCGCCGCTCGGAGCTCGTCACGAGCCACACCGGCGAGCAGGACGAGCACCGGCGCGAACAGCAGCCCGGCGACCACAAACGGCGACCAATAGGCGATGCCGACGTAGAGCAGGCCCGCTAGCGCCGGGCCGAAGGTCCGCGCCAGGCTCCCGGCCGACTGCGTAAGCCCGAACACCCCGCCCTGCTCGTCGCCGCCCGCGCTGAGCGAGACGAGAGCGTTCAGCGAAACGTTCGTGATCGCATTCCCGAACGCCAATGGGGTGGAGACCATGGCCAGCGCGACGCCGCCCGCGTCGACAGGCCCGATCGACGGCACCCAGGCCCAGTCGAGGCTGAAGGGGACGGCCGCCAGCGTCACCAGCTGAATGGCGGCGCCCGTCACCGCGAGGCGGTACTCGCCAAACCGGTCGGTGAGTGGGCCAATCAGCCCGCCCTGGATTACCGCGATCAGCACGCCGATGTAGGTGAGGAGGACCGCGTTGGCGGCGGTACCGTAGCCCAACCGGTCGTTCGTGAGGAAGATGAACTGGCTCTCGAACGCGGAGAACGCGAACGAGGCGACGAAGAAGGCCACTAACAGCGTTCCGATCTCCGGGGCTCGGACGGCATCGAGGAGCTGACGGAGGCGGTCGCGGGCCGAGCCACTCACCGCGCGCTCGCGCTGTCGAGGCTCGGGCAGGACGGCGTAGGCGAGCGCGAGGTTCCCTAGCGAGAGCGCTGCGGCGGTGAACGACGGAATCGTGAACTCGGTCACCGGGACTGCGGCCGGCAGTCCCCCTCGGAGCGCCTCGAGCGCGAACGGACTCGAAACGACACCGGCGATGGCCGGTCCGAACACGAAACCCAGTCCGAACGCCGCGCCGAGGATACCGAGACCGCGCGCCCGGTCCTCGGCGGGCGTGATGTCGGCGATGTAGGCGTTGGCGGTCGCGATGTTCCCGCCCATCGCGCCGGCGAACGCTCTGGCGAGGAAGAGCACGAGCAGCCCGTTGGTGAATCCTAGGACCGACCCCAGCTCGCCGGCGACGCCAAATAGCGTCCAGGCGATGACGCTACCGAGGATCGAGAGTAACAAGATCGGCCGCCGACCGCGGCTATCCGAGAGCCGGCCGAGAACCGGCGCGCCCACGAATTGGAACGCCGAGTAAGTCGCTATCAGCAAACTACCGACGAACTCGTTAGCGCCGAAGAACTTCGCGTAGAGCGGAATGACCGGAATCAGGATGCCGAAGCCTAGCAGGTCGATGAAAACGATAAGGAAGAGCGTACCGACGATCCGGCGTCTCGGCCGACCTCCCAGCGGCCCGGTCGCTCCGTCGGAGCCGTCTTCGGGAGCCTCGGTCACGGGCTGCAGTTTGGCGAACGCCCCCTAACCGCTTCCGCTTCGCTCCAAGTCCCGTGCTTTTCCTGTGAATCTGATACCAAATATGCCTCCAACGGATTTCGGAGTTAGATTAGGACTATGAACTCGGGAGTTATTGGAGAGCCTATGCTTTCGGAGTGATCAACATATGGCCT
>CAZKPC010000039.1:0-15332 GCA_964554565.1 uncultured Halobacteriales archaeon
CCAACTGGCTCGGGCTCGCCTTCGCCAGTGCCTTCTACATGGTCGGATTCGGCGAATACATCAGCGCGATTTTCGGGCTCAACGGGGCGTTGTCCCTCGGTCCCATCGCGCTCCCGGCGGTCAAAACCATCGCGTTCCTCGGTGCGGCGTTCTTCGTCGCCGTCAACTACATCGGCGCCAAGGAAACCGGGCGGCTGCAGAACATCATCGTTATCCTTCTCGTATCGATCCTCGCGGTCTTTACTGTCGTCGGCGCGCTCCGGGCTGACCCCGCAAACCTCCCGCCCGGTACCGGTTTCGGACCCATGATGACCACGACGGGGTTGATCTTCGTCTCCTATCTCGGGTTCGTCCAGATCACCAGCGTCGCCGAGGAGATCCAAAACCCGGACAGAAACCTCCCGCGTGCGGTCATCGGGAGCGTCCTGTTGGTTTCGGTCATCTACGCGCTGGTGTTGATCGTGATGGCTGCCGCGGTGGAACGAGGGTTCGTCGCCGAGCAGCAACTCGCGGGCAACATCGCGGTCGTTGAGGTCGGGCGGCTCATCCTCGGCCCCGCGGGGGCGGTTGCCTTGCTGGTAGGCGGTCTGTTGGCGACTGCTTCGAGCGCGAACGCGTCCATCCTGGCGTCGTCCCGGATCAACTTCGCCATGGGTCGGGACAAGATCCTCTCCCCCCGTATCAATCAGGTTCACGCCCGCTACGGGACGCCGTATCGAGCCATCGCCATCACCGGGGCGCTCATTCTCGGCTTCGTCGTGGCCGGGAACGTCGAATTGCTCGCGACGTTGGGGAGCGTGCTTCACCTCGTCATATACGGCCTACTCAACATCGCGTTGATCGTGATGCGGGAGGCCGATGTCGCGGAATACGACCCCTCCTTTCGGGTGCCGCTGTATCCGTTCACGCCGATTCTAGGCGCGCTGACCTCGTTCGCGTTGATCGCGTTTATCAGCCCGATCGTGATCCTGATTTGCGGCGGCCTCGTCATCAGTGCCGTCTTGTGGTATCTCGGATACGCACGGACACGGACCGAAGCGATGGGCGAACTCTCGAAGTTCATATTGGCCCGATCGGGGTCGATGCCCGACGCGGCCGTTTCAGCCGCTAGATCGGTCAGACCCGACGGCGGCCGGCATCGCGTGATGGTACCTCTGGCCAACCCGGAACACGAGGAGAACCTGATCACACTCGCCAGTGCCATCGCCAAATACCATGGCGGCGTCGTCGATGCCGTCCACATCGTGACGGTTCCGGACCAGACCTCCTTGGAATACGCAGCTGACCACATCGAGGAATACGAGGAGGACTACCACGCGCTGTTGGACGATGCCAAAGACCGGGTCGAACGCCTCGGTGTCGAAATCGAGACCCACACGATCATCTCCCACCGCGGGTTCGAGGAAATCTTCGACGCTGCCCGCACCCACGAGGCGGACACGGTCGTCATGGGGTGGGGGCCAGGTTCCCACGGCTCTCCCGGCCGTGCCGAGAGCGCGGTGGACGAACTCACGGCGGGCCTCCCGGCCAACTTCCTCGTCGTCAGGGACCGGGGCCTCGACCCCGAGCAGATTCTGGTCCCCACCCGCGGCGGGGCTGGGTCGGAGTATGCAGCAAGCATCGCCTCGCTGCTTCAGGAGGAGTACGGCTCCGAGATCACCCTCCTGCACGTCGCGGACTCGGTCCCGGAGGGGGAAGCGTTTCTCGAGGAATGGGCTGCCGATCACGGACTGTCGGACGCGACTCTCCGGGTCGAATCAGGCGATGTCGGCGAGGAGATCGCCCGTGCCGCCGAAGCGGCGACGCTCCTCATCGTCGGCGCGTCCGAACGGGGACTCCTCGTGCGGTTGGTTCGGGGGTCACCCGCCCAGCGGATCGTTGATGCGGTGGACTGTTCGGTGATATTGGCAGAACGGGAACACAAGCGTTCGATGCTGCAGAGACTTCTGCGACGGTAACCGCCGCATCGTGCTCCACGGTGGAAATCCGGGTCATAGACGGCTGTCTCGACTCCGTCGCGGGCGGCGGGTTCGGGTACGAGTCGAGCTTCCCATCGATCCGCCGGAAGTGATGTCGCCCGGTTCGCCACCTCGTTGACTGTTGTCGAATCGATGCCCCGAGGCCATGAGGGCGCTCGCCAGGACGAACAGGTGGACGGTCTCCTCCTAACACACCGCCCGGCCAGGGACAGCGCGGAGCAACCTCGGGGGCTTCCCGACTGACTCGACCAGCGCGAGGCTGTGTCGGCACGTAGCAGGGCTACTTCGACTCTCCCATGATTCCATTCGACGAGGTAACCGGATGGCAGTTACTCGAATCTGTCAGTGTCAGGAGTGGTGAGGTGATACTGTTCTATCTTTGATCGGAAACGTGAACGGGTGTCGGTCACTGCCCGAGATCGAGGCCGTGCCATCCACCCCGGGCTCCCACGCCGGATCGGCCGTTGAATTCTCGGTGCCGATAACAAGTAAAGGTCCGAGGCCCATTGACCAGCTAGAGGGGAAGCCCGGCGTGAAGGTCGAATTCGAGTGTGTCGTCTGTGGAGAGACGGCCACGGCATCGGTCAGCGAGAAGGACGTGGAGTCCAACGAGCGGCCGGTCGAGACCCTCAATTACTGCGAGAACTGCGAGCTTGAAACGATCTGGATCGAGCGATGAGGGCCCACTCCATCCGCTCGGTCCCTATTAGCTCCCGTCCTCGGCGGCGGCCGTCATCGTCCAATCGTCGCTCCCCTCGGTCCCGGCGGCCGCCGCTCTCCCGTGGAGCTCATCGATCGACTGGACCTCACTGACGTTCGAGAGGAGCACCGAGACCGTGAGCTCGCTTATTCGTTCGTGCGGTTCGTCGCCGGCCAGGAGTTCGACCGTGTCGGTTTCCTGCTCCAGCCAGTGTCTGGAGAGTTCGAACCCCCGCCGTGAGAGCCTCGAGGACGGCCCTGAGAGCACGACGAGGCTGCGTTCGGCGCTCTGGATGTTACAGGGGAGCGTGAGGTTCGATTCGACGGCCTCCCCGACGAGGCGCTTGATCCGGGTCGGGTCGACGGGGGCTCCGTCGGCTCCGCTCCCGAAGAGCGACCGGAGCCATCGCCGGAGGCGTCCGGTCGGGTGATCGATGTCGAGGGTCGCGTACCCGATCGACGAGATGCCGCCGGTTTCGAAGGTCCGCCTGATATCGCTGGAATCGATGGCGTTCTCCGGGATCTTCGCGTCGGGTCGTTCGCCGGTCCCGAGCAGGGCCACGATCCGGGTCGCCAGCTCGTCGTTCACCCGCTCGTAGGGCACGGGTTCGCCCTCGTCCGACCGCCGCCAGGCCCCGTTGTCCAGGAGGATCACGTTGTCCGCGGTCGGGACGACGGTCCGGAGCGCCCGACTGGCGTTGACGGCCGCCCCGTCGCCGGCATCAGCACTCGGGAGCACCCCCACCACGTAGACCGGCAGGTCGAACAGGGCCTGCAGCTCATCCAGCAACAGGGCGCCCATGCCGGCCCCCGTCGCGCCGCCGAAACCGGCGACCAGCAGGATCGCTTCGAGCTCGTGGAGATCGAGGACGTCGAGGGACCGCCGGATCTCGGGCAGCTCCTCCTCCGTGACGCTGACCGCGAGGTCCAGGCTGCCGTCCACGCCGTCCGGCCCGACCGCCGGGTGGGCATCGCCGACACGTACGTGTTGATCGGCCGTCAGCGTGCCGAACTCGTCTGCCGGCACCGCGGTATCGAACACGAGGGCATTGCCGAGGCTCACCTGCCGCCCGGTCGCCTGCTCCCGGGCCCGGAGCCGGTCGACGATCCGGCCGCCGGCGCCACCCACACCGACGAGTGCGAGCTTCATGGCGAGCAGCCGCCGGGGCCAGCCGATCTCATACGACGGGATCGAGCTCGTTGTCCTCGTCGGTGATCAGCTCCGAGATCTCCTCCTCGCGGACCGCCTCCTGTTCCTTGATCTTCTCCTGTGAGTCGACGGCCTTCTGTTGGATCTCCTTGATCCGAGGCGTCTCCGTGACGTTCGAGAGCAGCACCACGACCGACAGCGCCGAGGCGTTCTGGCGCGGATCGTCGCCCGCGAGGACCTCGACGGTGCCGGTCTCCTCCTCGAGCCAGTACCGCGCGCTCTCGAGGCCCTTGCGCGAGAAGGCCCAGGGCGGCCCGGACACCACGAACAGGGCCCGATCGGCGCTCGAGACCTCGGCCGGCAGGGTCAGCCGGGAGTTCACGGCGCGGCGCACGAGCCCCTTGATCTTCGCCGCGTTCGTCGCGCCGTCCTCCACCTCGTGGTCCTGCTTGAATCGGGAGATCAGGCCGTCCTCCGATCGATCGACCTCGGTCGAGGCGTAGCCGATGGTCGAGATGCCCCCCGTATCGAGGGTCCGGATGACGTCGCTGGAGTCCATCGCGTTCTCCGCGACGGCGGACTCGTCGTGCTCGCCCGCGGCCAACAGCGTGACCAACCGGGTGGCGAGCTCCCGGTTCATCTCGTCGTAGCCCTGCTCGATCGTCTGCCCCCGGGCCCGCCAGGCGTCGTTGTCGAACGCGATGAAGTTGTCGACGTTGCTGACGAAGGACTGCAGCGACCGGCCCGCGTTCAACGCCGGCCGGCCGCCCTCGTATTTCCCCGGGAGGACGCCCAACGCGTAGACGGGCTCGTCGTACATCTTCTGCAGCTCGTCCAGCACGATCGGGCCGGCCCCGCTGCCGGTGCCCCCGCCCAACCCCGCGGCCACCAGGATGGCGTCCACGTCGTGGATCTCGACGTCGTCGAACGCCCGCCGGATCTCGTCGATATCGTTCCGGGCGACTTCGGCCCCGACATCGACGTCGCCGCCGACGCCATGGCCCTTGGCTTTCTGGTGGGTATCGCCGATCAGGAACCGGCGATCCTCGGGCACGTGGTCGGGTTTCGCGAGATCGGTCCGGGCGGTGTTGATCACGAGAACGTGCCGACAGAGGCTCCGGTTCGTCTGCTTCTCGAAATCCAACATCTCGTCGATGATCTTGCTGCCGGCGTTCCCGATACCGATCGTCGCTAATTTCATCTTGATTGATAGGCAGTCCACGAGAAGGTAAATCGTTTGGCCTGTCGATCGGCCCGCATAAGCGCACGAACGGGGGGCGGGTACTGCCTGTCGGACCGCACTCAGCACGCTCGTTCGATCGGGAACGGGGCGTCAGACGGCTCGGAGGACGGCGGCAGGCGCCACCACGGCGTCACCGTGCGTCAGCCGGTGGCCAGCGCCCGGTTTCCGTTCCACAAACTCGGCACGTCGCGACGTAATCATCGCCGACCGTTTCGAACGCCTGGCTCGTGAACTCCCCGCAGTCCGGGCATTCGCGGCGTTTGTCCATCTCCCCGTAGTCCAGCGGCGCACCGAGGGCGATGGCGACCACCCGCTGCGATCCTTGGTTGGTACCGCGCTGGTATTCCCCGGGCGGGAACCGGATGAGTTCCTGCGGTCCCACCTCCACCGGCCCGGCCTCGGTTTCGAAGGTGGCCGTCCCCTCGATCACGTAGAACACCTCCTCCTGGATCTCGTGGTTGTGGTAGGCGTAGGCGAACGCGTCACCGGGCTCGAGCTCGTAGTAGTTCAGCGCCACGTCGGTCGTCCCGAGCGGACCGGTGAGGTTCCGCTGCACGGCGGCCGGCGGGTTCGACGTCAGCTCGAGGTCGGCGATGGCCAGTTTCTCCATCGGGGGTGGCCACACTCGGGCCCGGCATAACCGTACCGAGAAGGCGCGTTCAACCTCCGCGGCCAGGCACGGATCTGCATACCTTTAAAGGGGGCCGGCCAACCCCGGGCTATGTCCGACCTCCACGTGCTCCTGCTCGGCCCGCCGGGCGCCGGGAAGGGGACCCAATCCGGCCGGCTGGCCGACCGGTTCGACCTCGAACACGTCACCACGGGCGACGCGCTCCGCGCCAACCGGGACATGGAAACCGACTACGGCACCCCCCGCGAATACATGGAGGCCGGGGAGCTCGTTCCGGATCCGGTCGTCAACGAGATCGTCAAAGCCGCCCTCGAAGCGGCCGACGGCTACGTCTTGGATGGCTATCCACGGAACCTCGAGCAGGCCGAATACCTCGACGGGATCACCGACCTGGACGTCGTCGTCACGCTCGAAGTGCCGCGGGACGAACTGGTCGCGCGGCTGACCGGGCGTCGCATCTGTCCCGATTGCGGTCGCAACTACCATTTGGAGTACGACCCGCCGGCTGACCCCGGCGTCTGTGACGACTGTGGGACCGAACTCATCCAGCGGGAGGACGATCAGGAGGACGTCGTCCGCGAGCGGCTCCGGGTTTACGACGAGAACACCGCGTCGGTCGTGGCTCATTACGACGAACGCGGCGTGCTCGAGCGGATCGACGGGGACCGCCCGCCCGATGCCGTCTGGTCGGATCTCGAAGCGGCGGTGGCGGCCGCGGAGTAAAAGGTTGATTACGGCTCACACCTGAATTCCGATAATGGCGCGAACCGCCCACAAGCTCGACTCGCTGCTCGAGGAGAGCCCCGAGCTCGAGTCGGCGATCGAACACCTCCTCGACCGCACGGAGGGCGGTGAGGGCGAGGTCGAGTGGGCCGACGTGCGGGACGAGCTCACGAGCGGCCAGTGGGGCCGGCTGATCGAAACCGGGATCCTCGTCGACGGTGATCAGGGCTTCCGTTTCGACGATCCCGAGGAAGTCGCGGAGGCCTTGTCCTACGAGCGGTCGGCCCAACCGACGTCCGTGGAGTCCGCCGAGGAGCCCGAATCCGTCTCCTGGTCTACCTGGGACAAGGCGGCCGCCGTGGGCTCGATCGGACTGTTCGCGGGCTACTCGCTGCCCCGCGTCCGGGCGGCGATCGGCGGCACGATCGACGTGTTCCTCGGACCGCTCGATGCCGTCCTGCCGTTCTACGCGGTCGTCATGGCGCTGGCGATGCTCACCGGGCTGTATTCGACGCTCCTGCAGGCGAACCTGATGGACATGGAGGTCATGGGCCAGTACCAGTCGCGTATGCAGGAGATCCAGGAGCGCCAGAAGGCGGCTAAGGAGCGCGGCGACGACGAGGAGCTGGAGAAGATCCGGAAGGAGCAGATGGAGGCCATGGGGGATCAGCTCGGCATGTTCAAGGCCCAGTTCCGGCCGATGGTCTGGATCATGCTGCTGACGATCCCGGTCTTCCTCTGGATGTACTGGATGATCCTCGACGGCCGGATCGCCGAAGTGGAGAACACCCTGACGGTGCCGCTGGCCGGCGAGAACACCTGGCGTCAGAGCGTGGCGGGACCGATTCAGCTCTGGATCGTCTGGTACTTCGTCTGCTCGATGGCCTTCACCCAGGTCATTCGCAAGGCGCTGAACATCCAGACCACCCCGACCGGCTGAGCCCGGGTGTCCGTGGGGTGCGGGAACCAACTGGCCGGGGCGGCACCCGAATGCCGATCGCCGAGATTATTGACTGTATAAGAACGCCTGACGTCAGTCCCGTACGGCGGCCACCAACACCGTCAAAGCCACCCGTAGCGTATTGTGATGTATGGCCGACGATACCAGTGACTCCGCTTCGGTGACGGACTATCGGTTGACCGCGACGCGAATGAGTCCGAAACGGACCATGGTTGACACCGGTGACGCTGAGTTCGTGGTCGGCAAGGACGTCAATCCCGTCGAGTTCTTCCTCGGCAGTATCATGGCCTGCCTCAACTCGACGGGCACCATGGTCGCTCGGGACATGGACATCGATATCGAGGAGCTCTCGGTAACGATCGAGGGTGGCGTGGATTACGCGCGGTACCGCGGCGAGGCATCCGACAGGCGTCCGGGACTGCAGACGATCGAAGCTTCGATCGACGTCACGGCCGACGTCAGCGATTCGACCCTCGCTACGTGGCTGGATCGCGTGAAGGACCGGTGCCCGGTGACCGATAACGTGGAACACGAGACGCCGCTGGCGATCGAGCTCTCGGCCGACTGAGGACGGCAGCACGCGCCGAACTGGTGTGCGGGGCATTCGACCGCGGTCGGCCCCTCGAACGAGCCATCGGGTTCTCTTGAACGGCAACGTCAGGCCTTACGTCCGAAAGAAACCCCTTTGGGCTGGGGGCGTCGACTCGACCCATGCTGCTGACGATTTCGGGGCCGCCGGGCAGCGGCAAGAGCACGGTCGCGGCCGCTGTGGCCCACGCTTTCGGCTACGAACACGTGAGCGGCGGCGACATCTTCCGATCGTTGGCCGAGGAACGCGGCCTGTCGCTGGCGGAGTACAACGCCCTCGCCGAGGAGGACGACGCGATCGATCGCGACCTCGACCGTCGACTCCGAAGGACGGCCCGCGAGGAGGACGACGTCGTCCTCGAGTCCCGGCTGTCCGGGTGGATGGCCGGGGAGTACGCGGATCTGAAGGTCTGGCTCGACGCACCGGTGGACGTGCGAGCAGCCCGGATCGCCGATCGCGAGGAGAAAGCCGTCGAGGCCGCCCGGACGGAAACGCGGCAGCGCGAGGCGTCCGAGCGATCGCGCTACGCCGAGTATTACGACATCGACTTCGCCGATCGCTCGATCTACGACCTGGCGATCAACACCGCCCGCTGGGATGCAGGGTCGATCGTGGATCTCGTGGTCGCGGCCGTCGAGGCCTACGATCCCGATGCTGACGAGGGCCCGATGCCGGTCGAAGCCCGATACGAGTTCTGAGGACGACTCGGCCGGAATTCCGACGCGTTTGCGCCGTTAGGCGACCGCCTTGTCGGGCACGGTCCCGTCGTCGTTCCAACCTCGGGCTTGATAGTACTCGTCGAGGGCGGCTTCGAAGCCCGGCAGCTCGTAGGGCAGGTCGTCGTCGGCCCGCGTGAACCCGCGCTGGTTGTTGAAGTGCCGTTCCAGGGTGACGACACGGTTCCCCACGTCTAGCAGGCTGTCGTAGTCGGTCCCGAACAGCGCCTCGAGGCGGTCGACGGACTGCATGCCCCGCGAGAACCGGCAGATGACCCCACAGTCCTCGATGGCCCGGCGGTTCTCCTGCTCGACGACCGCCGGCGGTTTCTCCTCGAGGCCATCGGGCTCGTACGCCTCGTCCCGGCTGACCAGCGGGTACTCCCAGGCGTAGAAGGTCGAATACATGTGGTCCGCGCCGCGGTTCGCGACGGCGAAGGAGAGGCCTTGGCCGTTCAGGGTGCGGCCGTCGTGTGCCGAGAAGGAGAGCCCCTTGACGGTCCAGTCGTCGACGCCGTAGTGATCGGCGGTCCGGTGGATCCCCTCGGCCAGCCGATCGCCCTCGCCCTCCCGATACGCGATCTTTTCGACGAGCTCGTGGATGAGTTCCTCGTCGCCGAAAGCGTCGTTCGCCGCGAGATACATCGCGACGGTGTTGCCACAGCTGATGGTGTCCATGCCGTACTCGTCGCACAGTTCGTTGGACTGCATCACGTGGACGAGGTCGTCGATCTCGCAGTTCCCGCCGAACGCCATCAGCGTCTCGAACTCCGGGCCCTCGGTCTCGAGGCCGCTGGCCTCGTCGCGTGTCGGGAGCTTGCAGGCGAAGGCACAGGCCGAACAGGTGCCCTTCTTGTACTTCTTGGACTCCACGGCGTCCCCGTTGATCGATTCGTAGCCCTCGAAACTGATGTCCTCGAAGTAGCGGGTCGGGAACGTGCCCATCTGGTTCGCCAGGTCGGTGACGCTGGTCGTCCCCTGGCGCTTCATGATGTGGTCGGTCGTGGCGGCGTCCGCATGGATCTCCGAGGCGACGTCCGGGATTTCAAGCTCCCGGCGGGAGTCGCCCTCGAAGGTGATCGCCTTGACCTTCTTCGAGCCGAGCACGGCCCCCAGCCCGCCACGGCCGAACGCCCGCGACTCCGTCGTCATGATGGAGGCGAACCGGACCTCGTTCTCGCCCGCCGGGCCGATCGCCGCGATGTGTTCCGCGCCGAGCCCGTGCTCAGCCTCGACGTGCTCGGTGACTTCCGAGACCTTGGCCTCGGCCAGTTCAGGCACGGGTTCGAACTCGACGCCCTCGTCGGTGACGTGGAGGATCACCAGTTCGTCGCTGGCACCGGTCACCTCGACCGCGCTGTAGCCGGTGTCGGCGTAGTTCCGGGACATGAACCCGCCGGCGTTCGAGGAGGCGAGGCCGTCTGACAACGGCGACACCGCGGTGGCGTTCATCCGCCCGGTGTAGCTCATCATCGAGACCTGCATGGGGCCGGTCGTCAGATAGAGCCGGTTCTCCGGCCCGAGCGGGTCGGCGTCGAACGGGATCCGGTCGTGCGCGAGCTTGGTGGCGACGCCGCGGCCACCGATGAACGACGCCAGGACGTCGTCGATCGATTCGGTCCGTGAATCATGCGCCTCCAGATCGATGGAGAGCAGCGGGCCCTCGACGTGGAGCATACGGCAACGATGCGGGAGGCGGGTAATAAGTGGTGGGAGCGCAGCGGCGAGCGGCCGGCGTGGCCGGGATCCCCAACAGCCTTACCTGCCTGCCATCAATCCGCCACAGCGGAGCCCCGACATGAGCTTCGACCGCCCAGGCGCGATCGATCGGCGGGCCCGGTGGCGCCCATGACCCTTCGGGCGCCCCCGCAGGAGCGCGACGTCGAGTCGCTGCTCGAGTTCGGGGTGGTCAACCTCGACAAGCCGGCGGGCCCGACAGCCCATCAGGTATCGAGCTGGGTGGGGGACCTGACCGGCGCCGATCGGGCGGCCCACGCTGGCACGCTCGACCCGAAGGTCACCGGCTGTTTGCCGGTCCTGACCGGCGAGGCGACTCGGTTGGCCCAGGCCCTGATCGGGCCGAAGTCGTACGTGGCCGTGCTGCACCTCCACGGGGAGCTGCAAGCGGAGCTCGAGGCGGTTCTCGAGGAGTTCGAGGGGCCCATCCTCCAGAAACCGCCCCGGAAGAGCGCCGTGGCCAGACAGCTGCGGACCCGGGAGGTCCATTGCCTGGAGGCCCTCGAGGTCGAGGCCCGCCGGGTCCTGCTCGCGATCGGTTGTGAAGCCGGGACCTACGTTCGGAAACTCTGTCACGACCTCGGGTTGGCGCTCGGCACCGGCGGCCACATGGGCGACCTCCGCCGGACGGCCGCCGAACCGTTCGACGATACCGGGCTGGTCACCCTGCATGATCTGGCGGACGGTTTAGCGGAATGGCGGGAGCACGATCGTGAGGGGCCCCTCCGAGACGTTGTCCAACCGGCCGAACGGGCGCTGGTCCATCTGCCCACGGTCACGATCGCGCCCAGCGCGGCGGCCGAAGTCGCGAACGGCGCGCCGGTCTATGCGCCAGGCGTGATCGCCGTCGAGGGCGCGACCCCCGATCAGGAGGCGCCGCCGGTGGTCGTGGCCCAGACGCCCGACGGAGCCGCCGTCTGTCTGGGCCGGCTCGTCGGCGATCACGACGCCGAGTCCGGCACGGTGGTCGACCTCGAGCGGGTGCTCGTCTGAGCCGGCGTGGTCCCGTGAAACCACGATCCGGGGAGCCGAAGCCCTTAATGCCCGTACGAGCCTCCCCGCTGACGCGGGACCGTAGGGTAGCTTGGTATCCTCGGCGCATGGGGTGCGTCGGACCTGAGTTCGAATCTCAGCGGTCCCATCGCACACGTGGATGGCGGGCGGCCGCCCGCCCGCGAGGTCTCAGACGGAGAGTACTTCGGCGGTAGGCTACGACGCCCAGCCGCTGGGCACGTATTCGCTGAACCTGGCTGACGCCGAGAGCCCGATCGGCCGGAAGGCCGCCTGCCCGTCGAGCCTGTAATCGCCGATCCGCTCCTGAGCCGGGCCCGTGAGATAGCCGATGAACGCCATCGCGAGCGAGTACGCCGTGTCGTACCGGGCCGGGTTCGTCGCCAGAGTCGCGTACTCGTTCCGGAGGGCCGCCGGCGGGTCCTCGAGGCCGTAGTCGACGAGCGGTTCCAGCCCGCCGGTGCGGGTGGCGAGATAGGTTCCCCGATCCGTGAGCGTGTAGGCGCCCAGTTCCCGGGCGGCGGCGAGCGTGTTCCCCATACCCTGGCCGGATTCCCGGTACCAGGCGCCGCCCGGGTCGAGGCCCGCGGCGTCCCAGAGCTGCCGTTCCCGGAGGTGGGTACCGGACCGGTCACCGCGAGAGAGAAAGGTGGCTTTTTCAGCGGCGATGCGGCGGAAGGCTTCAATCGGTGCGGCGTCCGCGACCCCGGCCGGATCGGCCGCCGGCCCGACCACGAGGAAATCGTTGACCATGACGGCCCGACGGTTAACGACGGCGCCCTGCCGCAGGCGCTCGTCCTCGAGCGGCCGCGCGTGCACCAACACGACGTCGACGTCGCCGTCAGCGGCAGTCCGGAGCACCGCCCCGGTCCCACGGATCACTGGCTTGACCCGCGTGTCGAACCGGTCCTCGAAGCCTGGCAGCAGGGCGTCGAGCAGCCCGCTGTCGTGCACCGTGGTGGTCGCCCCCAGGGCCAGCTGGGTCCCCTCGGTATCGGGGGCTGCCGCGGACCCCTCGATACAGCCCGCGACGGCGATGGCGCTGCCGGCGGCCCCGGACTGCAGAAAGCGCCGGCGGTCCATACTTGGGACAACCGTCGCCGGTTACAAAACCGTTCTGTTGTAACTGGATTTGGTTACTCATGGGGATAGCTCTATGCCATCGGGGCCGTCCCGAAACCCGTTCCACCGTCATCCAATTCCACCTCGCGGCGGGAGTTTATGCGGGCGCTGGCCCACCTCCGGCCACGCGGCCATGGATCCGACCGTGCGACTCGGGGACGGCGTGACCATCGAAACCGACCGGTCGATCGTTTGCGACGCGCGATCGGCGACCGGCGATGTCACCGTCGCGACGCACGCCCATGCCGATCACGCCCGGCGATCCGATGGCGAGCCCGTGGTATGCTCGTCGCTGACGGCCCGGCTCATGGCAGCCCGATCGGGACTCGAGGTGGAAGCCGTGTCCTCGGCCCCCGGGATCGAACTCCATCCGTCGGGGCACATCCCGGGCTCGCGGGCCGTCCTGATCGAGGGCGACCGCCGGGTGCTGTATACCGGCGACGTCTCGACCCGGGACCGCGGCCCGCAGGCCGGGTTCGACCCCGTCGACGCGGACGTCCTGATCGTCGAGGCGACCTACGGGCGGCCGACGTATCGCTTTCCGCCGCAAGCGTCCGTCGAGGCACGGATCCGGGAATTCATTGCGGACACGGCGGCCCCGCTCGTGCTCTTCGGCTATTCGCTCGGCCGGGCCCAGACGCTCCAGCGGCTCGTCATGGAGGCCACTGCCCGGCGGCTCGTCGTGCATCCCACGGTCGCGGCCGTAAACGCGGCTATCGAAGCCGGGACCGATCGGTCGTTCCCGGCGGTCTCCTGGGCCGAGCTCGAGCGGCTGGCCGCGGACGACGTGGTCGTCGCGCCGGCGGGGGCCCGACGCGGGGACTGGTTTGCCCGGGAGCTCGATCGGCTGGAGCCGGTGACCGCGGCGTTCTCGGGCTGGGCGGTGAACGACCGGTATCGGCATCGGCTCGGCGTCGACACGGCGTTCGTCCTCAGCGACCACTGCGACTTCCCGGAACTGGTCGAGCTGGTCCGGGCTGTCGACCCCGAACGCGTGTATACCCATCACGGGTTCGCGGCGGAGTTCGCGGCCCACCTGGCGAGCGAACACGGCTTCGATGCCGTGGCGCTGCGCCGCCGGCAGCACCGGCTCGAGGAGTACGCCTGACGTCGCTCAGTGCTGGGTCTGGTGCTTGATCTTCTCGGCGACGATACTGGGGACCGTCGTTCCACAGGCCTTGCAGGTCCAGCGGGCGCGGACCGCGCCCTGGTCCTTCCCGAGGTCGCGCTTGCTGCGGATCTGACGGCCACAGCCGGAGCAGACGTGGGTCGTTCGGGTCATCGGTCGGTCCCGGGTCAGTCGGGCTTCGCGCCCGGATTGGTGACGGCGCCATCGGCCGCCGAGCCGAAGGCCGCCCCGTACTTCGCCAGGACCCCGGCCGTGTAGCCGGGCTCGGCGCCGTCGCGGGCATCGAGTCGGGCGGCGATCTCCTCGTCGGTCAGGTCGACGGCGAGCGTCCGCTCGGGGATGTCGACCGTGACGACGTCGCCGTCCTGGAGGGCGCCGATCGGCCCGCCGACGAACGCCTCGGGGGCGACGTGACCGACCATCGGGCCGCGGGTGGCCCCGGAGAACCGGCCGTCGGTCAACAGCGCCACGTCGTCCTCGTGGCCCTGCCCCACGACGGCGGCCGTGACCCCCAGCATCTCACGCATGCCGGGGCCGCCCCGTGGGCCCTCGTTCCTGATGACCAACACGTCGCCCGACTCGATGTGGCCCTCCTGGACGTAGGCCATGGCGTCCTCCTCGCGCTCGAAGACTCGCGCCGGTCCCTCGTGGTACAGCTCGTCTTCCGCGGTGACCTTCAGGACGGCGCCGTCGGGGGCGAGGTTCCCGGTCAGGACCTTGATCGCCCCCTCAGCATGCAGTGGGTCCGCCACCGAATAAAGGAAGTCGGCCTCGATCGCGTCATCCGGGGGGAGCACGCCCGTGGATTCGAGGTGGTCGAGTTCCTCCGCGATCGTCCGCCCCGTGACCGTCATGGCGTCACCGTGGAGCAGGTCGGCTTCCAAGAGCCGCCGGAGCACCACTGGCACCCCGCCGAGCTCGTGGAGGTCGTTCATGACCCGCTCCCCGCCGGGCTGCAGGTCGGCGATCTTGGGCGTCCGCCGGGAGATCTCGTCGAAGGTCTCGATATCCAGCTCGATGCCGGCCTCGGCGGCCAGCGCGAGCAGGTGGAGGACGCCGTTGGTCGACCCGCCGATGGCGACCTGCAGCGCAATCGCGTTCTCGAAGGACGCCCGCGACAGGAGATCCGACGGCCGGCGGCCAGCCTCGATGCAGTCCAGCGCCAGCTCGCCGGCGTCCCGGGCGACCGCATAGCGCGAGTCGTCCTCGGCCGGGGGGCTCGCGCTGCCGAGCGGAGCGAACCCGAGCGCCTCGCTGATCGAGGCCATCGTGTTCGCCGTGAACATCCCGCCGCAGGCGCCGGCGCCGGGGCAGGCGTTCCGCTCGAGTTCCTCGAGCTCCGCTTCGGTCATATCGCCGTGGGACACCGCGCCGACGCCCTCGAACACGTTCTGGATCGTGACCTCCCGGCCGTCGTGGGTCCCGGGCATGATCGAGCCGCCGTAGAGGAAGACCGCCGGCAGGTCCGTCCGAATGGCCGCCATCATCATGCCGGGCAGGTTCTTGTCACAGCCGGCGACGGTGATCAGCCCGTCGAGCCGTTCCCCGAAAGCCACGAGTTCCACGGAGTCCGCGATCACTTCCCGGGAGATGAGCGAGGCCTTCATCCCCTCGGTGCCCATCGAGATGGCGTCCGAGATGG
>CAZKPC010000040.1:0-15308 GCA_964554565.1 uncultured Halobacteriales archaeon
CGGCGCTCGTAGCTACTGGATCGGCTCCGGGACGGGACTCGGTCCCGGGGTCGCCCCGTCGCCCGGTTATCCGGAGACGTTGGCGCGACCTGGCAGCGGATGGTCGTGGTGATTTCGGGGAAACGTCGATCCGAAAGGCTTCTGTCGCTACCTCGAGGCCGCTCGGCAGCTGGCAGGTGCGAGGACTGACTACGGACCGGGCTCGGATCATGCCAGTACTCGATGCCATGGCCTAGCCTCACCGACGAGCCGCACTCGACCACCGAGCCGTATGTCGGTCGGTCAGTGGCCGCCCGATGTCTGCTACCTGGAAACTATCCGTTCGGTGCCTGATCGCAGTCCGATCCGGCCGATCGGTGTCGTTCCAGAACCCGATTCTCGGAATAGAGCGCCGAGAGCGGCCTTCAAGCACGGTCTTAATCACCAGTTACAAACACCGAACCGTTCATGTGGTTCCTCCCGTTGGTAGGGGCGTAAGCAAAAGTGACGGGTACACTGCGAACGGGGGGCGCTGGTTTCGATCGTGCGGTCGCGGAACAGGGTGCGACCTGAGGCCTGGGCGTCCCAAATGAGTTCAACTGACTCCGAGATCCTGTACCGGTGTCCGCTCTGTGAAGCGCCGGCGCCAACGGTCTCGGCGTGCAAGATCCACATCACCCGTTGTAACGACGAAGTCCATTGGGGCTATGTCGGCGACGACCTCCACGAGGAGATCGTGGAACATCAGCTGGTAACCGATCGAGGGCTGGTCACGAAGCTCCGGTATCTCATCGCCGAGTCCCGGCATCTCGGCCGTCTCAGACGGATCGCGAACGGCCTCCGCTATCGATAGCACGGAGCACGGTGCGGTCACGCTTCCGGAGGCTTCTCGCTGGCGCAATTGACCAGTCGCTCTTGCCAGGGGTGTTAGACGTCCCGGTCAGCAAATTGGCTAGCCAGGGCGGTCCCAACTGGCGGTTCGCTGAGACCGCTGGCGCCCTTGAGGAGTCAACCGGTACTCCCGAAACCTGCCTGGCGGGGTAATCCTTCCGGTGGCCGCACCGGCGGTCATTCCTCGGTCGCCAGCTCGTCCAGGACCCCGCCGATCTCCGATCGGAGTGCCTCCATCTTTTCGACCAGCGCGTCGTACTGTTCGGTCCGGTCGTTTCCGGCCTTCTCGAGGGCCGATTTCTTCGCCGCCAGGCTGAAGAACTCCTGACTCCGGTCGTCGTAGGTACTCCGCTGGTAGAGGGTTTCGACGTAGGCGTGGAGCTCCTCGTTGTCCACCGGCTTGACGCAGTAATCGTCGAACGGCATGTCGACGATGTCCTGATCCGGTTCCACCGCGCTCAGCATCC
This sequence comes from uncultured Halobacteriales archaeon, assembly GCA_964554565.1. Taxonomy (GTDB): domain Archaea; phylum Halobacteriota; class Halobacteria; order Halobacteriales; family Hikarchaeaceae; genus CAZKPC01. The sequence goes on from CAZKPC010000040.1 coordinate 1,338, forward strand.
CAACGCGACAGTCGACCCCTCGCTTTCGGATCTCGGTGAGGACTTCGTCGCCGGACATCTGAGGCATCCGGCGATCGAGCAGGAGCACGTCCACGCTGTCGTCGCACTTCTCGATCGCCTCATCCCCGCTGGTGGCCGTCCGAACGTCGTAGACGTCCCCAAGGAACGCTGAGTAGAGTTCGGCGAGTCCGGCCTCGTCATCGACGACCATGACGGACGCTCCCGCTGCCTCGGTCATCCTACCGGACCCTCGAACTCCCAGCAGGATGAATGCCTCGGAGTGGAGTTTCGAACCCTGGGCTGGCGGCGCCGATCCGACCGCGACCGCAGGGCGCCCGTCGCCTCCGGTATTGGTTGGCCCCTTCCGGCTTGACGCTCCGATCCCAGCCCCGGCGGCGAGTTCGCTTGGCCACCCGATTCGCGTCGATTAGTATCGGCTGCTACGGGTGACCATCGGCACCTCAACTCTCGGTCATCGTCGTTAAGCGAATCCATCGCTTGTGGTCTGGAGATCATCGTCTACTCGAGGAACTCGATGCCGGTCACCTCGAACCGGAGGCCGCCGGTCTCGGCCTCCCTCGCCTGGATGTCCCAGCCGTGGGCGTTCACGATGGTTCGCACGACCGAGAGCCCGTACCCGGTTCCCGAGTCCGTCGTCGTGTGACCGTGCTCGAAGATCTCGTCCTGCTTCGACGGATCGATTCCTGGGCCGTCGTCCTCGATGTAGATCCCGTTCTCGAGCGGACCCACTCGAACCGCCACGGAACCTTCACTATGGTCAACCGCGTTCCGGAAGAGGTTCTCGAACAGCTCACAGAGCCGGTCGTGGTCGGCACCGATCGACGGGACCTCGTCGTATCGGAGGCTGGCGCGATCGGTCCCGCCGGCGGAGCCCTCCCACGCGGTCCGGGCGACGGTCTGGAGGTCCACCGGTTCCGGATCCGTGACGACGTCCCCCTGTCGGGCCACCCGGAGCAGGTCCTCGACCAACCGCTCCATCCGTTCGGTCGTCGCCTCGATCTCGTCGATATGCTCCTGCTCGCCGGTTTCACGGAAGAGATCGAGCCGGCCGTCGATGAGGGTCAACGGGCTCCGGAGGTCATGGGCCAGGATATCGGTGAACTCCTTGAGGCGGTCGTTCTGCCGTTCGAGCATTTGCTCGTACTGCTTTTTCGCCGTCGTGTCCTGGCTGATGACGGCATAGCCATGAAACTCGTCGTTGTGGAGCGGCGAGATGGTGAACGTGGCCCAGAAGACCGTCCCGTCGGCCCGTTCGTTCCAGTGTTCCGTCTCCTGACTGGCGGTCCGGGCGTCCTGCAGCAGGTCATCCAGCGCGGGGCGCTGCCCGGCCGGATCAGCGAACAGGACGCTCAACGGTTCCCCCGCCAAGTCCGCCTCCTCGTACCCGTACAGGGAGACGGCCGAGGCTGGCCAGGACTCGATCCGGCCCTCGGCATCGAGCATGAAGATAGCGTGGCTCGAAATACCCTCGATCAATTGTTGTGAAATGGAGGCGATCGAAGTCCCGTCGGACGCTTGGGAGCCGTCGCCAGCGGGGGGACTCACGGCTGTAATCTGTTCGCAACTCTACTATAAGACCCTCCGGCTTTGTGAGCCAAGCAGTATTTATAGTGCCCAGTCTCGCATGAACTGCTTGGCGCTCAGGAGACCGTCCCGCCGTCCGAGCGATCCCGGGTTACGGGTTCCGCGGGACGCTGATCACGAGGATCGTGCCGCGGGGCTCCGCGTCAGAAACCGTTAGGGTCCCCCCAACCCGGCGCGCGATCCAGTAGATCATCCAGATGCCGAGACGATCGGCGTGGCGGAGGTCCGTTTCCCCGGTCTCCAGGACCTCGATTTCCTGGCTTGGGATGCCGGGCCCGTCGTCCTCGATCTCGATCTCCACCCACGCATCGGATCGTTCGGTGACCCGGATCTCGACGCAGGGCGTCTTCGAATCGTTGTGCTTGATCGCGTTCACGGCCGCCTCTTGGATGGCCCGGATCAGCCCTGGGACCGCCACCGAGCCAGCATCGGCGGGGAGCGACAGTTCGATCTCCGCCGCCGGGAACCGATCGTTGAGGGCCCCGACGAGTTGCCGCAACTGTTCCCCGAGCTCGATTCCTGTCTCGGCCGATGGGTCGGGCGAGAGGTTCTGCTGGATGTCACGCGTCGATTCGCCGAGGCGGAACAGCTCGGCCGCGGTCTGTTCGATGATCGAGAGCGATCGCGAAGAGACGTCACCGTCCAGCTGTGACCGCATCAGCTCGCTGTGCCCCTCGATGACGTTCATCTTGTTCCGAAGGTTATGGCTCAAGACCCGGTTCATGACTTCCAAGCGGCGTTCCCGGATCTTGCGGTCGGTGATATCCGCTTGAAACCCGACGTAGCACGGTGCCGGGTCGTCAGTCGCGATCGGCGCGATGTCGAGCTTGTTCCAGAACATCTGGCCGTTCTTGCGGTAGTTGACGATGTCGACCGACACCGCCTCCCGGGCCTCGATCGCCGCCCGGAGTTCCGCTTTCGTCGCTTCATCGGTGTCCTCACCTTGCAGAAACCGACAATCGCGGCCGATGACGTCGTCGTAGCCGGTCAGCTCCCGAAAGCCGTCGTTGACATAGATCAAAGGCGCGTCGCCGTTTTCCTCGATCCGGGCGATGGTGATTCCCATCGGCGCCTGATCCATGGCCGTTTCCTTCGTTCTGAGGTCCTCGATGGTGCTCTGGAGCTGTTCCTCACGCTCGACGAGTTCGACCGATCGGAGGCGCCGCTCGACCAGGTTCTCGACCCGGCTCAAGAGTTCCGGCGGATCGACCGGCAGGGTGACGACGTCGTCGACGAGCTCCCACACCGTTTCGTCGGCTCGATCGGCAGCCTCCTGATCGAGCAGGAGCAGGAACGGCGCGAAGGCCGGGTTGGCACTCTCCCGTTTGGTTTCGATGGCCTGCCTGGCGAGTTCAAGCCGGCCTCGGTCCATGATGCAGCAGTCGAAGTCCTCATCGAGACCGGCGACGTCCGTCGTTGAATCGACCCGGTATTCGCCGCCCAGTGCCTCCGCCAACAGCTCCCGGTTCCGCCCGGCGGACATGAACAGCAGGACCCGCGGATCTGTAGGCGCGTAATCGCTCGCGCTTCCGGATTCGGGATCCTGGAGGGTCATATAGCGTCTGTCACTCGCGTGCGCTCCGCTCGGGCGTGCCGGCGGGGACCATTACCGAGGAGTGGCTGCTGGCCATGACCTATCCTGGTCCCCTGACCCGATACGTGTTCTGGCTCGGAGAACCGCGATGTTCTCCGGAGCCATGCGTTCGCGATGGTGCCGATACGGCCTAATGGTCAGTTCCCGAATGGCCCGAGATCGGGATCACACAATCGATTCCCCGAAGCGGCGTGGGGCTGCCTTTCCTTCACTCGTCGGCCCCGAGCGATGTGGACGTTTCAAGATGCCAGGTGCCGTATAGACGGATGTGTCCCGCGACGGTCCCGAGCGGCCTTCGGGCGACGCGGCGCTGACACAACCTGACGAGCTGCTGGAGGTCCTCGCCTCGGCACTGCCGGAGTACACGTTCATCTACGACGAGCACGGGACCTATCTCGAAGCGATCACGGGCTGGGAACGCGGGACGGAACGGTATCTGGGCGACGAACTCGTCGGCGAGAACGTCGCCGACCTCTTCCCCGGTGAAACGGCCGAGGAGATCCGATCGGCGATCAGGGAGGCGTTGGAAACCGGCGAGGCCCGAACCATCGAGTACCCGGTCGAAACCGAGACCGATCCCCGGTGGTACGAGGGTCGCCTCGTTCCGATCCCCGACGGCTATCAGGGCCAACAGGCCGTCCTGCTGACCGCGCACCGGATCACCGAGCGACGGGAATACGAACGGCAGCTCAGCGAACTGCACGACGTCGCGGCGACCCTCGCGACCAGCGACTCGGTCACCGCGGTCTGTGAGGAGACCCTGGCGGCGAGCGAAGAGATCCTCAACTTCGACATCAGCGTCATCGACCTCGAGGAGGGCGGACAGCTGGTTCCGATCGCGACCTCGAGCGGGACCCCGCCGGACGGCGCGTCGAGCATGTCCGTCGAGGAGGGGCTGGTCGGCCTGACTTATCGCACCGGCGAATCCTTCCTCGTGGCCGACCTCCAGGAACACGAAGTGGCCGATCCCCAGGGTCCGTATCGATCGGCGATCAGTATCCCGCTCGGGGATCACGGGGTGTTCCAGGCAGTCCACACGGAGCGGGACGCCTTCGGCCGTGATGACCTGGAAACGGCGGAACTGCTCGTGACGCACGCCACCCAGGCGCTGGATCGGCTCGAACACGAGCGAAGCCTCGAGCGGCAGAACGAACGGCTCGAGGAGTTCGCGGCGCTGGTCTCACACGACCTGCGGAACCCGCTGAACGTCGCGCGGGGACAGCTCGAACTGGCCCGCGAGGACGCCGAGAGCAACCGCCTCGACGCCGTCGCCTCGGCCCACGAGCGCATGGATTCACTCATCGAAGACATGCTGGACCTCGCGCGGGGCGGTCAGACGGTCGGCGAGACCGAACCTGTCGACCTTGCCGACCTCGTCGATAGCTGCTGGCGGCACGTCGCCACGGAGTCCGCCACGCTCGAGGCTGAGACCGAGGCGACGATCGAGGCAGACCGGGACCGGCTCCGACAGCTGCTGGAGAACCTGCTCCGGAACGCGTCCGAGCACGGCGGGCCGGGGGTTACGGTCCGCGTCGGCGACCTGCCGGGCGGCTTCTACGTCGAGGACGACGGGCCCGGCATCCCGCCGGAGGAACAAGGCGACGTTCTGACCGCCGGGTATACGACCGCGGACGACGGGACCGGCCTCGGCCTCAGTATCGTCCGCGAGATCGCCGAGGCCCACGACTGGGAGTTTACCGTCACCAACGGATCGGTTGGCGGCGCCCGGTTCGAGTTCTCCGGCGTCGAACGCCACCGAGGCTAATGCTCTGCCGCGGTCCACGAACGCTCCTACTCGTGCCCGTTAGAGCGCCGTCAAGATCTTGGCGGCCCCAGCTCGTCGATCAGCCCGTCGGCGACTGCTGGTCCCCTTTACGACCCGTACGATGGGAAAAAGCGCGAATCGGCTGCCGAGCCTTCAGAAGATCTCGACCCGGATCCCGTCGTCATCCAGCTCGGCTGCGAACGCCCGCACGTCGGTTTCGATCGCATCGAACGTATCGTAATGCAGCGGGAGGACGAGTTCCGGCTCGACCGCCCGCGCGAACTCGGCGGCCTCGATGCGGTCCATCGTGTAGTGTCCGCCGATCGGGGGGAGGAAGACGTCGACCGAGATCGACTCGTGGTGGTCGAGGAAGTCCGTATCGGAGGGGTAGTACACGACCGTCTCGTCGAAGCTGAACACGAGGCCGATGACCTCCCCCTCCGCGTGGAACGGCTCGCCGCTCTCGTGGACGTGGTCCCCGTCGGGGTCGTTGTAGGCGGGCACCGATTGGACGAGCAGCCCGTCGACCGTGGTGGAGCCGTTCAACGGCAGGTCGATGACCTCGCGGTCCAGATCGTTCGTGTCGACCGCCTCGTAGACCGCGATCGTGGCGTCCGGCTTCGCCACGGCGTCGATCCCGTCGGGATCGTAGTGGTCGAAGTCGTCGTGCGTGACGAACACCAGGTCCCCGTCCTGCGGTTCGGAGTCCATCACTTCCGCCCAGGGGTCGATATAGAGCACCGTTCCGGCCTGGGTGACGATGCGGACGCTCGCGTGACCGAGCCGTTCGAACTCGACGCCTTGGAACGAGACGGACATGCCGGAAAGGAATACGCGCCAGCAGGACCTTGTAGTTACGGGCTGTTCGGCTTCACGTCTCAGATCGCCCGGAACTTCAGCGGCGATGGGGCCGGCCTCATGCCAGACAGGCAGCGACGACGCGGATCATGGCCTCGCCCCGGACCTCGTCTGCGAACAGCGGCACCCGCTTGATGTCGTGATCCCGGAAGAGGTCCTGGGCCTCGGCGAGGGCGTCCTGCTGGACGCTCCACCGTCGCTGACAGAACTCGCAGGAGTCCAGGTTCGGGGCGACGAACTCCGCCTCCACGTCGGCGACGTCCGCCAGGTCCTCCATGACCCGGTTCACGATGACGGTGCCGATCGGGATCCCGTAGCCGTCCAGCTGCTCCCGGAGCCGCTGGGACTCGAAGACGCTCATCTCCTCGGGGACCAGCACGATCCGGAAGTCGGTGCGGACTGGATCCCGGAGGACCGACCGCAGCCGCTCGATGCGTTCCCGGAGGATCCGCAAGTCCTCCAGGCCCTCCTCTGGGTCGGCGTCGTCGTCCTCGCCGAACAGCCCAGTCAGGCTGTCCATCATGCCCGAGAGCCGCTCGCGGAAGCTGAGGACGCGCCCGAGCATCGAGTCCATGACGTCCGGTAGCTCCAGGAGGCGTAACGTGTGTCCCGTGGGAGCCGTGTCGATGACGACGCGGTCGAACCGGTCGTCGTCGAGAAACCGGAGCAGCTGCTGCATGGCGGCCGCTTCGTCCGCACCGGGCATCGTGCCGCCCATCCCCGGCAGCTCCTCGTCGCCCAGCAGGCCGCCCAGCTGGCCGAGCGGGCCGTCCTCGTCGAACACCGGTGTCTCAGCCATCGCCGCGTCCGGGTCGATCTCCACGCCGTAGAGGGGGTACTCCTCGTGGATTCGGCCCGGTTCCGGCGGTACATCCCGGTCGAAGGTGTCCGATAGCGAGTGGGCCGGGTCCGTCGAGACCACGAGGGTTTCGTCGCCGTCGGCCGCGCTCGCGAGCCCCGTCGCGGCGGCCATTGTCGTCTTCCCCACGCCGCCCTTGCCGCCATAGAGGACGTACTCCGGGGCGGCCACTGCCAGGTCGTCGACCAGCTCGACCTCGATCTCGCTCATGGCCCGGCATGCGTTCGTGGCGCTTGTTTAGCCGTCGGTTCGTCGCGTGGCGACGCTGCACCGGGCGCCCGCGGCCTCCGAGTTCACTTCCGGGCCGGTTCGCGGGCTCTTATTGAGGGCTCGCTCGTACCCCGGACGCCGTGGACGAGTTCGTGGACTGGCTAGCAAATGACGGCGCCATCGCCGGCGAGCTCCGCCACCGCCAGGTCGAGCCCGCCAGCGCGGCGACCTACCGAGAGCTCGACCTGCACGACCGGGTGCGGGCGGCCCTGGAAGCCCAGGGGATCGACCGGCTCTATCAGCACCAGGTCGACGCGATCGAGGCCGTGCGCGGGGGCGAGAACGCCGTCGTCGCCACGCCGACGGCGTCCGGCAAGAGCCTCGTCTACACGATCCCGGCGGTGGAGGGCGCCCTCCGTCGGGGCGAGCGGACCCTCTACGTGGCGCCGCTCCGGGCGCTCATCAACGATCAGGACGCGACCCTCTCGGATTTCGCGTCGGACCTCGGGTTCGGGCCGCAGGTCGAGGTCGCCCAGTACACCGGCCAACAGGACCGTGCCGAGAAACGCCGGGTCCGCGACCAGCAGCCCCACGTCCTCCTGACCACGCCTGACATGCTCCACATGGGGATCCTCCCGCACGCCCACCGGCTCTGGGAGTGGTTCTTCGGCTCCCTGGGGACGGTCGTCCTCGACGAGGTGCACGAGTATCGCGGGGTGTTCGGCAGCCACGTCGCGCTGGTGCTCCGCCGGCTGGCCCGGCTCTGTGAGCGCTTCGACGCCGACCCCCGCTACGTCGCCTGTTCGGCGACGATCGGCAACCCGGTCGGACACGCTAGCGCGGTCACCGGCCGGCCGGAGTCCTCGTTCGTCGGGCTCGAGACGGACACCAGCGCGACCGGCCCCCGACACTGGGTCTTCTGGAACCCGCCGCTGAAGGGCGCCGCCGAACCGGAGGGGGGTTCTCTGGCCGAGGATACACCGAGCCCTGAGTCGGCGGCACGGGGCGATCGCCGCTCCCCGCATCCCGTGACGGCCCGGCTCATGGCCGCGCTGATCCAGCGGGACTACCAGGTCCTGGCGTTCACCAGCGCCCGGCAGACGGCCGAGCGCTACGCCGAGCGGACGGCCTCGCTGCTCGCGGAGCGGGGCGCCCACCAGTACACCGACGCGGTGACCGCCTACCAGGCGGCGCTCACCCAGGAGCGCCGGGAAACCATCGAGGGACGGTTGCGGAACGGGAGCCTCAGGGGCGTCTGGAGCACGAACGCCCTCGAGCTGGGGATCGACGTCGGCACCCTCGACGCGGTCTTACTGGATACCTACCCCGGGACCCGGATGGAGACCCACCAGCGGGCCGGCCGAGCCGGTCGCGGCACGGATCCCAGCGCCGTGATCCTGGTGGCTGGCCAGGATCAGCTCGATCAGTACCTGATGGCCAACCCGACGCGGTTCTTCGATGAGCCGCCCGAGCGGGCCATCGTCAACCCCACGAACCCGGAGCTGCTGCCGGCTCACGTCCGCTCGGCGGCCCGGGAGAACTGGCTGGCCACCGACGATGAAACACACTTCGGCGAGGCCTTCCCCGACGTCGTGGCCACCCTCGAGGCCGAAGGCGATCTGGAACGCCGTTCCACCCGCGAGGGCACGCGGTGGACGTATGCCGGCGACGACAACCCGCAGCTGTCCACGAGCCTGCGGACCATCGACGACCGCGAGATCCGACTCGTCGAGGCGGCCAGCGACGGGACGATCGCCCGCCTGCCGTTCGGCGACGCCCTCCGGGACGCCCATCCCGGGGCCATCTACTACCACCAGGGCCGAACGTTCGAGGTCGCCGACCTGGACATCGACCGGGCGACGGCGACGCTCCGTGAAACCCGGGCGACCTACCATACCCGGGCGCTCCGGGAGAAGGACATCACCGTCGAGGCGCCGCTGGCGGATCGCGAGCTCGCGGCTTTCGGCGACCTGTCCGTGACGCTGGCCGACGTGACGCTTCGCGAACGCATCGACGGGTACGTCCGGTATCACGGGCCGGACGACGACGGCGAACGGGTGGCCCTGTCCGAGGCGCTGCCCGAGACGACCATGCGCACCAGGGCCCTGTTCTTCGCGGTCCCGCCCTCCGTCGAGCAGACGCTGCGGGTGCGGGCCGACTCGGAGGACCACTACCTCGGGGGCCTCCACGCGCTGGAGCACGGGCTCATCTCTTTGTTCCCGCTGGAGCTGCTCTGCGACCGCCGGGACGTCGGCGGGCTCTCGACGCCGATGCATCCCCATACCGGGCGCAGCACGATCTTCGTGCACGATGGCCATCCCGGCGGGGTGGGCCTCGCCCGCGGCGGGTTCGAGGCGTTGGACTCGCTCCTCTCGGAGACCAAAGCGATGATCGAGGCCTGCCATTGCGCGGCCGGGTGCCCGGCCTGCGTCCAGTCGCCGCACTGCGGGAACGCGAACGAGCCGCTCACGAAAGGCCTCGCCGTCGAACTCGTCGATGAGCTGGGCGAAGCGGGGTAGACCGCGCCGCGGTCACGACGCACCGAACTGACAGCGGTCCTGCGCCCGGGGTTCCCCATCCGTAGAGCGTATCTTCTCGCCGTCCAAAGCGGCGGGCATGTGCGGTCGGTACGGCTTGTGGGTCCAGCCCGACGACCTCGAACAGCGCTTCGACGCCGAGCTCACGTTCGACTACGAACCCCGGTACAACATCGCGCCGGAAGGCCCGGGGATCGCGGCGGTCCGCAACGATGCAGCGGACGAAATCGACCGCCTCCGGTGGGGACTGCTCCCGAGCTGGGTCGACGATCCCGAGGAGTTCCCGGACCTCATCAACGCCCGCGCGGAGTCGGTGGCCGAGAAGCCGAGCTTCCGGGACGCCTACGAGCAGCGTCGCTGTCTGGTCCCGGCCAGCAGCTTCTACGAGTGGACCGATCGCCGCGGCCGGAGCGTGCCCTACTGCATCGGGCCGACCGACCAGGACGTCTTCGCCATGGCGGGAGTGTGGGAGACCTGGTCCTCGAACGGCGAGACGGTCCGGACCGCGGCGATCATCACGACCGAGGCGAACGAGGCCGTCACGGACATTCACGACCGCATGCCGGTCATCCTCGATCCCGACGAGGAAGCCCGCTGGCTCGAAGCGGGAAGGACCGAGGCGTTGGACTCCCTGTTGACGCCCTATCCGGCCGATCGGATGGACGCCTACGAGGTCTCCCCGGCCGTCAACGACGCCACGAACGATTCCCCCGGCTTGATCGATCCGGTGGGCGGCGAGCAGTCCGGGCTCGGAGAGTTCGGCTGATCGGCGCCCCGCCACGAGATCCGGGCGCCAGCAATCCCTAAGGCCACCCCCGGCAGAAGGTGGGCCATGCCGTGTGTCTTTGTCGCCTACGGGGCGACCGAGAACCGGATCCCCGTCCTGGAGTTCGCCGCCGAACGGGCGACGGCGGCCGGCGACGAGCTGCTCGTCCACCACATCCAGGAGGGCCCCGAGGGTTCAGCCGAGGCGATCCGCCAGGAGGTGGCCGGGATCATCGACCGCCTCGCCCCCAACGTCCAGTACGAGGTCCGGATCGACGACCATGGGGTCTACTCGGAGGACACCAACGTGTCGAAACAGAAACGCCTCATCGACGCCATCCTGGAGGACGATCGGGAGTACGCCTACGTGGTCATGGGGAACATCGAGCGGGGCACCATCGAGGAACTCACGCTGTCGAGCATGACCGAAGCCGTGCTCGGGACCCACGACATCCCGGTCATGCTGGTGCCGGTTCGAGCAGGGTGACCCATCGGTCGATACACGGTTCAGGGATCGGCCGGCCGGGCAGGGTCGCGGGGACCGGGATCGGCTCAAATCTTGTCGGGAGCAAAAATCACTTCGACATCGAACCATGGGAGATCAAGGTGGAGGCGCGAGCCGCCAGTCTGACCCCGCCAACCGATCAGGTACTGTTCGATCCGGTTTCCCGGCCCCGTTCCGGGGCCCTTTCCTGATCCGTGCGGACCTTTCCGGCCCCCAGCGCCGATGGCGACGTCCACAGCTGGTGGCCCGCCTGCGCTTCGTGGTCCCGTCGTCGAATGTTCATTACCGTTAAGCCGACCACTGACGTAGAGCCGGGATATGAACCGCCGGTCGCTGCTGCGAACGGTCGGTACCGCCGCGGTCGCCCTCGCGGCTGGGTGTACCGGCTCAGGCGGGGGTGACACGCCGACCGCAACCCCGACGCCACCGGATCGCGAGTTCCCCTATACGGCCGCCTCGCCGTCACAGAACGTGGATCCCCGGGATTTCGGGCTCAACAACCGGGCGCCACAGGAGTACGAGGTCTCCGTCCGAATCACCGAACAGGGTACCGAGACGACGGTGTTGGCCCGCACCGTGACTCTATCGGGGGACTCGGAGCAGGACTTCGAGGACCTCATCGGGAAGATCGGCACGTACGTGATCGATATCGACCTGGCCGTCGGCACCAGCAAGCAGTACGAGTGGCCCATCGACGAGTCCGGCGGCGACGCCGCGGTCACGATCGCGGAAGGCGACTCGCCGACCGATCCGGTCCTCTGGTACTCGATCGACTAAGGCGTCGCCGTCCATCCGACGTTCGAGGAGCGGCGGGCCAGGACCGAGCCGGCTTGCGCTGAGCGCTTCGTTAGCGGAAGATCTCCAGCTGGGCCCGGTTATAGCCCTCCCGGTATCTGAAAAACACGTCCTCGGAAAACGCGATACTGCCTTCCTCCGGGGTCGTCATCTCCGATAAGCCCAGGCGGTCCAACACCGAGGTGTACGCCTCTGAGAGCGGCACGGTCTCGTTGTACCGGCCCCCGCCCCTGGTGATCGTTTCGAGGATCTCCAGCTGGGCCTCCGGGAGAGCGGCCGGATCGAAGGTCGCCTGCAGGACCGTGTCCCGCACGTGGTCGGCGTACGCCGCCTCCGAATCCGCGACCAGGGTGGCGGTGTACTCGTACTGCTGGAGTTCGACCGTCGCGGGTTCGACGACCGCTCTGGCGTAGCGGGTCCCGTCGTTCGTCTCGAACGCCACGTGCGTGAACGGCGGCTCCGGGATCAGGGCCGACTCGTCGGCGCCGCGATGGACGAACACGTGGCCGCGGCGGCCCGCAGGGGCATCATCCAGGTCCTCGAGCGGCGGGCCTTCCCGATAGACTTCGCCGGCGGCGTCCTCGACCGCCCGGGCATCCAGCTCCGGGAGATCGTACGCTGCTCGGAGGTCGGTTCCACCCCCGGCCCCCAGGCTCGATTCGTAGACTTCCGCGTCGGCCGCGGGCTCACCCTCGATGAGGTCGAACCAGAACACCCACCGTTCCAGTTCGACGGTTCCCGAGCGGTTGATCGAGACCCGGTAAAACGCCCCATCGTGTTCGACGAACTGCACGTCGTCCGGCCCCAGCAGCGCGAACCCGGCGGTGGTGAGCGACCCGTCCGTGACCAGTTGGCGCATCGCTTGGACTTGACGATCAGTGAACGCTCCGCGCGGTTCCCAGCGGAGGTGCTCAGCCAAGTCTCCCGGTACGTTCCGGGCCGATAAGCGATAGCGGGCCGGTGAATCCTCCGAGAGACAGCCCGCCAAACTGATACTGCCGAGGCTGGCCGCCAGCACCCGGCGTCGAGAGATTCGATCCATGTCTCGAGGAATGCGCGTCCACGTAAAGGCATGGTCAAAAGTCAAACGGCGGTTGGAGTCTGCCGGCAGGCGGTCCGAAACCGACAACTGCCATTGATCCACTCGGTCCGGGATCGACGGTCGGGCTGCATTTCCGAACGCTCATTCGTGCGGCCGCCGGAACGGCCGATTATGGCCGACCTACCTCCCCAGCTCACCGAGTCACCGATCGATTTCGAGACGGCCGTCGCGTACGCGCTCCAGCCGGAGATGCGCCGGCTCATCATCCTCTATCTGGTGGGGGTTCTGCTGCTGCCGCTGGGCCTGGAGCTGTTCCTGAATGGCGGCTTGCACGTCTTGGTCCTCGGGATCGTGACCCGCGTCATCGGCTTGCTGCTCGTGATCGCCGGGGCCACGCTCCTCTTCGGCGGGCTCATCGGGGCCGCGTTCAAGCTGGTGGCCGATGCCAATCGCGTGGCCATCGCCGAATAGGTCGGTATAGCGTGTATGGCGGGACCTGCGAGCGCGATTCTGAAGGGACAGCTGAGAGCTGGTCGACCGATCGAGGGATCGATACGCCGGCGTGATCGTGGCCGAGGCGGAGTCCGGCCACGCTGAAAGCACTCCTTGACCCACTGGAACTCTCTTGACGCTGCCGCCAGGTTGCAAGACCATGTCGGTCTACCGACGGCGCGTTCTCGCCACGGCGGGCTTATCGTTTTCCACGCTCGCGGCCGGTTGCTCCCAGTTGGTTCCGGGTTTCCCCACCGGCCAGCCTGCCCGCGTCGTCTCGCTGGGCGAGGTCGACACCGTCGGCGCCGATCACCCCGTCGATCTCGACGTGGAGCAATCGACGACGGCCATGGGTGACGGGTCCATGCCCACACTCGAGATCGAGCTCCGGACCACGAGCGACTCGGCGCTGTTTCTCGGCTATCGGGGGACCTGGCCGGCCGGCGGGCTGGTGTCTGACCGGGAGAGCGACCCCGGCGGCCTCCGGTTGTTGGCCGCATCGGAAGCCTCCGACCTGACCATCGACTCGGAGGACTGTCCGTCGACCGGGTTCCGTCCCCTGGTCGGGGAATCTCTCGGCGGACACCGGGTGTCGCCGGATCGACGATACCGCGTCACGTATCGAGTTCTCGGGAGCGACCAGGAGCTCGACGCGGCGTGTCCGCCCGCGGGGCGGTACCGGTGGCGATCGTCCTACGAATACGCCTCCGCGACGGCCGTGGAAACCGTCGGCTGGGAATCCGTCGACCGGACCCGGTTCGACTGGGACTTCTCCCTCGAGGTTCAGCAGCCAGACGCGTTCTGATGTGATGGCCCTAAGGATCAACGCGGCCCTCGTCTCCCTGGACTGTGGCCGCTCTCTCGATCCAGCCCCCGGTCCCGAGCGGTCCGCGGATCATCGGCCGAGTGTTCCGCTCGGCGAAGCGTCTGTCCAGTGTTCCAGG
>CAZKPC010000041.1:0-15175 GCA_964554565.1 uncultured Halobacteriales archaeon
CGACCAGAGGGCGGAACGAGCTCGAGGCTCGGCAGGACTGGGAGGAGCAGTACCTTCCTGAATAGCGACGAAACCACCAGAACCTGTTTCGCTCGACCTTCAGGGATCGGGAGTCATGAGTCTACGTGGCGGGTATCCGCCACGCTTACTCGAGGAGTTAGCGGGTCGACTTTCTGATCAACTCCACTCGGCAGTCGCAACGGCGACACGGGGTACTCCTAGCTGGACGGCAGCACTGAAAGGGCAGCAATGAGGGAGCGAGGAATCGAAGTGGCCAAAGGTCGAAGCTACACCGGACTCAAGCGCCCGCTACCCGGCCGCGGGCCTCGGCCTCTTCATGGCGTCCGGGTTCGTCCTCCCGGCCGGGGTTCGGACGGCGAGAGTTTCCATACAGCGAATCACGGAGCGACACCGACCGTGAGCAGCGTCCCCCAGGTCCGGTATCGGTCCACCATCGCGGCCCGGCTCTCCCAGCCGTCGATCGGGAACTCGCTCGCCGGCGGGATGTCGACCTCCCCGTCCGGGATCGTCTCCTGTGCTGCCACGTGGAGGCCGCCGTCCCGGAACCCCTGTCGGTACTCATCGCGGTCCCAAAGGGTCATCTCGATCTCCATGTTGTCCTGCCAGCCATGGGTCTGCTCGCTCTCCTCGAAGTAGTTGACGCCACAGTAGAACGTGCCACCCGGGCGGAGCACGCGCCGGAGCTCCTCGATGGTGCCGACCGGATCGCCGGCGTAGTAGAACGCCTCCATCGAAAAGACGTGATCGAGACTGTCGGCGCGGAACGGGAGCTGATTGAAGTCCCCCGCGACGAACCCGATCGAGGGATCGTCGGTATAGCCGACGGCGTTCCGGAGCATCTGGCCGGAGCCGTCGAGGCCATAGCCCCGTGCGATCTTTCTGGTATCGGCCAGTGCGCGGAGCGCGTATCCGGATCCGGTCCCGAGGTCGAGCACGACGTCACCGGCTTCCACGGGCATCCGGGCGAGAATGTGCTTGGCCGTATGCCAGTGTCGCTCCGCCATGCCCCGATCCCGCCCCTCCTCAGCCCAAGCGTCGAATTCCTCGGCCACGCGCATCGGTTGGGGCGGCTTCGGGAGTCGCCCACTCGGCTCCTTCGGTCGATGGCGCCGAGAGTCAACGGGATCCGCCGGGAGGAGCGAGGCCGCAACCGTCCGATTTCGTGTCTCAACAGCCGTCCAGAGTGGATGTTCAACACATTTCGGGGCTTTCCAAGGCGGTTTCCCGGACAGGCTCACTGACGGAAAGGCGCTGGTCGGGACCGACGTCCACTCTCAACTACTCTGCAACAGGTAGCGACCGCAATCGGCTCTGAAACTTTTTCCGGGCGTCGCCAGGATGGTGGATATGGATAACTGGAAGCGCCGGGCGATCGGATATTCCCTCTTTCTCGGCCTGGCACTCGTCCTGACGGCGATCGGGTATCAGTGGGGCATGCGTGTGTTCGAGGGACGGCCAAGGACGTTCCTCGAGTCGCTGCAGTTCGCCGCCGAGATGTTCACGACCACGGGCTTCGGCGGCGATTCCCCGTGGCAAAGCCCGGAGATGAACCTCTATATCACTGTGACCGACCTGCTCGGAATGGCGATCCTCGTTGGGGCACTCCCGGTCCTGTTTGGTCCGATCCTGGAGAACGCGTTGTCGTCATCGGCCCCGCAACGATTGGACGCAGAGGTGACTGATCACGTCATTATCACGTCATATACCCCCCGCGCCGAAGAGTTGATCGAAGAGCTCGATTCGCATAACGTGCCGTATCTCATTGTCGAACGGGCTCGGGGGCGGGCGAACGAACTGTACGAGGACGGCCACCGAGTCATCCGGGCGGACCCAGAATCGACGGAGGGTCTCGAGGCCGCCCAGTTCACCGCCGCTCGCGCCCTCTATGTCGATGCGGCGGACGAGATCGATGCAAGCATCGTACTCGCCGCCAAGGAGCTGACGTCCGAGGTGCCCGTCATCAGCGTCGTCGAGAAACCTGGACGGGAACGGTACCACGAACTCGCCGGTGCGGACCACGTGCTCTCCCCGCGAGCCTTGCTCGGGGAGAGTCTGGCCAGGAAGGTCACGACGGCCGCCCGCGCCGAGATCGACGAACCGGTGGCCATCGACGGCGATCTGCGGCTCGCCGAGGTCGCGATCCGACACGGTACGCCCTTGGCTGGAGTAACGTTAGCGGATAGCGGGATCCGGGAGACGACCGGAGTCAACGTCATTGGCGCCTGGATCCGGGGCGAGTTCCGCCCCGCGCCGGCACCCGAAATGGAGCTCACCGGCGGCAGCGTGCTACTGGTATCCGGCCGGGCAGACCAGTTGGACGAACTCGTCGAGATGACCCAGAGCCCGGTTCGACGGCTTCAGGCCGGCGAAACGGTTATCGTGGGGTATGGCCAGGTCGGGCAGGCCGTCGCGCGCGAATTGGAGGACACCGAGATCCCGTATACGGTCCTCGACAGGGCCGACTCCCCGGAAGTGGACGTTGTCGGTGACGGGACGGAGCCCGAACCGCTGATCGAAGCCGGGATCGAGAACGCCGAAACCGTGGTACTCGCGCTCCCGGACGATACCCTCACGGAGTTCGCCACCCTCGTGATCCGGGACCTGGCGCCCGAAATCGAGATCCTCGCCCGCGTCGAAGAGAAGGCGAACGCCTCGAAAACCTACCGGGCCGGCGCGGATTACGTGGTCTCGCTGGCCACCGTAACGGGACGGCTGACCGCGTCGCATCTCTTGGAAGGCCGAGACGTCCTTTCGGTGGTCCAGCAGGTCGAGATCATCCGGGAGGAGGTCCCCAATCTGGTTGGGCGGACGCTGGCCGATGCTGACATCCGCCACGAGACCGGCTGTACGGTCCTGGCGATCGAACGCGGGGACGCCGTGGTCACCGATGTCGGTCCGGAGACGATGATCCGTGCCGGCGACGAACTCGTGCTCGTCGGGACCGATCAGGGCATCCGGCAGTTCGAACAGACGTTCAGAGGAGGGTAACGATCCGACGGTGGCCTGCTGCGGACCCCATCGCGGTCCGCTCGAGACGACTCACAAACCCAGAACGCAGCTGAGCCACAACCAGCAGGGCTCCACAATCCGGTGATCGTTTCTCGGTACCGGCGTGATCTCCGTTGAGACTCCTTCCGTCCAATAGGCGCCGATCTCAGCGTGTCTGTGTTTAAAGTGGGCCGGAGGAGCCTGAGCCGCTCAGTCCGGCCAGCGGCGACGCCCCGGCGACGATGGCACCCGTGGCCAGGATCGCCGCCACGACCAGCGGGCCCGGCGCAGGCAGGAGTGTTTTATACCGAATCCCCGTGCACGGGGACATGCCCTCGAACCGCGCTGTGATCGACGACCTGCAGCGCATCGGGGCGATCGAAGACGCTCGGGTCAACGATTCGGGGAGCCCCGGCGAGTACGCCGCGACTGTGATCGGCGAGGAGTTCCAGGCGGACTGGTTCGATCTCTGCCAGTGGGACTATCGGATCCGGACGGTCGAGGACCGGCAGGACGGCGGGCTGCAGCTGACGTTTGATCGGCTGGTGGACACCTCCGAGTTCGTTTTCTCCCAGTAGGCGCCGGTAGTCTCCGAGGCCATGCGAGCCGGTGAATGGGGCAGCGTTCAATCGGCCCCGATGCCTGCAGCTTCGTCGCCCCCCTGACTGCGGATCCCAGGGAGATGGGGGTCGCGGTAGGGTGACCGGCCGAGGACGGCTCCCTCGAGGTCCTGGGCCTCGAGCTGCTCGCGGAGCGTTCGCGTCAATCGATTGACCCCCGTCGTATCCAGGTCATAGGCGGCCATCAGTTCCCGAAACCGGCCGTCGTCGGTAAGGGAATCGAACCGATCGTGGAGGGCTTCGAGCCGCTCGGGGGGCTGGGCCCGGATCCAGTCCTCGTCGTGCAAGCCGAGCCGCCGCCGACGCTCCGTATCAACCACGTGTCGGATGACGACCAGCGCCACCTTCGGGACGGCCCGCTGTTGACCGAAGGCCGTGAGGTCCAGGTCGGCCATGATGCCCAGCGCCCGGTCGCGCTCCCAGGGTGTCAGGTCCAGTTCGCTACAGAGCGCGTGGCTGATCCGGGCCTTATCGAGCCGGTGCATCCGGGCACTGTGACCAGCCATGGCCGGATGTTGCTCGTCGTGGAGCCGGCGGAGGCGATCGGGGAGTTCGAAGCGTGGGTCGTTGGCACGCCCGATCCGGGTCGCGCTCGGCGTCACTACGTCCCACCGCCGGACCCGATCGTCCTTGACCGCCTCGAGGCGGGTGAGCGAACCGTCGCCGGGGCGGGCACTCAGCTCGCGACCCTCCGACAGCGGCGCTGGCTGGAGCTCGCCCGGTTCAGCCATCTGCGTTCAGTATCGGGGGCTTGCGGCAAGAAGGCTGGGGCTGCCGGAGTCGGCTTGGCAGAGAACACGTGCTCTAATAGTGGCTGTAAGGAAGGTGGAACGCTGGTAGAAACCGTCGGCTTGGCAGAGAACACGTGCTCTAATAGTGGCTGTAAGGAAAGTGGAACGCAGGTAGAAACCCCGTCACCATGAACCCTTATCGCGAAAAACACTTAAAGAAAAGCCGGTCGACTCCTGTTTCTCGACGCTCGGGACGGACCATCCGGGGCGAGTTTTCGTGAAGCGCCGTTCGGAGGACGATCCCGATATCGGCGAGACGGACGCAACTACCGATCTCGGGGCGGTGTCTCAGGATTCAGGCGGCGGAACACCCGCATCCAGTCACGGCCGACCTGCCCGGATTCGACCTGCTCGAAGCCCAACCTGGTGAAGACGCTGCCCCAATCGCGGCGATAGAGGGGGAAGTCGTCATCGATATATTTCACAGCTGGTTCCGGGGCCCCGTTATCGGTGTCCTCGATTTCGATCGTGACCAGCAGCCGGTCAGTGACGCGAGCGACCTCCTCGAACACCCACTCGTGATCGTGATGGATGTGCTGCAGCGTCTCGACCGAGAAGACGGCGTCGAACTGCCGCGCATCGAACGAGGCGATGACGTCCTCGATGGCCTCGAACGTGAAGTTCCCGGCCTCGGCGAGCGCCGGATACGCCTGCCGCATGACCGTACCCGACTCAGCGTTGATATCGATCCCCCACAAGTCCCGATAGCCGTGTTCGTAGAGGTGGGCCAGATGCCGGCCGGCGCTACAGCCGAGCTCTAGGACTGATCCGTCGGCGCCGACCCGGCGATCGAGCTGTTTCCGGAGCCGATGGCTCGACTCGTTGGAGCCATAATGTGCGTAGTAGTCCGGTGAGTAAGCGCCGGTCCGATCGACCCAGGCCTGCTGGACGGCTTCGGCGTCCATGCCGCTCATTCCCGAGCCCCACGGACCGGGGACGATGGAGGCTCGAGCCGGCCCGGCACACTGGGGTTGGAGTCCATGCTGGTGACTTCGAGTATGGCCAGGCGTATCACGTTCTCGGTTGGCGGCTGCCTAGAGCCGGGCAACGGGTTCGAATCCAGCGCCCTCCGAGCTAGTGAATGCCCATCGCTTCGATCTGCTCCTGGTACCGGTTGCGGATGGTGACCTCGGTCACCTGGGCGACCTCGGCGACTTCTCGCTGGGTTTTCTTCTCGTTGCAGAGCAGCGAGGCGGCGTAGATCGCGGCCGCCGCGAAGCCGGTCGGGGACTTGCCCGACAGCAGGCCCGCCTCCGACGTGGTATCGATGATCTCGTCGGCTTTCGCCTTGGCCTCCTCCGAGAGCCCGAGCTGGGAACTGAACCGGGGCACGTACTTCTTCGGGTCCACCGGCTCCATCTCGAGCGAGAGCTCCTGTGAGACGTACCGGTAGGTCCGCCCGATCTCCTTGCGGTCGACCCGGGAGACGGCGGCGACCTCGTTGAGGCTCCGGGGGATCCCTTCCAACCGACAGGCGGCATAGAGGGTCGCGGTGATGACACCCTCGATAGATCGGCCGCGGATGAGGTCCTCGTCCAACGCCCGCCGGTAGATGACGGACGCGACTTCGCGGACCGAACGAGGGACCCCTAATGCCGAGGCCATCCGATCCATCTCCGAGAGCGCGAACTGGAGGTTCCGCTCGCCCGCGTCCTTCGTTCGGATCCGGTTCTGCCACTTCCGCAAGCGATGCATCTGGGTCCGCTTCTCGGCCGTGAGCGACCGACCGTACGCGTCCTGGTCCTTCCAGTCGATGGTCGTGGTGAGCCCCTTGTCGTGCATCGTCTGAGTCGTGGGCGCGCCCACGCGAGACTTGCTCTCCCGTTCGGAATGGTTGAACGCGCGCCACTCCGGCCCGCGGTCGATCTGCTCCTCCTCGATGACCAGCCCACAGTCCGAACAGAGGAGCTCGGAGCCGTCCCCCTCGATTACCAGTTCACCAGCCTCGCATTCGGGACACTGATCCTCATCCACAGTGTCCCGTTCGCGCTCCCCCTCTCGGGTCCGCGTCCGCTGGCCGCTGTCCCAGCCCATTCGTGTGATACCTCGCCCGGACGGGTAACCCTTTCGAGGCCGCTCCCCGGTCGCGGCTGCCGAATATCGGTGCCGAGCAAAGGCCCGCTGGCCATCGGACGGCCGTGAGCGAGGCGCGGGAGCCGACCGCCTAAGTGGTTCCTCGTCGATGCTGCAGCCAGCATGGCGGACCAGCTGGTCGGCCGCGCCCTCCAACGCCGGGAAGACCCCGCCCTCCTCACCGGCAGTGCGGAGTACACCGATGACCACACTGTCGACGGACTGGCCCACGTGGCCCTGCTCCGGAGCCAGTACGGCCACGCCCGGATCGAGGACATCGATCCGACGGCGGCGCTGGCGCTGGATGGCGTTAAAGCCGTCTTCACCGCTAGCGATGTCGCGGCCTCCGATAGCCCGGGTGAACTGACACGGCCGAACCCGCTCACGGAAGGCTGTACGACCCCGGTTCCGATCCTGGCCGGGGACAGGGTTCGATACGTCGGGGAAGCCGTCGCGGCAGTCGTCGCCGAAGACCGCTATACGGCGGCCGATGGCCTGGACCGTGTCGAGGTCAGCTACGATCGGCAGCCCGCCGTCGTCGATCCGCACGCCGCGCTCGAGGACGGGGCGCCAACCGTCCAACCCGAAGCGCCGGGGAACGTAGCCTATGACATCGGGTTCGGGGACCCGGCCGAGATCGATTCGGCGTTCGATGCCGCCGCGGTCACCGCGTCCCTCGACCTCCACAACCAACGGGTGATCGGGGACCCGATGGAACCCCGGGCCGTGCTCGCGGAGCCCCAGGACGATCGCCTCCTGATCACGATGTCGACCCAGACACCCCACCGCGAGCAAGCGATGTTCGCCGAGGTGTTGGACCTCGACCCGAACCGGGTCGACGTGGTTGCGCCGGCGGTCGGCGGCGGGTTCGGCATCAAGGGCGCTCGCTACGCCGACGAGTGCCTGATCGCGTGGTGTGCGAGGGAGCTCGGGCAACCGCTGAAGTGGGTCGCGCGCCGGACGGAGGCCCACGCCGCCGACTACCAGTCCCGTGACATCCACCTCGAGGGGGCCCTCGCGCTGGCGAGCGACGGGGAGATGTTGGGGCTGCGGCTCGAGGCCGTGTCGAACGTCGGCGCCTACTACGTGTTCCCGCCCTCGCTGTTCGCGAACGTCCGGACGCTCCTGTCCGGGCAGTACACCATTCCGGCTATCGCCGGTCGGGCCCGCGGGGTCTTCACCAACACGACCCCGACCGCCCCCTACCGGGGCGCCGGCCGCCCGGAGGCCGTCTATCTCATCGAACGCCTGGTCCGGCAGGCCGCTACGGAGCTCGGGATGGATCCCGTGGCGCTCCGCCGCCGGAACCAGGTCCCGCCGGAGGCATTCCCCTACGAAACCCCGCTCGGCACCGTGTACGATTCGGGCGATTACGAGGCCACGATGGATGTCGCTCTCGAAGCCGCCAGCTATCAGGATCTGCGGGCCCGTCAGGCTGACCTCCGGGACGACAGCCGGTACCTCGGGATCGGGATCTCCTGCTTCGTCGAGAACACGGCCAGCAGTCCGGGGATGGGCGAGACCAGCCGG
Organism: uncultured Halobacteriales archaeon; assembly: GCA_964554565.1. GTDB lineage: Archaea > Halobacteriota > Halobacteria > Halobacteriales > Hikarchaeaceae > CAZKPC01. The sequence continues at coordinate 8,024 of CAZKPC010000041.1, forward strand.
GTCCAGGTCAACAGCGACGGTACGGTGACGGCCTACCTCGGTACCCACGACCACGGCCAGGGCCACGACACGTCCTTCGGCCAGCTCCTCGCCGACGAGTTCGAACTGGCCTTACCGGCGGTCGAGATCGTCGAAGGGGACACGCGGGACCTCCCGACCGGGACGGGGACGTTCGGGAGCCGGAGCGCGGCGCTCGGCGGGGCCGCGATGGTGGAGGCCGCCGAACGGGTCCGCGAGCAGGCCCGTGAAGCGGCGGGGGACGCCCTGGAGGTCGGGCCGGCCGACATCGAATACGAGGCGGGGTCGTTTCACGTCACGGGTGCCCCGGACCGCTCGGTATCGCTCGGGCGACTGGCCGGCGAGCAGCGCCTCGAGGCCACCGCCGAATACGACCCGCCAAATCACGGGTTCTCCTTCGGAACGCACCTCGCGGCCGTCGAAGTCGAGCCGGAGACCGGCGAGGTCGAGGTCGAACGGTACGTCGCGGTCGACGACTGTGGCCGGGTCATCAACCCGCTCATCGTCGAGGGGCAGATCCACGGCGGCGTGACTCAGGGCCTGGCCCAAGCGCTGTATGAGGGCGTCGAGTACGACGACACCGGCACCTTGCGGACCGGGAGCCTCCAGGAGTACGCCCTCCCGAAGGCCACGGACCTCCCGGAGTACGAGACGCACGCCACCGAGACGCCGAGCCCACACAACCCACTGGGCGTCAAGGGCACCGGCGAAAGCGGCACCATCGCGGCCACGCCGGCGATCGCCAACGCCGTCGTCGACGCGCTGGCACCGTTCGACGTGGTCGACGTCCCGCTCCCGATGACGCCCGAGACGGTCTGGAAGACCATCCGAACCGCCCGCTGACCCGAACTCCCGGCCCTTTACGTCAGCCCTCTCCGAACGCCCGTCCGGATGGAGGGCGTGCTGTGGCACCTCTTGGCCAGCTCCCGGGGCAGTGCCAACCGGGTGCGGATCATCCGCAGCCTCGACGACCGGCCCCGGAACGCCAACGAACTCGCCACAGAGCTCGATCTCGACTACAAGACCGTCCAACACCACCTCGATGTCCTCACCGAGAACAACGTGCTGCGACGGACGGACAACGAGTACGCGGCCGTCTACCTCTTCACCGATCAGCTCGAATCCCAGTGGGAGCTGGTCGAGGAGATCCTCGAGACGGTCGATCCGGAGGGAACGTGATATGGGTCCCAGTTTGGACAAGAACCATACTTGCTTCGGACGGAGGACCGCACGATGAGCGTCTGGCTCGACCTCGGGCTCGCCGCGGCGGCGGTGAACCTCCTGGTCCTGGCGGTCCTCGGGACCGTTTGGTTCCGGAACTACCGCCGCCACGGCGCGAGCCATACCCTCGGCCTGCTGGTTTTCGGCGGGCTGCTGTTCGTCCAGAACGCGCTCTGGCTCTACTTCTACGGGCTCCACCCCGGGTTTATCGGCTGGTATGTCAACGCCGGGGTCGACATGCAGCTCGGCGTCACCGGGCTCTGTGGCCTCGAAACCGTCGCGCTAGCAGCGCTGGCACGGATCACCTGGCTCTGAGGGCCTCACCGTTCGCGAGATCCCGACCTGGGCATCAATTGGGTGCCAGTCCGGCAAACGGACTTATCCGACCGTGAAACCGGTCTACACATGCCCCCGACTCGGCGCCACGTGCTGGGACTGACCGCTGTGACCCTCAGTCTGGCCGGATGTCTGGGCCCAGGATCAGCCAAAAACACGAACGCGACTAGCGGCGCTACAACCGTTACCGTCCGAAACCACGCGGAGTACGGCGACGTCCTCGTTGATGCCGACGGCCTGACGCTCTATCGGTTCGACCAGGACACGCAGGGCAGCGCCGAGAGCGCCTGTGACGGCGATTGCACCGACGCCTGGCCGCCCCTGAGCGCCTCCAACGACCCATCAGCCGGCCCGAAGGCGTCGGTTTCGCTTTCGACGTTCGAGCGCGGTGACGGCGTCGTTCAGGTCGCCGCGGACGGGTGGCCGCTGTACTATTACGCCGCCGACAGCGCGCCGGGCGACGCCGAAGGGCACGCTGTCAACGACGCCTGGTGGGCCGTCGGACCAGACGGCTCGAAGATCACGGCAACGACGGATACATCGGGGCGGTCGTACTGATCGCTCAATCCGTCTCGTCGATCCGGGCCGCCTCGCCGGCTAAGCGCTCGAGGACCTGGATGACCCCCGAGTGGTCGTCCCGCCCAAGGCCGGTGGCAGCCATCGACTTGTACATCTCATGGGCGATGTCGGTCGCCGGCAGGGGCGCGTCGTAGGCCTGGCCCGCCTCGGTCGCGATGCGGAGGTCCTTGTACTGGTAATCGGCGAAGAAGCCGGGGTCGAAGTTCCCCCGGATCATGCGGTCGGCCCTGTTGTCGAGGATCCATGAGCCGGCCGCCCCGCCGCTGATCGCGTCGACGACCGACTGCAGGTCCGCCCCGGCTTTCTGGGCGAAGACGAGCGCCTCGCTGACGGCCTGGTAGGTGTTCGCGACGATGATCTGGTTGCAGGCCTTCGCCACCTGGCCCGATCCAACAGGTCCACAATGGGTTACCGAGCCCATCACGGACAGGAGCTCCCGGTGGTCGTCGAGCACGTCCGGCTCCCCGCCGGCCATGATTGCGAGCGAGCCCTCGATAGCTCCTTCCTCGCCCCCGGAAACCGGCGCGTCCACCCAGTGGACGTCCGCCTCGGCGAGCTCGGCGGCGAGTGCTTCGGTCGTCGTGGGCGAAATCGTCGACATGTCGAGGACGGTCATGCCGGCTTCGACCCCGGACCGGAGCCCGTCCGGCCCGCTGACGACCGACTCGACGGCGTCGGAATCCGGGAGACAGAGCACGACGACGTCCGTGCGTTCAGCGGTGTCCCGCGGGTGATCGGCTGCGGTACCGCCACGTTCGATCAGCGTTTCGACGGGCTCGCGGGAGCGGTTGTGACCAACGACCTCGTACCCAGCTTCGAGGAGGTTCGTGGCCATCGGGAGGCCCATGATGCCGAGCCCGATGAACCCGACAGTCGGAGCTGTCATGGCAGCCGCTGGGAGCGGTGTGGCCAAATACCGGTCGGTCTCTGCTGGTCCGGCGCCCCGTCAATCGAGCGTGGACTCGGCCGCGGGCTCGGCCAGCCACGGAGCCACGAACTCATCGCCCACCAACCCGACCGCCTCCCGGACGGCACCGACACCCGTGAGGTACCGGGCGCCGACGGCCGTTTTGAGCGCTCTGGCCGCGGTGTCCTGGAACACGAACGGTCCGACCTGGGCGACGGTCTGGTCGCCGACGCTCACGATCCACCCGCTCGCCTCGAAGTCCATGGTGTCCAGCCGCGGTTCGAACCCCTGTCCCTCCAGGTCGTGTCGGACGAGCCGGTCGATGTTGCGAGCCGCCACCCGGGCCGCTGCCATCGCGGCCTGAGCCGTGGCCGGCAGGATTTCACCCTCGCGATCGACCACCCTGGCGGCGTCGCCCACGACGAAGGTCCGTTCGTCCTGCCGGAGCGTGGCTGGTACCGTCGGTCGCTCGCCCTGGAGCGCGGGCGTCCCTCTGATGCCGCCCGTCCAGACCAGCTGGTCGTAGTCGAGCGCGCCCGTGTCGAACTCAACGGCTTCTTCGGTGGCGCCTGTGACCGTCATGCCCGTCCGCACCTCGACCCCGACCGTCTCCAATGCCTCGTGGACGGCGTCGGAGAAGTGAGCGGGGAACCCCGGCGCGACCCGATCAGCCTGCTCGACCAGCACCACGTCGACGGCCTCGGCCACCCCGCGGTCGGCCGCCAGCTCGGCGAGCTCCCCGGCCACCTGCACCCCCGAGAGGCCGGCCCCGCCGACCACGGTGCGGCCGTCCGCCGCGTCGACCAGCTCGAGGAACCGCCGTCGGACCGTCTCGGCGTCCTGCAGTCGCTTCAGCGGTGTCGAATTGGCTTCGACCCCGGGCAGGTCGTAGTACGCCGTTCCCGCCCCGAGGCATACGGCCGCGTAGTCGAACGCGAGTTCGGTTTCGTCCGCGAGCCGGGCGGTGCCCGCCCCCGTATCGATCCCCGTGACCTCGCCGCGAACGAACCGGGCTCGAGAGAAGAGGTCCTCGAACTCGACGGTGATTGATTCCGCCATCCCTGGCCTCCGGACCAAGCGGTGGAGCTCGTGTTGGACGAGATGGGTCGGCGACTCGTCGACGACCGAGAGCTCGGCGGCCTCCGGGAGCGACCGTTCCAGCCGGCGGGCCAGCACGACCCCAGCGTATCCGCCACCGAGGACCAGAACCTGCATGGAATCCGATTCGTCCCCTGGCGGTTTCAACGAACGGATTCAGCTCAGCAGTGAGCCAAGCGTCGCCGCTCTGGCATGAGGGGACAGCGGCGTCGTCCGCGGTCCGTTCGTCGGAACGCGGCGGGAATCCAACGGCCTGACGGGCCCAGGTTATCGGACCGGCTGAATCGAAAGGCGGGATTTGGCCCAGCGCGACCGATCAGAACAGGCCCGCGTCCTCGTTCAGCACCTCGGCCGGGCCGCCGACCCCCCAGCGGCGCGTCTCCACGTCACAGTCCGCGACGGCGGCTTCGACCCGGTCAGCGTACTCGGCCCTGGTGTTGACGTACACCGACGCGCCGGTATCCGTCGAGAAGTACGCCGGGACGCCGTCCTCACGGAGTTCGCGCACGGCCGCGAACACGGCCAAGGTCTCCGGCCGCCAATAGACCCAGCCCGACGGGCCGGTCATCGTTGTGGCCGCGAGCGAGAGCGAGTCGTGCTCGGCGAGCTCGAACAGCTCGTCGAAATCCCCAGCGCGGAGGGCATCGGTCGCCGCCTGCAGCTGGCCGTGGACGTGGGCCATCCGGGCCCCGAACATGTGGCTCTCGGCCGCCTCGGCGTGTGCGGAATCGGTCTCCTTGTAGGCCGGGATCAGGCCCACGATCACGCTGACGTCCTCGTCCATCGTCGACTCGAGGCGGGCGGCCCGACAGTCGTCGTCGTTGAGACCCGCACGTAACACGGAGTACGCACCCGTGACCGCACGGGCGGCCGAAGCAGAGCCGCGTCGGGCAATCGCTGAGACGGTCGGGCGGTCGAGGTCGAGCCCGGCCGCCGCGGTCGCGGCCATGGCCGCGGCGGCGAACCCGGAGGCCGACGATCCGAGGCCGACGTTGGTCGGGAAGTTGGACTCGCTCTCGAGCCTGGCGCGAGCGTCGATCCCCGCGCGATCACGGACCCGATCGAGAACCGACGCGATCCGCTCCGCGCCGCGGCCCGAGACCGGCTCGCCATCCACCACATATCGATCCGCGGATCGGTCCTGCTCGAAGGCCACCGTCGTGATCGTCCGGCTCGGAGCCGTGCAGACGCTGATGCTGTCGTGATACGGCAGCCGCCGCTCCGGATCGCGCAACCCGTGGTACTTCACGAGCCCCTGGATCGGGTGGGCCGCCGCCGTGGCTTTCATACGCCGCACGGCGGCCGACGGCGGCATAAACGTCCCGAAGCAGGCGACTGGCGCTCGCGGCACCGACCTGCAGCACGGGCTTCGAGATCCGGAGAGCTAGGTGGATCCCCCGGCTAGGCGGCGAAGCGGGGTCGAACCGTCCGGGGGCCGTGCGGTCCCGCTACCGCCCCACCGGGCAGCCGAGGCCGATAGCTGGATGCGCGTCAGCCATGCAGCTGTGGGTGGCTCCAGCCGTCCACACAGCGGCCCGAACGGAAGGCCAAAGTCCGGGGGCCGGCTGGAGCGCTGCATGGGTAAGCCGGTGGCCGATCGCGAGGAACAAGTCGAGCTCGTGCTGGAGCGATTGGGGGAGGCCTACCCAGATGCCACGATCTCATTACAGTACACGGATCGCCTGGAGCTCCTAGTCGCGGTGATCCTCTCGGCCCAGTGTACCGACGAACGCGTCAACGAGGTCACTTCGGACCTGTTCGAGAAGTACACCGACGTCGAGGACTACGCGACGGTAGATCAAGACGAGCTCGCTGAGGACATCGGCTCGATCACGTATTTCAATCAGAAGGCGGGCTGGCTTCGCGACGCCGCCCAGCAGCTGATCGAGGAACACGACGGCGAGGTCCCCGGGACCATGGAGGAGCTGACCGAGCTCCCCGGGGTCGGGCGGAAAACCGCCAACGTCGTCCTGCAACACGGCCATGACGTCGTCGAAGGCATCGTCGTGGACACGCACGTGATGCGGCTCTCCCGGCGACTGGGCCTGACCGAGCGGTCCAGCCGGGAGGCGATCGAACGGGACCTGATGTCGGTCGTTCCGGAATCGTCCTGGAACCAATACACCCATCGCCTGATCGCGCACGGCCGCTCGACCTGTACGGCCAGGAACCCCGACTGCGAGGACTGCGTGCTCGAAGACAGCTGTCCGTCCTCCCGCCTGGATTCCGAGATCGATCTCGCGTCGAACGAGCCGTGGGACGGCTAACCGGGCAGCCAGGCAGTGAGCTGGTCGCTGATCGGTGGTTGTGAAGCCGGGAACCTGACTGTCAACGGGGTCGCTCTCATCGGAGCGGGGAAGTAGAAGGCGGCGTCGGAACGGTCACCGGCTTACCGCCGTTCCTACAGCTCGCAGGGCCTACTCGCCGCCAACCAGCGCGACGCGGGCGTTCTGAACCGCCGCGGGGCGTTTGGCCGGATAGGCCTCGACCTTCGCGCGGAGCTGGAGTCCGGAGCCGCGACGACAGGTGCCCTGATAGGCCGCTTGCTTGTCGAGCGAGAGATGAAAGGAACAGTTGTCGTCGACCCTGTCATCGAGTTCCTCGAGCACGGCATCGAACTCCGTGACGGCTCGGACGTTGTCGAGGACGTGCCGGATCTCGTCGGCCGTGTCGACGCGGGCGGACAGTACCACGATCCGGTCGCCGTGATGGCCCGTCGATTCCTCCCGCTCGATCGGCGTGTCGTCCGGCAGATAGGTCCGGAGCGCCCGCTCGACGCGGGGCTCGTCCTCGGTGGCGTAACAGAACGACCGCAGGTCAATGTAATGCAGCGGGACCGAGCCCATCCTCGGCGCGTCAGGCCTCGGCGTCTTCCTCGTCGGGCTCGGCGTCGTCAGGGGCCGGCTCGAGCTGATCCGCCGCGAGTCCCGTCTCCTGGCCGTCCTCGAACTGGACGGTGTAGGTCTCATCGCCGAACATCGTCTCCATGACCT
>CAZKPC010000042.1:0-15132 GCA_964554565.1 uncultured Halobacteriales archaeon
AGCGTCGGCTCGTAGCCGATCGCGTCGATTATCGCGTCGAGGGCGGCCTCGACGCCGTCGTCCTCGGTGATGCTCATGGCCACGTCGGCGGCGATCTCCTCGGCCCGATCACTGTTTTGCGGCGGCGCGAGATCCGCCTTGTTCCAGACCGTCAGGACCGGGACGTCCGGGAACTCCGCCTCGATCGCGGCCCTGAGTTCGAGCTGGGCCTCGAGGGGGTAGCCACAGCTCCCGCTCGGGTCCACCAGGAAGAGGATGCCGTTCGCCGCGTGGGCTAGGGCACTGGCGGCCTGCTGTTCGATGGCGTTCCGGTCCTCGGGCGGTCGGTCGAGCAGCCCCGGCGTGTCCACGAGCTGGTAGCGGATCCGGTCCCGCTCGACGTGGCCGATCTGGATGCCGGTGGTCGTGAATGGGTACTCCGCGACCCGGTTGCTCGCCCGGGTGACCGTGTTCACGAACGACGACTTGCCGACGTTTGGATAGCCCGCGACCACGATCGTCGGCTCGTCCGGCCGGATGTCCGGGAGGTCCCGGAGCTCGTTCCGGGCGTCGCCGACCCGGGCGAGGTCGTCCTCGACCTCCGCCAGCACGTCCGCCATGCGGGCGAACGCCTGCTTCCGGAGCTTGCGGGCCGTCTCCGAGTCCCGGTCGGCCACGCGGCCCTGGTACTCCCGTCCGAGCTCCTTGGTCTTCCCGGCCGCCCAGGAGATCTCCGAGAGGCTGGCCCGGAGCTGATCGACGTCGACGATCGCGTCAGCCAGCTCCCGGTAGAAGGGATCGATCGCATCGAAGTCCGGCCATTCGGTCGCCACCTGCTGGAGGTTGTCCGAGAGGACGTTCGAGGCCGTCTGGAGCATCGACTGCTGGGCCTCGACGCCCTGCTTGGCTCGCCCCGCCCGCGCGGCCCGCGAGAACGCCTGATCGACGAGCTCGTCGGCGGTGGGAGTGGTCGGCAGCGACTCGAAGATCACTGCCCGTGGCTTCGCCGCGTAGTGCCTAAAGGCGTGCGTTCCGGCCGGGCTCGGCCAGCGGGCTTTTCCCGCGGCTCGGCCTCCGACCAGGTATGACAGACTGGCGCGCCGTCGGGCTCGGCTTCGTCGTCGAACTCGTGGTGGGCGCGATCGGCTTGGCCGTGCCCGGGATCGGCCAGCTGTTCGCCGGTCTCGTGGGTGGGTTCGTCGCCGGCTTCAGCGCCGGGGGCGGACTGTTGCGTGGCGCCTGGCACGGGCTGCTGGCGGGCGGCCTCGCCGGGTTCCTGCTCGCCCTCGTCGTCGGGGTGGGCAGCCTCGCGCTGGGTCCGATCGGCGCCCTGGTCGGCGGCGGGCTGGCACTCGTCGTGCTGATGCTGACGGTCCTGCTGGCCCTCGACAGTGCCATCGGCGGGCTGGCCGGCGGCCTGTTCGGGGACTAGCCGGCAACCGGTCGCCGGTCCTACCGGCGGGCCCGGAGCTCCTCGAGGAGGTCCTCGAGGCCCAGCTCGTGGAGGGACAACAGCACCAGGAGGTGGTAGACGAGGTCCGCGCTCTCGCTCGTGAGCGCCGCGTCGTCCCCGTCCTTCGCCGCCAGCACGACCTCCGTGACCTCCTCGCCGAGCTTCTCGAGGACCGCGTTCTCGCCCTTCTCGTGGTCGAGGAGCTCGGCGGTGTAGGAGCCCTCCGGCCGGTTCGCCTTGCGCTGCTCGATCACGTCGAACAACTCCTCCAGCACGGGGTCGGTCATACGAGTTCCACGACCTCCCGGATGTCGTCGAGGTCGTCGAACTCCGCGCGGGGCCGCTCGCCGTCCTCGAAGACGCTGTCGGCGCACGAGAGCGGGGCGCCGGTCCGCGCGGCGAGGGCCAGCGAGTCCGAGGGGCGCGCATCGACGACCACGTCCTCGCCTCGGGGGGTGTTGAGGTGGAGATCGGCGATATAGGTCGAGTCGTCGATGTCGCTGACCTCGACGCGCTCGACCCGGCCCCCGAGTTCCTCGACGACATCGAGGAGGAGGTCGTGGGTGAGCGGGCGGCCGATGTCCTCGGCATCGAGGCCGCGGGCGATGCTCACGGCCTCGTCGAACCCGATGAAGATCGGCAGCACCGACTCGCTGTCGGGCGCCCCGGCGAGGAGCACCACGGGCACCGGCCCGTCCGGCGTGCCGGCGACCCTCACGGCGTCGATGCTGACGTCCATGGCTGTCCTGAGCGGTCGGCGTAGGAAAAGTTGGCGTTCGGCACCTGAGCCGCTGCCGTCGGGCGAAAAGTCGATCCGGCGACGATCGCCGCCTCAGATCCCGAGGACGTTCAAGAGCTCGATCATGAGCCCGAAGAGGACGCCGAAGGCCAGGACCGTCCGCGGGTCCATGCGGATGGCGTTCCGGTCCTCGGCATCGAAATACCGGACCAGCCCCGCGCTGCTCATCAGCCCGGAGCTATCGGATCCACTCATACCCGATGATGGGTGACCGCTGGCCCTAAACCTTGCGCTGTCCGGCTCCACCCCACGATCGCCCCGGGGATCCGCTGGGTCGGGTGTGGCCGCGCCCGTATTGGCCGGTTCGCCTACCGGCAGGCCGCTCGAACTAAGAAATCCTTAACCCGACCGGGTGGCTATATCATATAGACCGACAATGACGGTTACCCTCAAAGACTTCTACGCCGACTGGTGTGGCCCGTGTAAAACCCAGGAGCCGATCCTGGAGGAGATGGAGCCCGACTGGAGCGACGTACAGTTCGAACGCATCGACGTCGACGAGAACCAGGACGTCGCCAACCAGTACCAGGTCCGATCGATCCCGACGCTCGTCGTCGAGAACGACGAGGGCGTCGTGGAGCGGTTCGTCGGCGTCACTCAGCGCGAGGACATCGAGTCCGCCCTCGAGGAAGCCGGCGCGTAGGCCGCGGCGCCGGCCTCAATCGAACCGGACGCCCAGATCGTGGAGCCCCTCGTTCTGGACCGCGACAGTGACCAACAGCGGCGTGACCGACTCGACTTCGGGGGCGGCATCGAGCCCGCCGCCGTCCAGCGCCCGAAGGCCGTCGATCGCTTCGGTGAGCTGCCGGACGGTCGACTTCGCGTCGGCGTCATCGCCCACCACCAGGACATCGAGGCCCAGGGGCGCGTCGAGGTTCGCCAACCGGCCGGCCGCCAGGTTGTGAAACGCACCGACGACGGGGACCTCCGGCGGGGCCGCGGCCGCCGCGGCGGCCGTGGTACTGCCCGCGTCCGGGGGCGTGTACCGGAAGCCGGCCTCGGTGCGCCGCATCGAGACCGCGGGGGAAACGAGCACGTCGTCCGGGTCGAGGCGATCGGCGACGGCGTCGAGCGTGTCGACCACGTAGGCCGCCGGGACGGCGAGGACGATCACGTCCGCGCGATCCGCCGCCATCGGGTTCGCGAACCCGTTCAGCGACCGCTCCACGCCGTGCTCGGCAAGCTCCTCGGTATACCGCTCCGCGGCTTCCCGGGCCCGTTCGGGGTCCCGTGAGCCGATGAGGAGTTCGTGGTCGGTGTCGTGAGCCCACCGGAGTGCCAGGCCCTCGCCGATGTCGCCGGTCCCGCCGAGTAGCGCGATTCGCATGCGGTCGGGAAGGGAACCCCGGCTTATGGCGGTGGCGATGTGGGACCCGGGTCGGTTCAGGTGCCGCGCTCGAGGAAACCGGGGAGGTCGTTGACGGAGTCGAGCACCGCCGCGGCCCCGGCCTCCCGGAACGCGCGCCGACCGGCCTCGCCGCTGAGCCCGCCGGTCAGCACTCCGACGCCCGCGTAGCGACGCTCACCGTCCACGTCTCCAGCGGCCACCGCGGTGCGGACGTCGTCCAAGGTATCGCCGACGAAAGCCAGAGCCGCCACATCGAGGCGAGCGGCGAGGGCCACCAGCCCATCGGGGGCCGGCTTGCCGGGGACGTCGGAGTCCATGGTCACGATCCGGTCGTCCGGGAGCTCCAGCCCGACTCGGTCCAGCGCGATGGCCGCTTCGGCGGCCGGCCGCCCGGTCAATACGCCGACGGCCGCCCGCTCCTGGAGGGCCGCGAGCGTGTCCGGGTCGACGATCACCGGTTCGTCGTGCATGTAGCCCGGCACGTCGAGCTCCGGGGCCCCGCCTTCGATCGTCCGGTAGCCCTCGCTCCCGAGGTAGTACTGCTGGAAGACCGCCCGGACGCGATCGGCGTCCCACTCGGCCTCGATCGCCGCGACCTCGTTCGTCCCGAGGGCGTCGTCGAGCGCGTCGCGAGCCCCCTCGAGGCCGCCACCTCGGGCGGCGATCGCCTCGGCGTAGCTCGAGACGTCGGCATCGTAGCCGGCTCGGCGCGCCAACACGTAGAGACAGACGGCGTCGGTCAGCTGCCAGTCGTTGTTGAACCCGCCCGCGTCCTTGAGCGGCTGGAGGGACCGCCGCGGGATCGTCTCGCCGTGGAGGTGCTCGACGGTATCGACGACGGCCCGCCGGTAGGACCGGGCCACGTCCACCAGCACGCCGTCGATATCGAGGACGACCCCCTCGAAAGCCATGGCCAGCCGTCAGCCGGCCGCGATTATGGGCCTTGCGAGGCCCGGCCGCTACTCGATCCCGATATCGACCGGCGGCTCCGCGTGGGTCGACAGCGGCGTCTGGTACTCCCGGCCCGCGTTGGCCGCCTCGGACTCGTCCCGGGCGGCCTTCAGCCGCAACACCATCGAACAGACCCTGACCAGCGGAGTCTGGCTGGCCCGGTTCCACCTGTTCGGGGATGACTACGACGAGATCCTCGAACCCGCCGACGGGATCCGGGGGAACCTGCTCGAACGGCCGGCGAAGTCGCCCGAGCCCGAGCCCTACGCCGGCTGAGTGCGGCCCCTCATTCGCCAGAGGCTCGGCGGGTATCAGAACGGTTTAGGCGCCGTTCGCCGGCTAGCCTCCATGGCGGTACCGGTCGGATCGCCGGGTGAGATCGCCCGTCGCTGGTTGGGCGGCTACCTCGCGGCCGCGGTGGCCGTGTTCGCGGCCGGAGCCGGCCTCGGGTGGCTGCTCATCGGGGGCGTCTCGCTGTCGGCGCTGGCCGAGTTCGGGACGGAGGCATCGCTCTTCCCGAGCCGCATCACCGTCCGGACGATCCTCGTCAACAACCTGCTGGCGCTGGCGGTCGTCCTCTCCGGGGTCGTCACCTTCGCCGTCACGACGGTCCTCTCCCTGCTCTTCAACGGCCTGCTGATCGGGTTCTTCCTGGGGGCCGCTGCCCCGGCGTCGCTCCCCGAAACGCTCGCCCTCATCCTGCCCCACGGGCTCCTGGAGCTCCCGGCCTTCTGGATCGCTGGCGCCGTGGCCCTCCGCGTGACCCATCGGCTGATCCGCTACCTCCGCGGTAACGCGGACGACGTCCTTCCCCGCCCGGAGCGCTACGAGGCCGTGCTGTTGGCGGTGTTGGCGATCGGCCTCATCGTCGTGGCGGCAGTGATCGAGGCCCGGTTCACGGTCGAGATCGCCGAGTGGCTGACGGGCCGGCCGTTCGAATCCCTCTGAAGCGGACTCGTCGGCGTGGGCGACCCTCAGACGAGCTGGACGCCGAGCAGGCCGACCCCGGCCCAGACGATCGAGAGCAGGACCGGGATGCCGACCGTCACGGCCGCTTGCCGGAGCGAGAGCTCCCGGCTCACGGCGACCGCATGCGTCCAGATGTATCCGCTCCAGATCGCGATCCCGATGCTGACCAGGCTCGAGGCGCGCACCAGCGGATGGGTCTGCAGCTCCTGGGAGAACGTTCGCATCGCCTCGGCGGTTTGTGGGGCCGCGACGTCACCGAGCGCCACGAAGAGCACGACGGCGGAGATGGCCGCCCCGAGGACCCGCGGCAGGAACCCCCACCCGGTCAGCACGAACAGCTGCCGGAACGGTCCGGACCCGCCGAAGGCGATGGAGATGCCGTAGAAGAGCAGCGCGTAGATGAGCCAGACCACGAACGGCCCGAGGAGCCCGAACACGGCGCCGATGGCCAAGCCTGCGCCGATGATCGGTTGGGCCTCGGCGGGGATGCCCCGGAGCACGAGCAGCAGGGTCGGGACCGCGCTGAGCAGTCCCAGGACGCCCACGAGCAACACCACGACCGTCGGCCCGAGCAGGCTCGGATCGTCCTGTCGGTCCCGGAAGAACGTCGCCGGATCCGTGAGGGCCGTCGACCAGTGTGTCATCGCTTCGGATCTGCCCGCCGGCGGTCGAAAAAACCTCCCGATTTCCGGCGGTGGCCGGGTCAGGGTCGGTCGTCGGCGCGAGCCCAGTACAGCGTGCCGTGGGGGAGCCGCTCACGGGTTTCGATCGGGACGATCGGGGGCTCGTTGCCGAGCGTCGTGAAGGCCAGCGGCACCTCGATGGTCTCGGCCAGCTCGAGCCCTGGCTTGTGAAGCTCGGGCGGCAGGTTCAGCGCATAGACCGCCTCGGCGTGCGCGTAGCGCCCCCGATCCGGATCAGTCAGATCGTCCCGCAGGAACTCGACGCCCGCCGGTACCGGCCGATCGACCCGGTCGGTGGCCGTGACCGCATTCGTGTCCGCGAGCGTCCGGGCCACGGCCGGCTGCCGCCCGATCGCCAGTTCGACGATCGGGTCGAACGGCCGCAAGCGATCGGCCAGCGCCCGCCGGGTGCTGGGGTCCACGGTCGGGACGTTTATGACCGGGCTCTGCTTAGCGCTTGCCATGCTCGTCGACGTCGTCCCCATCGGGGAGGTGTCCGCGCAAGTCAAGCGCGAGGCGTCGACGGCCCTCCGGTCAGTGTTTGACGCCGAAGTCACGCTCCACCGGTCCCAGGCGCTGCCGGACGACGCCTTCGACGAGGCTCGCGACCAGTACCTGGCCGAGCCCTTCATCGAGCTGGCCTCCCGGATCGGGGACGGGGCCAAGAACGTGGCCATCACGCCGGCGGACCTGTTCTACCGGCGTCGGAACTACGTCTTCGGCCTGGCGTACCTCGACGGCAAGGCCTCCGTCGTGTCGACCTACCGGCTCTCGACCTCCTCGGACGGTGGGTTCTCCGAGCGGTCCTCCGGGGAGATCTTCGCCGAGCGGGTCCGTAAGGAGGTCGTCCATGAGGTGGGCCACACGCTCGGGCTCGAGCACTGCGACAACCACCGCTGCGTGATGAGCTTCTCGCCGACGGTTCGGGAGGTCGACGTGAAGGACCACCACCTCTGTGGGACGTGCCAGCGCACCCTCGGGTGAGCTGAGCCCGGACGGTGGGCCCGACCGGCCGGGACCTGCGATCCAGCGGCTCCCCGACCTCGTTCGGGCCGGCCCCGCCGGCACGCCGGTCTGTTTGATTCAGTCGCTCTTCACGTACCACCTCTCCCAGGCCGCCCGGGATCAGTTCCGGGAGCACCTCCGGGCCCTCGGCGAGGAGCGGCCGTTCCACGGGATCGGGACCGGCGGGCCGACCAACCGGGCCGAGCACGCGGTCGGATCGCAGCGCGCCACGGTCACCGACGGCGAACTCGACGTCACGTCGCCCGGGACCTTCGAGGCGCAGGGCCGCTGGCCCCGATTGGCGCCGGAAAGCTAACAGACGGCGCCGAGGTCAGGCCCCCTCGTCGATCAGCTGGGTGAGGTCGAGCTCGTCGAGCGCGTCCGGGACCGCCTCCGTCTCCCCGGCCTCCCGGAGGTCATCGAGGTCCCGATAGCAGTCCGGACAGAGCGGCATCGTGAGCCGCCCGACCGGGGCGGAGAGGCCCCGTTCGGCGGTGAGGTAGTCCAGCCAATCGCCCGGGACCGGAAGGCTCCGCCCTCGGCCAGCGATCTCGCCACAGTACGCACACCGTGTCGGCATGGCGGAACGGACACGGGCGGCGGGCAAAAAGATTCACTGCCCGATGCGGGGGCGCCGGAACACGGCCGGTCATCGGGCCCGAAATGGTCGACGTTAGCCGGTATAGTAGTACTCGCCGGCCCGCTTCTGCTCCCGGTCCTTCTGGCTGTCCGGCTTGTTGACCCGCGGCCGGCCCGTCCGTTCGTCCCGCCGGAACGTGACGTCGAGGTTCGCCAGGAACTCGTTCATCCCGGACCGCATCGCCTGGGGCGGGCTGGCGTGGCCGTGTTCGGCGGGCTCGCCGTCGAACACCATGAGCCGGTCGGCCAGCAGGTCCAGCATGTAGATGTCGTGGTCGATCACGAGCACCGTCGCCCCCTGGTTTTCCGCGTAGCGACGGATGGCCCGGGTGGCCCGAACCCGCTGTTCGACGTCCAGGTGCGCGCTCGGCTCGTCGAGGAGGTAGAGTTCGGCGTCCGAGGAGAGGGCCGCCGCGATGGCGACCCGCTGGCGCTCCCCGCCCGAGAGATCCGTCAAGGTCTGGTCCATGATCCGCTCGAGCTGGAGCGGCTTGGCGATCTCGGTCTCCCAGTAGGAGGAGCCGAAGTCGTCGGTGATGGAAGCGAGATAGGCGTTGACCTGGATGGGTTGATCGGCCTCGATGTACTGGGGTTTGTAGGCGATGTCGAGGTCCAGGTCGAGTTCGCCGGTATCGGGCTCGAGCTCGCCGGCGAGCAGCTTCGCGAACGTCGATTTCCCGATGCCGTTGGGCCCGACCACGCCCAGCACTTCGTCCTCGCGGATCTCGCCGGCGTCGACGCTGAGCGCGAACTCCCCGGCGCCGTAATCGACTTCGAGGTCGGGATACCCCGCCAGCGTCGTGCCGACTCCGGTGTCCGCCCGCGGCGCGTGTTGCTCGAACTCGATGGCGTTGGGCCGGATCCGCATGTTCTCGTTCTCGAGATAGCCGGCGAGGTATTCGTTGATGCCGTTCCGGGTGGATTTCGGGTCCGTGATGACCCCGAAGACGCCCGGCTGGCCGTAGCCGACATGGACCGAGTCGGCCAACAGATCGAGGATCGCGAGGTCGTGTTCCACGACCAGCATCGAGCGGTCCCCTTCCGCGGCGATCTCCCGGATGAGCCGGGCGGCCGCGACCCGCTGGCTGACGTCGAGGTACGGCGTCACCTCGTCGAGGAAGTAGAAGTCGGCATCGCGGGCGAGGGCCGCCGCCAGGGCGACCCGCTGGAGCTCGCCGCCGGACAGGGTGTCGATGGCCTGATCGATGACCGGCCGGATGGCCAGCCGGTCGACGATCTCCTCGAGCGCGTCGCGTTCGTCGGTTCGCTCTAGGAGCTCCCGGGTGACCCCGTCGAACTGGTCCGGGATGTGATCGACGTACTGCGGCTTGCGCGCGACGCTGATCGTCTCGTCCCGGAGCGCCCCGATGTAGTCCTGGAGCTCGGTGCCGCGGAACTCGTCGCGGACGGCCTCCCACCCCGGCGGGTCGTCGAACCGGCCGAGATTCGGGGCGAACTCGCCGGCGAGGATCTTGACCGCGGTGGACTTCCCGATGCCGTTCGGGCCGAGCAACCCGGTCACGCGGCCGTCTTGTGGGACCGGCAGGCCGTAGAGCTCGAAGGTGTTCTCGCCGAAGCGGTGGGCCGGCTCGTCGTCGAGGGCCTGCGGGAGGTTGACGATCTCGATCGCGTCGAACGGACACTT
Source organism: uncultured Halobacteriales archaeon (assembly GCA_964554565.1). Lineage (GTDB taxonomy): Archaea > Halobacteriota > Halobacteria > Halobacteriales > Hikarchaeaceae > CAZKPC01. The sequence goes on from CAZKPC010000042.1 coordinate 9,472, forward strand.
CACGACGCAGATCCCGCAGGACTCCCCGAGGCAGATCTCCTCGGAGATGCTCACCTGTGCCGGCTCGCCCTCGTATTCGCCGTCCTCCCCGTGGCGCTCCTCGCGGGTGACGATGCACTCCTTGCCGGTGCGGTTCGGCGGACAGAAATTGGCGCACTCGTAGTTACACCGGTCGGGTTGACAGTGGTCCAGATCGACGACCGCGATGCTGTCACGCGCCATGGCTACAGGGTGGCGCCGGTCTGGAGGAGGATGGTCCAGGTCACGAACCAGAGGGAGAACGTCATGAAGGCGACGTAGAGGTGGTCCTTCGTCGAGAAGTCGTCCACGTCGATGCCGATGAGGCGGAGGAGACCGAGGACGACGAGGACCGCCCCGATCATCACCGCCAGGCCGAGGCGATCGGCGGCCCCCGTCGTCACCATCGGCGTGACGACGCCGGCCGCCACGCCGGCGAGGGACGCCGTCGCGGTGACCTTGAGGCTCCGGCGGTGTGAAGCCCGCGGATCGGCCGTCTCGGCTGCCATGCCCCGTTCTGGGCGACGCCCGCTCAAAAGCGGTTCGTTACGGTCCCGCTCGACCGATGTCCGATAGAAACGGCTCCGGGCGTGACAATTCGTCGGACATCTTTATAGTGGTTCGCTAAGACCCCTTGTCCAATGGTCGAACCCGAAGCCCTGTCGGACCTGCCGCCGAGTGCGAAGCTCGTCTACAAGGTACTCGAGTACAACGGTCCGCTGACCCAGAAGGCGATCGTCGAGGAGTCGATGCTCTCGCCCCGTACCGTCCGGTACGCGCTGGAGCGGCTCTCGGAGATCGACGCGGTGACCGAGGACGTCTACTTCGCGGACGCCCGGCAGAACCTCTACGAGCTCGCGGCTGGCGACGGAACCGACACCGAGGAAGCCGAAGCGGCCGAGGGTCAGAAGTAGGGGCGGACGGTCCGGCGGACGCGGTTCTCGTCGCGATCAGGTCCTCGAGACCGTGATCCGTTCCCCGCGGTCGATCGCTTCCTCGAGCTCTTCGGCGATCGCGCTGCCCCGGGAGACCTGGATCTCGCCGCCACGGCCCACCGTGGCCGTGAACAGGTACTCCCCGTTCGCCTGCACCTCGACGGTCTCGCCCACCCCGTCCGATACCGGCACCACGACGTGGCGGTCGGTGATCTCCGGGGTGACGATCTCTCCGACGTTCGGGCCGCCGGACGGCTCCGCCGGCGGATCGGAGGGTCCACCGACGTCCGGCTCGGACGCCTCCTCGTGGGTTCGGACGTCGATATCGATGCCGAGCCGGTCCTCCACGGCGGTGATGCGGTCGCCGCCTTTCCCGATGACCGAGGAGATGTCGCCCTCGGAGACGTAGACGACAGCCGTGTTGCCGCCCGTTAGCTCGACGTCGACCCGCCCCTGGGCGATGGCCTCGATCTCCCGGGCGACCTCCTGGCGGGCGAGGCGGTCCACGCCGGACTCGACCGGGTCCACGTCGTCGATCGGCACGGTGACGACCTGCCGGTTGAAGGTGTAGATCTCGTAGGCCGGCTCGCCGGTCTCGAAGTCGCCGATGGTGATGACCGGCCGGGCGAGGTCCTCCTCCGTGAGGCCGGTCGGGACCTTGACCTCGGTCTTCACGTCGTAGACGGTGTGGACCTCCCCGGCTTCGATATAGATCACCGTGTCGACGATCTGTGGGATGAGGCCGAGCTCGACGCGGCCGATCAACCGCTGGAGCGCGTCGATCGCCCGGGTGGCGTGGACGACGCCGATCATGCCCACGCCAGCGAGCCGCATGTCCCCGAACACCTCGAAGTCCTCGGTCTTCCGGACCTCGTCGTAGACCGTGTAGTCCGGTCGGACCATCAGCAGGGCGTCGGCGGTCTTGGCCATGTCGCCGGAGAGGGCCGTGTACTGGGTGATGTTCGGGCCGACCTGGAGGTCCCGGGGCTTCTCCATCGTCTTGACCGCGTAGTCGTGACCGGCCAGGAACTCGGCGACGGCCTGGGCGAACGTGGTCTTCCCGGCGCCGGGCGACCCTGCGATCAGAACGCCACGCTGGCGCTCGAGGAGGCGGGTCTTGAGCTCCTCGGCGTGGTCGTAGCTCTCGAGCTCCGTCTTGACGATCGGCCGGACGGCCGTGATCTCCCAGCCGTCAGCAAACGGCGGCCGGGCGATCGCGATGCGGTAATCCCGGAACTGCACGATCCGCATGCCGCCCTCGTCGAGCTCGATGAACCCGTCGGGGTCCGCGTCGGCCATCTCGACGATCCGGCGGGCCCAGCCCGCGAGCTGGTCCTCGGTCGTCGGCTCGTCGCCGACGACCTCGTAGTGCATGTCGCCGACCTCGCCGCGCTTGGCCATGGGGGCGACCCCGGTCCGGAGGTGGACCGACATCGTCTGGTCGTCGAAGAAGTCCGCGATCGGCAGGTCCCCGATCTCCCGGGCGTCGGGTTCGATGTACTCGACCTCGAGGCCGGTGGCCCGGGACACTTCCGCCTGCACGCCGTCGCTCGTCAGGACCGTGGCATCGTGTTCGGTCGCGAGCTCGCGGATCAACGCGTCGACGTCACCGCGGTCGGCGTGGTCGACCTCGATGTCGCTCGGGCGGCGACCCACGTACTCGAGTTCTATCTCGCCGTCGTCCGCGAGCTCGACGAGGCGGCGGAGCTCGGCGAGCCCGTCCCAGCCCTGCGTCGCGTCGGCGTTGGCCTGTGCCTCGAGCTCCGCGACGACGGCGTTCGGGACCGACACCGTCGCGCCGGCGAGGCCGCCATCGGCCACCCGCTCGGAGACGCGGCCGTCGACGACGGCGCTCGTGTCCGGCACCACCTGCATGTCCGGCGGTCCGGGCCGTGCGGCCATAAGGGTGTTCAAGCGGCGACGGGAGGGCTTTTGGCCCCGCCCAGCGGTGGACACGACATGACCCTGGTCGACCTCACGCGGGACCTCGTGGGCATCCCGAGCCACGAGGACCCGACCGCCGCCGGCGACGCCATCGAGGACTGGCTGCGGGCTGAAACGGACGCGGACGTCACCCGGGATCCGACCGGCAACGTGATCGCCCGGCGCGGGACGGGCCCGCAGCTGGCGCTGGTCGGTCACCACGACGTCGTGCCCCCGGACGCGTCACAGCGAAGCGACGACGGCTACGCGGTCCGGGAGGCCGACGGGCGGCTCTACGGGCGGGGCGCCGCCGACATGAAAGGGGCCGTGGCCGCGGCGATGCGGGCGTTCCGTGACGCGGATCCGGCCGGCGAGCTCGTCTTCGCGTCCTTCGTCGGCGAGGAAACCGGTGGGGCCGGGGCCCGGGCCGCGATCGATGCGGGCTTCGCGCCGGCGTACGCGGTCGTCGGCGAGGGGTCGACCGACTACTCGGGGCCGGGGGTCACGGACGTGGTGGTCGCGCACAAGGGCCGGCGGGCGAGCACTATCACGGCCCGGGGCGAAGCGTCCCATGCGAGCCTCCCGGAGGAGGGGAGCAACGCGATCTACCGGGCGTGCGAGGCGGTCGAGACCGTCCGCGATATCGAGTTCCCCGAGGTCGAGGTCCTCGGGGAGACGGTCCGGGGCAGCCTCGCCGTGACCGAGATCGAGGGCGGTGACGCCTGGAACGTGATCCCCGACGGGTGCACCGTGACCGTGGACGAACGGACCGTCCCCGGGGAGCGCGCGCCGTTGGAGCAGCTCGAGGAAACCGAGGGCATCGACTGGCAGGTCGACCAGGACCTGCCCCCGATGCAATGTGACGACGAGGCGTTCGCGAACGCGGTCCTCGACGCGGCGCGGTCGGCGGTCGACGGGGGATCCCCGGAGCTCGTGACGAAACCGCACGCCACCGACGCCGGGTGGCTCGCCGGCGCCGGCGTCAGCTGCGTGATCTGTGGGCCGGCTGAACGGGGGGAAGCCCACACGGCGACCGAAAGCGTCGATCTCGCGGCCCTCGAACGGTGCGAGCGGATCTATCGGACCGTCGCCGAGCACTGGCCCCCCGCGTAACCCGGGTCGGCGACCCTGGGACGGGGCGATCCCGGCAGTGTTTCGGGTCCCTTATTCCAGCGCGGCCGCCAGCTGGGTCCATGGCTCCAGACGCGGTCTCCGAGACGGCGCCCGAGGCGTATACGGCCTTGCTTGACCACTACGAACGGGTGGTCGCGCTCGAATCGACCCAGCAGCTGCTGTCCTGGGACCAGCAGGTCGTAATGCCTGAGGGCGGCACGCCGGCCCGGTCGACGCAGCAGTCGGTCATGTCCGGGTTGAGCCACGAACTCTTGACCGATCCGGCCGTTGGGGACCGGCTGGAGGAGCTCTCCGCGGCCGATCTGACCGATGCGCAGGCCGCGTCCGTCCGGGAGATCCGCCGCCGTCACGAACGCTCTGCGGCCGTGCCGCGCGAGCTGATCGAGAGGATCTCGGAGACCTCGACGGAGGCCATGGAGGTCTGGGAGGCCGCCCGCGAGGACGCCGACTTCGAGCAGTTCGCGCCGGTGCTCGAGGAGCTCGTCGAGCTCCGGCGGGAGCAGGCCGCCCACATCGATCCCGACCGGGATCCCTACGCGGTGCTCTTCGAGGACTACGAGCCGTATCTGCCCCTGGAGACCGCCGACCGCGTGCTGGAGGAGCTCCGGGACGCCCTCGTCCCGCTGGTTGACGCCGTCGGCGACAGCGACGTCACCCTCGAATCGCCGTTCGAGGGCGGCACCTACGCGCCGGAGGCCCAGGAGGCGTTGAGCCGGGACCTCCTGGACGCGCTTGGCTACGACTGGGACCGCGGCCGGCTCGATACCTCGACCCACCCGTTCACGTCGGGGAACCAGTTCGACGCCCGGATCACGACCCGGTTCCACGAGGACGACCCGCTCGACGCCCTGATGGCGACGGTCCACGAGTTCGGCCACGCGACCTACGAGCTCGGATTGCCCGCGGACGCGTTCGGCTCGCCGCTGGGCGAGTCCCGGGACCTCACGGTCCACGAGTCCCAGTCGCGGTTCTGGGAGAACCACGTCGGCCGCACCCGGGCGTTCTGGCGCTACGCCGCGCCGACCGTCGCCGACCACCTCGGGGTCGAGGCCGATCCCGAGGCGTTCTACCGCGGCGCGAACCAGGTCTACGAGCGGAACCCGATCCGCGTCGAAGCCGACGAGCTGACCTATCACCTCCATATCGTGCTCCGCTACGAGATCGAGCGCGACCTGGTGCGGGGCGAGCTCGACGTGGCGGACGTGCCGCAGGTCTGGAACGACAAGATGGAGGCCTACCTGGGCTTCCGCCCGGACTCAGACGCGGAGGGCTGCCTCCAGGACATCCACTGGAGCCACGGCAACTTCGGGTACTTCCCCACCTACTCGCTGGGCAGCGTGCTGGCGGCCCAGCTGGATCAGGCGCTGCGGGGGACGGTCGGGGACGTCGACGAACTCGTTCGCGAGGGCGAGTTCGGCCCCCTCCACGACTGGCTGAACGAGCGGATCCATCAGCACGGCTCCCGCTACACGACCCCGGAGCTCGTCCGAGAAGCCACCGGCGAGGACTACACGGCGGACTACTTCGTCGACTACGTCACCGAGAAGTACGGCGCGTTGTACGACCTCTGAGGCACTGATCGGCCCAGGGGCCCCAGCTGTCGGGGAACGGGTTCGCTCCTCGAGGTTGCCGACACCCCGGCGTATTATGG
>CAZKPC010000043.1:0-14640 GCA_964554565.1 uncultured Halobacteriales archaeon
ATTATTCCCCACTCACCGGAAGGCATTTACAACATTGTACACATTTACAGGATGTAACGAGAAGCAAACCAACCAAGATGCGGCCAGGCAAGCCGCCTTCGGCGGAAAGGGGACGTGTGAAACACGAGAGCATCACCACCATCACTACTACCCGTACGATGGCCGGTCTCCCTGAGTACGCAACCGGCCTCCCGGATGGTGAGAAGTCGGCCACTCACCGGATGAAGGCGAGGTCCTGTCACGTGTCAAACGCAAGCAAGCGAATCCCAGTAACGGAAGACCGATGGAAGGAGCTTCACGACCTAAAGGGTCCCGGGCAGACATTCGACGAGTTGATCGCGGAGCTCGTCGAGGAACGCAAGAAGGCCCGACTAGAGCAGGATATGGATCGCATCGAGGAAGAGGGCGAATTCGTCCCGCTCGACGAGGCATAGGGGCCCATGGCTGACGGGGACTATCAGGTCCTCGTCGAAGAGGGCGTCAGCGGTTTCTTAGAGGAGCCTGACGAGAAGTCCGAGCGAATCGTCCGCGACAATCTCGCTAAGTTGACCCAACCCCATCCCGGCCGTGGGCAGGGAGACAAGGAGCGCCTCACCCAGCAAGACTACCGTCTCCATATCGGGCGCACATGGACGGCGTTCTATCGCATCGACGAGAGCACCGATGTGGTCCGAGTAATGGAAGTCCTGCCGATCGACGAGGCGCACAAGCGGTACGGGGATCTCGACTGAGCCCGGCCGGTACTCAGGACCCCATTATTTGTAAAATCGCCGGACAAAGCCGGTTCGGTGGGGCCGTCAGCTGAACGGGGATCGGCGGGATTAGCCGGGTGGGATGCCAGCGAACCGCGAGCCAACGGCTCACACCAATACTTATCGCCCGTTGAACCGACGGAAGAAACCACGGGTACGGTGGGAATGGTCCTGGAACAACTGTATATCATCGGGGTGCTGGCGTCGAGCGCCCTCGGGTTCGCGGTCGCCGCCTGGCTGTACTCCGAGGACGCCGCGCTGTCGACCCGGCTGTTCGTGGGCATGGTGGCGATCCATTCGGTCGTCGGGCTCCTGGTCGTGACACAGCTGTTTGCACCCGCATCGGTGGTCGTCCCCGTATACAGTGTCCAAAAGGCCGTCGCCGCTAGCATCATGCCGGTGTGGTTTCTGTTCGCGCTGACGTTCACGCGTCGTGACGAGGGGCCCTCCCGGAACGCCTTCCTCGCCATCGGCGGGTATTACGTCGGGCTCGCGCTCCTCGAAGTGTCGAACCCGCTGCACCGGCTGCTCTGGAGCAGCTACGAAACCGTCGGGACCGCGATTCCCCACCTCCTAGGGACGACGACGCTCTTGTATAGCGTGGTTACGCTGCCGTTGGCGGTGTTCTACTTTGCCGGCTTGGGCCTTGTCGGCGTCGAGGCGCTGAACGGCCCGCCGGTGAGCCGTCGGCAGTCCAAGTACCTCTTCGTGGGCTATGTGCCGCCCTTTTTCGTGCTCACGGCCGAGATATACCAGGTGCTCCCCGGGCCGGTCGATGGCGGCCTGGTCATCATCTCGACGTGGTCGCTGGCCGCCGTGGGGTGGGCGGTCTTCAGGCACCGGCTGTTCGACCTGATCCCCCTCGCCCGCGAAACAGTGTTCGACGCGGTTCATGACGCCGTGATCGTCGTCGACAACGACCGCCGCCTCCTCGATTTCAACGACGCGGCGGCCGAGACGTTCGAACAATTGGACGGCCAGCAGGGGGCGCCGATCGACGACCACCTCCCAGCGATCGTCGCCGGCAACGGAACCGGCGCCCCGTTCGCGGAGTCGTTCACGTTCGGCCACGAGGACGGGGTTCGCCATTACCAGCTCGCGGTATCTGCCGTGGAGCTCGGCGGAGTGACACGCGGGTACGTACTCGTGGCCCGGGACGTCACCGAGAACCGCGAGCACGTCCGCGAACTCGAGGAGCAGACCGAACGGCTCGAACAGTTCGCCCGGACGCTCTCCCACGACATCCGGAACCCCCTGGCCGTAGCCCAAGGCCGCCTCCGAAACGCCAGGGAAACCGGGGAGCTCGACCGACTCGAGGACGTACGCAATGCGCACGACCGAATCGCCCAGATCGTCGAAGACGTGTTAGTACTCGCCCGCCACGGACGGCGCCTCGAGAACCCCCAACCAGTGCCGGTGGCTGCAGTCTTTCGAGCCGCCTGGGAGACGACCGACACCGGGAGTGCGACCTTCGATCTCGAGAACGTCGACGAGCTGGTGGTAGCCGCCGATCCGGATCGGCTCCAGGGCGCCTTCGAGAACCTGATCCGGAACGCGATCGATCACGGCGGTGAGCCGGTTTCGATCACGGTCGGAACCCTCGACGGCCGAAACGGGTTCTACGTCGAGGACGACGGTCCAGGGGTCCCCGCGGACGACCGCGAGCGAGTGTTCGAATACGAGTTCACGACGGCCGAGGACGGAACGGGATTGGGTCTCGCGCTCGTCGACGAAGTCGCGCGGGCCCATGGCTGGGAGGTCGAGATGAGCGAGGGGATCGAAGGGGGTGCCCGGGTGGTCTTCTCGGGGGTCGAACCGATCGATAGGAGCGAGGGACAATCTCGATGAGCGGCAGTGCTGCCAGCCGATACCGGGGTTGCCCGCGCCCAAGAACCGCGGGGTCACCGCAGCCGGCCGAGACCTCGATTGCGCATGGCGCCTGTGCCCGGTAGGGGTCGGCCGCGCTCACCATGAGGGCTGACCGCAGGAAACGACCCCGACGGTCGTACCGACTTTCGACATCAGAGAGGTTTTAACGATTTGACCGGGAAGAGCGGTTGAATGGGCGACGTCGGAGGCGACCGCGTTGTGTCCCGGAGGGGTCTGCTTCCGCCATGAAAGTGTTCTCCTCGGCGGAGAGCCGGCGGACCGTGATCCTCTCGATCATCGTGCTGGCTCTCGGGTTCGTCGGCCTGTATCTCGCCACCCGACAATACGCCCCGTTTCTCTTCAACGCGGCCGAACTCCGGGAATGGATTGCCGGCTTCGGCATCCTCGCGCCGTTTGTGTTCATCGCGCTGCAAGCGGTGCAAGTCATCGCGGCACCGGTTCCGGGTCAAGTCGCCGCCGTGGTCGCCGGCTACCTCTTCGGGGGGTTTTGGGGCGCCGTGTACAGCATGACCGGCGTCATGATCGGGAGCGCGGTCGCGTTCTCGATTTCGAAGCGCTACGGGCGACCAGCCGTCGAGCGGTTCATCGCGGACGACGTCTTGGCGTCCTTCGACGGGCTCGTGGAGCGGGCCGGCCTCGTCGGGCTGTTCGTCTTCGTGGTCATTCCCGGGCTGCCCGACGATATCGTCTGTTTCGTCGCCGGGTTGACCCCGCTTCGGCTCCTGGTCTTCCTGTTGGTCCTGTTCTTCGGGCGGCTCCCGGCGTACGCGCTCGCGACGTATGCTGGCGGGCAGATCGCCACCGGCCGACTCCTCGAAGCGACGCTGCTCCTCGGACTCTTCGTCGCCATCTCGGCGACCGCGTATCATCACCGCGAGCAGATTCAAGAGGCAGTGCAACGGTTGTAACTGCAAGTCAGTCATGAGTAACCGCGCTCGTCGAATCTAGTCGCAGTTGCTCGATGCCAGTCGATTGGACTGTGTGGCGTGGTCGATCACGCGAGTTCGAGGTCCAGCGGGTCCTCGATTTGACCCATGACCGCCTCAAGGGCGTCGGTGGCCGTGATCAGGCCGACGACTTCCTCTCCGCCCTCCTCAGTCACGAGGGCGAGTTCCTGGTGTTGCCGCTGGAAGGCATCGACAGCCTCACTGATCGGCCGCTCCGCGGAAATGGTCATCGGCGCGGCAGCGATCTCATCGAAGGTGACGGTGCCGGTCCGGAGCTGGTCCACTCGATCGACGACCGAGGGCACGTAGACGATCCCGCGGTAGTCCGACGGGTCCTCACCGATCAAGGGAAAACGGGTGTGCGGGCTGCCCCCGATGCGATCGAGGTTCTCATCGACCGAGAGTTCGGTTGAGAGGAAAACGATGTCGGCCCGGTCGGTCATGACCTCCCGCACGGGCCGGTCACCGACAGCGAAGGCGTTGAGGATCTCCTCTTTGCGCTCCTCGGTCAACTCACCCTGCGCAAGCAGGGATCCGAGTCGGTGACGGAGCTCCGCCCGGGATTCGATCCGGTCGGCGTCGACCTCCAGCCACGCGCCGCTCATCTGGATCCCGAAGAGACCGAGCGTCCATTTCGCGACGCTGTCCCCGACGACGATCACCGGCGAGATCAGCTTCGCGAACCAGTACAGCGGGGTCGCCCCGTACCGGGCGACGAACTTCGTCCGCTCAACCCCCAGGTACGTCGGGGTCTGTTCGCCGTGGGTCAGGTGGAGCAGGTTGATGATGACGAACGCGATGACGCCACCGGCGCCGATCGAGGCCAGCAGCGTGTTCTCGAAGACGGGCTCGAGCAGGGCCGAGAGGGCCGGCTCGGCGACGATGCCCACGGCGATGCTCGTCGCCGAGATGCCGACCTGACAGCTCGTGAGGTAGATCTCGAGGTCCTGGGTCATCTCCCAGGCCCGCCGGAGCCCGGGAACGTCGAACTCCGATGCCGGGTACTGCCGCACCCGGGTAAGCGCGAACTCGATAGCGACGAAGAAGCCGTTCGCCAGGATCAACAGCCCCCCGGCGACGAGGCGAACGGCGAGTTCGAGCCCGTCCATAGCGGGTCGTGGGTCGCCTCGCTACGAAGGCCTTGTTCTTCGTTCGCCGGTTCGAGGCTCGATGTACCGGTCGGCCCTCTTCCGCCCCGTCATGGCGGCTGGTCGTCCGTTTCGATCACCACCACGCCGAGCCGGCCGAGCCCCCACAGGGCGATCACGACCAACAGCAAACCGCCGGCGACGACCGCCACCGGTCCGGCCAGGAGCGTGGCCGTCCGCGACCCGACGACGAACTGGCCGAACCCGCGGACGAGAAAGGAGAGGAACACGAGCCCGAAGACGCCGAGCGAGAGTTTGGTGAGCGTGGATCGGTGCATCGAGCGGTCCGCTCGAACCCAGACGCGGGCCCGTGGTAACCTTTCGGCCCTGGGGCCGCTGCTCGGAAGCCAACGTCTATGTCCCCGCGCGCTGTACCCCGGTGCATGTCCCATCTCATCGTCGGCGGGGGCCGGGTCGGCCTCCGGACCGCTCGGACGCTCGCCGAGCAGGGTTACGAGGTCGTGATCGTCGAGCGGGACGCCGAGAAGGCCCGGCGGGCCCGGGAGGCCGGCTTCACGGTGGTCGAAGGTGACGGCTCGGACGCCGACGTGCTCGAGGAGGCCGGGATCGCCGAGGCGGAGGCCGTGGCCGGCCTCACCGGCGACCTCAACGTCAACTTCGCGGCCTGCATGCTCGGCGTCGAGCACGGGACCCGGACGGTCCTGCGCATCGACGACGACTACAAGGAAGCGATCTACGAGAAATACGCCGACGAGGTCGACGAGATCATCTACCCCGAACAGCTCGGCGCGATGGGCGCCAAAACCGCCCTCCTGGGCGGAAACTTCAACACGATCGGCGATCTGACCGAGGAACTCGAGATGCTCACCGTCACTATCCCCGAGAACTCCCCGGCCGTCGGGCAGCCGGTACGGAACTTGACCGCGGCGCTGGAGATCCCCCAGGCCCGGGTGTACGCCCACGGCCGGGAGCGGGACGCCCTGACGATCCCGCTACCGGGCACACGCGTGGAACCCGGGGACCGCGTCGCCCTCATCGCCGAACAGGACGCCGTCGAGACGGTCCGCTCGGCGCTCTTGGACGAGTCGGCTCCCGCCTAACGGCCAGCCTCCTCGTTCCCGTCAGGTTCCGGCTGCTTTTTCCCGTCTGGCTCGAAGCGAGCGCCATGCAAGGCACGGGCGTCGCCGTGGTCACGTCCTTTACCGCCGGCGGTGACATCGACGAGTCCGCCCTGACGACGCTCGTCGGTGAGCTCGAATCTCGTGGCGTCGACTTCTTCGTCCCGGTCGGCTCCAACGGGGAGTCGGTCCTGCTCTCGCCGGATGAACGGGCCCGGGTGATCCAGCTGGTCGCCGATGCGGCGACGGTCCCGGTCCTCGCCGGCACCGGGACGCCCGGGCTCCGCCGGACCCGGCGGGCCACCGAGCGAGCGGCCCAGGCCGGGGCGGACGCCGCGCTGGTCGTCACGCCGTACTACTACGCGCACGACCAGTCGACGCTCGCCGCCTACTATCGGGAGCTCGCCGACAACGTCCCGCTGCCGGTGTACGCGTATTCGACCCCCAGCAAGGCCGGGGTCCACCTCGACGCCGAGACCGTGGCGGACCTGGCCGCGCACCCGAACATCGCCGGCGTGAAGGACTCCAGCGGCGACCTGGAGCGGCTCCAGCGCGAGGTCGCCCTGACGGATGACCGGGCGTTCGACGTCCTGATCGGCCACGGCGGGCTCTACGCCCAGGCGCTCGAGGCCGGGGCGGCCGGCGGTGTGCTGGCCGTCGCCAACCTCGTGCCCGCCGTCGTGAGCGAGCTGTACGATCGCCATCCAGCCGAGGACGCGGCCGGGCCACGGGCACAGGATCCAAGCCTCGTCGAACTGAACCACGCTGTCACGGCCATGTACGGCGTCCCCGGGCTCAAAGCCGCCATGCGGCTCCGGGGGCTCCCCGCCGGGCACGTCCGGTCGCCGCTTCGGCCCGTCGGCCCGGACGTCGAGGCCGAGCTCGAGGAGCTCCTCGCGGCGGTCGAGCCGTGACCTGGAACGAGCTCTTCGAGCAGGCCGCCGAGTACGAGATCGACGAGGCGGCGGTCCTGAAGGCCCTCAAAGCCCACCGCGACTCAGCCAGCGAGCCAGCGGAGGACGAACCGTGACCGACCCGATGGCTCGGCTCGTCGCCGATGCGGACGTGCTGGCGGCGGACCTCCTCTGTGGGGGCGCCGCCCGGGACGCGCTGGACCTGGTCCGGGCCCATGAGTGGGTGACCCTCGTGGCCAGCGGGCCGCTCCTGGACGACGCCGAGGCGGTCATCGCGGCCGTGGCCGACGATGCGCTGGCCGCGGACTGGCGGTCGGTCGTCGCCGCCCTGGTCGAGCCCGTGGAACACCCCGCCGGCGACCATCCGGCCATCGCCAGCGCCTACCGTGGCGACGCGCGGCACGTGCTCTCCTTCGACGACGACCTGCGGTCGGCGGCCGCCGGCACCGCCATCCGTGAGCGCGTCGAGACGAGCGTCAAACACCCCGCGGCCTTCGCGCGGCTGTTCGATCCGGCGTCGCTGTACGAGACGGTGGTCGGCGGCCGCTATCCGGGGCCCGACCGGGATCCACGCGGGACGGGCTGATCGGGACCGGCTTTCACCGGGCCCCTTTCCGCGTGGCCGGCTCGCCCGCTAACCAGTCCGCGAAGGTCGCCAGGGCTCGGCCGCGGTGGGAGACCGCGTTCTTCTCCTCGGTCGAGAGCTCCGCGAACGTCCGGCCGTCGTATTCGAAGACCGGATCGTAGCCGAACCCGCCCTCGCCACGCGGGGCGACGATCGTTCCCCGGACGACGCCCTCGAAAGTCCGTTCGGTGTCGCCGTCACAGTACGCGACCACCGAGCGAAACGCGGCGCTCCGGTCCTCCAGGTCAGCCGCCAGGCGCCAGAGGCCCTCGTTCCCGATGGTCCCGTAGACGTACGACGAATAGGGGCCCGGGAAGCCGCCGAGGCCCTCGACGAACAACCCGGCGTCCTCGACGAACACCGGCGTCCCGTCGCCCGCCCCGAAGGCATCGCGGGCGCCATGGGTGGCGATGACTTCGAGCTCGTCGTGCTGGAGCTCCGGGTAGTCGTAGGCCCAGGCCTCGATCTCCGCCACGACGTCGCCGAGGTAGTCCCGCGCCTCCCGGACCTTGCCCTCGTTGGTCGTCACGAACCGGAGCATGGCGTGGCCGATACCCGGCGGCGAGAAAACGGGACCGGTTCTGGAGTCAGTCCTCGACGACGACTTCGACGGCCTCGTCCTCCTCGGCGGGGCTCGAAGCCCCCTCGCTGCCGCTTTCGCGCGACAGGAGGAGCCCGGCCACCGCGATGACGACCCAGGACCGCCAGTTCGCGAGGTTGAGCGTGTACCCGACGCCGAACGGTTTCTCGACGAGCATGCCCTCGCCCGGCTGCCAGTACGCCGACAGGAGCCGTCGGAGGCTCGGACGCTCGAAGTTATACGGGATCCCGAACAGCGACCCTGAACTCGGTTTCTCGACCATACGCTCTTTTAGGCGGTCTGACGATAAGACAGTTTGGAATAGGCCCGGCCCGCCGGACACCTCCAAGAGACCGGTGTCGGTGACCGGAGACGCCGGCGCCCCTCAGTCACGATCCCGGTACCGACCCCGGCCCTCGATCTCGTCGAGCCGGTCGAGGACCGCCGGATCGCCGGCTTCGGCATAGGCCGTCCGCATGGCCTCGACTAGCGCGGCCGCGTCGTCGCTGGTGCCGCGTAAACTGCCGGCCAGGACGTGGAGGTCCATCGCGTAGTCCTCGATATCGGTCGAGTGGTAACCGAGCCCGAAATCGATGAACGTGAGGCCGTCGTCGATGCGAACGTTCCGAGTCGTCGGATCACCGTGCACTAGCCCCGCTCGGTGTAGTGTCGCCAACTCTGCCGCGACCGCTTCGACCCGGGCCCGGGTCGGGTCGGCGCTGAGATCCGCCTCCCCCACGCGCTGGAGGACGAGCGTCGAGTCGTACGGGTTGAGGTCACGAACGGTCGGCGTCGGGACGCCGTGCCGCCGGGCTTCCGCGAGCAACCGGGCCTCCGCCGCCGTCCGTTCCCGCCGGAGCCGGTCGTCGAGCGTCGGGTCCCGATAGCCCTTCGGGATCCGGCGTTTGGTGACGACCTCCTCGCCGATCTCGACGATCGCCTCCGCGCCCTGGACCGAACCGGTGGCCGACTCTGACTGACCAGCGGGCCCCGTGTCCGCCCGCCAGGTCACCGGGACCTCGTCCGGGCGGAAGGCCGGTCTGACGGTCGAGTCCTCGATCGCCAGCGTGTCGCCCACTCGGGCCATTTTGGCACCCAGCACCGCGATCATGCCGGCGTTGTCTCCCAGCAGCGCCTGTTCCGGGGCATGGAAGGCGGCGCCCCGATCCGAACACATCTCGGCGAGCATCGTTCGGAGCCGGTCGTTGTTGGCGACGCCACCGCCGAGCACCAGCGTGTCCCGGCCGGTGAGCGACAGCGCCCGTTCGGCGACCTCGGTGAGCATCGCGAAGGTGGTCTCCTGCAGCGAGAAACAGACGTCGGCGAGCTCGGCCCCCTCGTCAATCGCCGCCTGCGCCGCGCTGGTCAGCCCGGAGAAGGAGAAGTCCATCCCCTTGACCACGTACGGCAGCTCGAGGAGTTCGCCATCGGCCGCAGCCGCCTCGATCTTCGGTCCGCCGGGGTGGGCGAACCCGACGTGTCGGGCGAACTTGTCGAGCGCATTGCCCACGCCGGTGTCCATCGTCTCGCCGAGGACCCGATAGCGGCCGGCTCGATAGCCGAGCACGTGGGCGTTGGCGCCGCTGGCGTTCAGCCCGATCGGATCCGAGAAGCCGGACCGATGCCGGCCGATCTCCAGGTGGGCGACCATGTGGTTCACGCCGACGAGGGGCACCTCGAAGCGCTGGGCCAGGGTCCGAGCGGCGGTGCCGCAGATCCGGAGACACGGACCCAGGCCCGGACCTCGAGAGAAGGCGACAGCGTCGATCCCCGGCTCGGCCCGCTCCACTGCGCGGCTGATGACGGCCGGCAGTGCGTCCTGCATGTGCTCGGCTGCCTCCCGCGGATGGATCCCGCCGGACTCCGGCACGTAGGGGTCGGTCTCGTGAACCGTGAGCTCGTCAGCCTCGTCGTCGAACACTGCCGCGGACGCGGCCCAGGCGGTCCCCTCGAGGCCGAGGATCCGCACGCCTACTGCCAGTCAGTATAGCCACACCGGCCACAGTGCTGGCGGTCCCCGTGCTCGGCAAGGAACGCGTCCTCGCAGTCCGGACACCGCGGCTTGTCGGTGGTGCCGTCGTCGGTATAGAACTCGTGGCGGGCCGTCATTGCTCGTCGTCGTCCTCGTCGCCGTTCCCGTTGGCGATCTTGTTCCGTTCGAGCATGTAGTTCTGCTCGATTTCCTTGGCGTCGTTGGGGCTCTCGTAGACTTTCGCCTCGCCATAGGTCGTCCGCATGCCGAACTTGGTGTCCAGCTTCCGGACGACGACCTCGCCGGCGTCCTTGTTGAGCTGGGCAGCCAGACTGTCCCGAACGGCCAGCCGGTCCGGGGTCGCCTCGACGTGGCTCACTCGGAACTGCACGTCCGTCCGGTGCAACATCGGGTTCTCCTCCTGATCTACGACGGTGATCTCCATGGTCAGTTGGCTCTGAGTACCCTGCTCGCCCGCAAAAGAATTTCGAAGCGAGCGGCTGGCCAGCCGGTTGATTCGGGTTTCGACGGGTTCCGCTGGGTCGTAATTCATTCTGTCCGATATGATGAGGTCAAATAAATATCATAATAAACCATTAATATTTACGTGTACGGAGTCTCTAGTCTCATATGGCAACCGAGACAACCACAGCCACGACCGACGTCGAGGACTCGATGCTCCCCGGCTGGGCTTTTCAGGTTCCGGCGGTCCTGCTGATCACGGGCGGTCTGAGTACCCTCCTCTATCTGCTCATGTTCACCGCGTAGCTAGACTCCAGCAATCGGACACTCGGTGAGCGGCCCGCTGATACAAGCCCATCCGACTCTTCGATAGGTGACCTTCCCTTCAACGACAGTCGGGTCTCTTGACGACCCCGTCAACAGGGCGCAGCCGCCCCTCCGCGAGCAGAAATATCCGCTGGCTCAACCCGATGGGTTCTCGAGGAGTTCGAAGAGGTCGTCCACGTCGCCATCGAACCGTTCGAGCAGCGATCGGACCTGGTTCCGAATCTCCGGGTCGACGGAGACCAGAACCATGCCCTGCCCTGGTTGGCCGTAGATCACGCTCGCGCCGTCAGGGGCCAGCAGCACCGCCGGCAGCGCCGCCAAGTCCTCCTCGCCCTCGACAAAGATGGTCGTTGGATCGCCGCTGTCCAAGCCGGATCGCATCGCCTCCACGAGGGACCCCGTCACTGTCGCCGCCGGGTTCTCCACCGCACGATCCGGCGCCGAGATGGCGCTCTGAACCGCGTCGTCGACCGGACTCCGCTCGGTCCGATCGTCGATGACCGCGAGATCGGGACGCCGTCCGGCCCGCTCGAGGTGGGCCGTCACCACGTCCCCCACGGTCACCAAGGGGGTGCCCGCGGCTTCGAGCAGGGCATCGACGTCGGTAAATACCGGACCGAGTGGCGGTTTCAGGTCGTCGCGCAGGTCGTCGGGGAGCCTGACGACGACCGCCGCCACGTCAGCGCACCTTCAACGCGTATTCCCCGGGTTCGGTGACCTCCATCTCCTCGGCGATCTCCGACTCCTCGGGGTGGACGATGATCACGTACCCGCTCCAGTCCTCGGTCAGGCTGGCCGAGCCACAGTTGGGGCACAGCTCGGTGACGCCTTCCTCGATCACCGAGTGGCAGTCCCGGCAGACCAGGCGGTTGCGGGCCATCTCACTGCGCCTCTTCGGCCTGCTCGCGGTCCTCGGCCAGCCAGCCGTGCTTGCCGAGGCCCGGCTGTTTGCCCGTCAGGCCGATCTTCGATTCGCGCGGGTTCCGCTCGTCGATGCTCTTCGTGACGATGCGGCTCCGGACCGGGTCATCGACGGTGAGGGTCCGGTTCGAGTCGCGGGAGGCGAGCTGTTGGTTCTCCCCGTCGTAACTGAGGTATTCGTCGGAGATCTGTGAGACGTGGAGCAGGCCGTCGATGGGTCCGATCCCGATGAACGCGCCGAACTCGACGACCTCGACCACGGTGCCGTCGACGACCTCCTGCATCTGTGGATCGTACGTCACTGCGTCGAACTCGACCTCGTAGTAGACGCCGGGGCGGTTCGGAAGGACCGCGCCCTCGCCGATGTCGTTGACTTCGACCACGCTGACGACGCTGCCGACGTCCTCGTCCATGCGGCCTTCCAGCTTGTCCTGTAGGAGCTTCTTGACGAGATCCGATGTGACGTCGCCCAGCTCTCCCGGCGGTACCTCGACCGTGTCGATGAGTTTGACGCGCTTGTACATGTTAGGGGTACGTGATCTCCAGGGTTTGGCGGCCGCGCTCGGTCACCACGGGGACGCCCGCGGCCAGGATCCGATCAGCCAGCGGGGCGTCCATGGTGGCCACCAGATCGACGGTGCCGGACTCGGCGAGCTCGACCAGGGCGGCGTCCGCCGTGTCGGCCTCGGTTTCGATCGTGTCGGTGCGCTCGACCAGATCGCCGCCGACCGTCGCCGCTTTCGCCGCGGCCCCGCCGGCGGAGGCGGCGAGCTCCGAGAGCTCGTCGCGGACCGCCGCCGGCGCGACCAGTTCGTAGGCGCCCAGCAGGCGGTCCAACTCGTCGAACAACCGGAGGTCGCGTTCGACGGGCGCCATCAGCGCGCTGGTATCGAGAGCCACGATCGTCATTCACTCCGTCAGGGTCCCCACGCCGATGAGCCGCCACCGCGTGCCGACCCGGCGGTTGATGGCGATCTTCGCGTTCACTGGGGCGCAGACCGGTCGTTTCAACTGGACCTCCGCTTCGCCGCCGCGTGCGCTCGTGACCGAGCCGACGGTGGTCGCCGTCCCGACGGTGAGCATCAGCGGTTCGCCCGTCGAGATCTCCTCGACCTCGCCGGTCTCGTCGCCGACGACCCGGTCCAGGAGATCGACCTCCATGGTGAACGCGTCCCAGGCCGGTGGGAGGGTGTCCGGCGGCCCGGCCAGCTGGCCCGCCAGCCCGTCACCCTTCGTGAGGCTCGGATCCAGACCGGTGCCGACGCCGAGCAGCCCGCCGGGCGAGGCGGCGTCCACCGGCTCCCCGCCGGACTGCAGCGACCGGATCGTCGTTTCGATCGGCTGATAGGTGGTCCGGCCCTCGGACTCCACCTCGCGGCCCGGCTTCAACTGGATGGTCTGGTCGACCTCCATGGTGCCCTGTGCGAGGCTGCCCCCGATCACGCCCCCCCTGAGGTCCTCCCAGGTCGTGCCCGGGCGGTTGATATCGAACGAGCGGGCGGCATAGAGCAGCGGGTCCGCCTCGGGATCGCGCTCGGGGGTCGGGATCTGCTCCTCGACGGCGTCGATCAGGTAATCGATGTTGACTTCCTGGCCGGCACTCGTGGGCACGATGGGCGCGCCCTCCGCCACGGTGCCTTCGACGAACTGCTGGATCTGCTCGTAGTTCTCGGTGGCCGTCTCCCGGTCCACCAGGTCGATCTTGTTCTGGACGATGACGATGTTCTCGATGCCGATGATGTCCAGCGCCATCAGGTGCTCCTCGGTCTGGGGCTGGGGCACCGGCTCGTTCGCGCCGATCACCAGGAGGGCACCGTCCATGATGGCCGCGCCCGACAGCATCGTGGCCATCAGCGTCTCGTGACCGGGGGCATCGACGAACGAAACCGTCCGGAGGGGCTCCGTCTCCACGTCGTGCTCGGGGCAGCTGTCGGCGACCGTGTAGGCTTCCGGCCCGTCGCCCTCCGGGCACCGGCGGAAGGTCGCGTCGGCGTATCCGAGCCGGATCGAGATCCCCCGTTTGAGTTCCTCGGAGTGCTGATCGGTCCAGCGGCCGCTCATGGCCTGGACCAGGGTCGTCTTCCCGTGGTCGACGTGGCCGACAAGCCCGATGTTGACCTCCGGTTGTCGATGTTCGGCAGTCACGGTATTCCTCTTGGCAGTAACTGGTTGCGGATTTGGCTACGAGCGACTGATAAACCTACTGAAACGGGCCCGAGCCCGCCGGCAGGTGGGGGTAACGGTCCCGGTTAAGCCCGTCGATACACGGACCGCTCGCAGACCCCAGCTGGCGGGGCCGTTTGGATCTTTTTCGATGGGATAGCGTTATGCGTTAGCCGTATCTAAACCAGCCGATGATGCTGAGCGCGGCCATGGAGGACTACCTCAAGACGGTCTACGTCCTCCAGGCCGAGGGGGGTGACGACCGCGTGACCACCTCCCGCGTCGCCGATGCCCTCGACGTGACACCGCCGACCGTCACGAGCATGCTCGGCAAGCTGGATGAACGTGGGCTGGTGGAACGGGAGAAGTACAAGGGCGTCCGGCTCACCGACGAAGGACAGCGCGTCGCGCTGGAGATCGTGCGCCATCACCGCCTGCTCGAGTCCTACCTCACCGAGCACCTGGATTACGACTGGAGCGAGGTCCACGCCGAGGCCGACGCCCTCGAGCACCACATCTCGGAGGAGCTCGAGCAGCGGATCGCCGACTCGTTGAGCGACCCGGCCGTGGATCCCCACGGCGACCCGATCCCGACGGCCGATCTCGAGCCGGTCGACGAGCCACCCCGGCAAACCCTGGCGGATACCGTCGACGGCGACCAGGTCGTGATCGAACGCGTCCAGGATCACGAGCCCGACCAGCTCCGGTATCTGGACGACCACGGCATCCGGCCGGGCGTCCGGGTCGAGGTCCTCGAAGTCACGCCGTTCGACGTCGTGACGGTGCTGCCGGATCCAGCTCAGGAAGCCGTCGCGCTGCCCGACCGGGTGGCCCGACGGGTGAGCGTTACTGACTCTGAA